>CAJTWQ010000001.1 GCA_910579835.1 uncultured Ruminococcus sp.
GAGCTCCCGGCTCATAACCGGTCGGTCCGGGGTTCGAGTCCCTGATGGTCCACCAAATCAAACATTATACGCAAATGGTTACATTGTGATTATGTTACCGTTGCAAAGGAAAACTGCTGTTCTTTAATATGGAACAGCAGTTTTTGTTTATCTTTTTTTCGTGTGATTTTGTAGTGTTTTAAGTAAGAATAGACAGATGTTCATTTCGGATCGAAATGTTCGTACTGCATAACGTTTTTGTGAGATTTCGGGACTGATCAAAGCTAATGTTATGTTAAAATAAAATAATAATATGCATTTCGTGCCATAGATATTGGCAGGGAAACAAATGAATGATATTATAATCATATAATCTGGGGATAATAAATTTTAATCTTGTATTATTCTGCCTTAAAAGCTTAGACTTTAGATTGTAAATATTTTTAAAATAGGGGGCGTATTTATGCGACTTATAAAAAGAGCAGTTTCATGTTTGTGTGGTTTATTGATAGGTTGTAGTTGCCTTGGATTAAATGTCTATGCTGAACCTTTAAATGACGATTTTGATTATGAATTTTCTGCATCTGCTTTTTACGACGATATAATGCAGATTCCTGAATGGCAGCAAACTAAAAGCCGCATTATTAGAGGCGAGATGTTAGAATTGCCTGATGACATCTTAGCGGAAATGACTACAAGTGAGTTGGCAGATGCAGTTGCAGACTATCCTTTTTTTGTTGATATATATGCATTTGATAACGCTCAAACCGGAGTTGAAATACTTATTGACCACTTTAATGGTGCAAAAGAATTAATGAGTCGTCCGGATTGTGCTTCTGTTCTTCTGGATAAGTACGAAGCAAAACCGGTTTATATGACAGCGGATGAAAATATCGACACCCTGCGTTTCTCTTATATTGAGGCATTGCTGACACAAAATACTGTTATAGATCAGATGGATGAGTCAGAGGTCGCAAAATTGGAGAAAGTCATTTTAAATAAGTACGATCAAAAACTTGATTTCGATGTTTATGGTGAATTTTCTAAAGAGTTACCTTTTAAACTTTTGAGTCATAATTCTGGTAACGTTGATCTAGTAAGCTTTGCGGAGGAACATTGTATTTCAGAAGGGTCAGCTGTATTAGGGTTTCAAGAAGATTCTATTAACGCTTCGTATTCCGGAACCGTTTCGACTTCTAATGGCACAGCAGTGTCAGTTACAGTTTTTACATCATAACCAGTATCTGCTTCTGATTTGAAACGAATAAATAGTGAAACTGATGTAACTTATCCAACTGCAATTATATTAAGAAATGCTACAGGTAAATATAATTGTCACTCGTATGCTTGGTATTCTCAAGATACACTTAATAATAGATGGATGGATGAATTACCCAAATGCATATTGGGGCAATGGTAGCTATACTTATAGTAACATTCCATATGTGGATTATAAAATGGTATTCTGGTATAATAATTCAGTTGAACATTCTGCAATAGTTTCCGAGCGTATTTCAGATCCTTCAAACGGAAATTATTCTGAGTTGGTTATTGCTGTATCTAAATGGGGACAGGCAGGGCTATATAAGCATGGTAATACCAATTCACCTTATTTATATTGTAATGCAATAACTTATTATCATTAACTATTCAAGTCCCCGTGAGGGGACTTTTTATATTTATTACAGTTTTTTAATAATCGGTTGCATTTTGATGTTAATTGTGTTATAATTATATGTAAAGCGTTATGTCGTTTAATTGTGATATAGGAGGAATTTAAAATATAATGAAAGCAGTCTATACGTGTTTCTGCACGGATGTTATTCACGAAGGGCATATTAATATTTTGTCCGAGGCAAAAAAATACGGAAAGGTTATTGTCGGAATACTCAGCGACTCCGCTATGATACGCTTCAACCGCTTTCCGACCATTGATTTTGAGAAAAGGATAAGCATTGTTAGGGAGCTTAATATTGCCGATGAAATAGTTATACAGGACGATATTATGTACGATAAAATCATTGAAAAGCTCCGCCCCGACTATATTATACACGGCGATAACTGGAAATCCGGCCCTATGAAAGCAATTCGTGACAATGCCGAGTCTCTGCTGAACAGGTACGGCGGCAAGATAATCGACGTTCCTTATACATACAACGAGAATGTTAAAAGAATTGATATGAAAATTCGTGAAAAGCTGGCGATGCCCGAATACAGACGCAAGAGACTGAAACAGCTTATCAGGATGTGTCCAATCGTTAAGACTATCGAGGTTCACAGCGGTCTGACTGGACTCATCGCTGAAAAAACCATTGTGGAGAACGACGGCGGACTCGATCAGTTTGACGCAATGTGGATAAGCTCTCTCTGTGATTCAACCGCAAAGGGCAAACCGGATATTGAACTCGTAGATATGACGTCACGTTTTCGCACTATCGACGACGTTATGGAGGTTACTACAAAGCCGATCATATTTGACGGTGATACCGGCGGACTTATCGAGCATTTTGTCTACACTGTCCGTACTCTTGAAAGAATGGGAGTTTCCGCAATCATCATCGAGGACAAGACCGGCTTGAAGAAAAATTCACTTTTTGGCAACGAGGTGGTGCAGACGCAGGATTCTATAGAACGCTTCTGCGAAAAAATCCGTGCCGGAAAGAAAATTCAGCTTACCGATGATTTTATGATAATCGCACGGATTGAAAGTCTGATTCTGGAACAGGGTATGGAGGATGCTTTGAACCGCGCTTTTGCATATGTTGATGCCGGAGCAGACGGAATAATGATACACAGCAGAAAAAAGAACCCCTCTGAAATATTGGAATTCTGCGATAAATTCAGGGAAGCGGATAATAATACTCCTATTGTTGTCGTTCCAACGTCCTTTAACGAGATAACGGAAGGCGAGCTTGCACGGCACGGCGTAAACGTAGTCATCTATGCAAATCAGCTTACAAGAAGCGCATTTCCGGCTATGGAGCAGACGGCAAGGGATATTTTGCGGTATCACCGCGCTAAAGAGGCGGACGACCGTCTCATGCCTATAAAAGAAATTATAACGCTTATTGACGAGCTTTAATCGGAGGATAATTATGGAAAAAATAAAAAGAAATATTCTTTTGAATCCCGGACCTTCAACTACAACCGATAGCGTAAAAATGGCGCAGGCAGTTCCGGACATTTGTCCCAGAGAAAAGGAATTTGGCGATATTATGCGGAAAATGCGTACCGATCTGGTGAAAATAGTTCACGGCGATCCGGACAAATATACATCCGTGCTGTTCTGCGGTTCGGGTACGATAAACATTGACGTGTGTATTAATTCACTGTTGCCGGAGGGAAAAAAGATTCTGGTGGTCAATAACGGAGCTTACAGCGCACGGGCCGTCGAGGTGTGCCAATATTACGGACTGCCTCATATCGACTTGAAATTCCCCGTTGATCAGCTTCCCGATCTTGCCGAAGTCGAGCGGACGCTTAAAAATGATCCCGACATTGCGCTTGTGCATACGACTCACAATGAGACGGGTACAGGAATTCTTAATCCCATTCGTGAAATAGGCTCGCTTGCTCATAAATACGGCGCAGTTTTTACTGTAGATACCACGTCTACGCTGGCGATGCGGCCTATTGACATCGAAAAGGATAATATTGATTTCTGCATGGCGTCGGCGCAAAAGGGACTTATGGCCATGACCGGATTGTCCTTTATTATCGGAAACCGCCGGATTATAGAGGAATCCGCCGCATATCCGAAGCGTTCCTATTATTGCAATCTGTTTTTGCAGTACGATTTCTTTGAAAAGACCGGAGAGATGCATTTTACGCCGCCCGTTCAGACGGTTTATGCAGCAAAACAGGCGCTGGAGGAGTATTTTGCCGAGGGTGAAGAAAATAAATGGGCACGCCATACAAGAGTTTTTAACGCCATAAACGAGGGACTTGACAGGCTGGGGTTCCGTCAGGTCATAAAGCCGGAGCATAGAGCCGGACTGGTTTCCTCGGCGGTTTATCCCGACGATCCCAACTGGAGCTTTGAGGCGGTTCACGATTACTGCTATGAGAGGGGATTTACTATATATCCCGGCAAGATCTCAACGACAAATACTTTCCGTCTCTGCGCTCTGGGAGCTATTGACGATAAGGACATCCGCGACTTTTTCGAGGTATTTGAGGATGCACTTAAATCCCTTAATATAGCGATTCCGGTGGTGTATAAGCAATAATGGAAAATGCAGTTATAATGGCTTCGGGAATGGGGACGAGAATGCGTCCGCTGACCGAAACGACGCCAAAGCCCCTTATAAGGGTTCGTGACGTACCTATGATCGAAACGGTGATAAATGCGCTGAAACGGCGCAGAGTAGGGAAAATCTATGTAGTTGTCGGTTATCTGGGGGAGCAGTTTAATTATCTGCGTGAGAAATACCTTAACGTTGAAATTGTGGAAAATCCCGACTATGAGACGGTAAATAATATTTCATCTATTTACTATGCCGCAGATTTTCTTGAAAAAGGGGACTGCTTTATCTGTGAAGCCGATCTTTTTGTGAGTAATGAGGATATACTTTCGGCAGTTCCGGACTGTTCGTGCTATTTTGGAAAATATACCGAGGGTAAAACAGATGACTGGGTATTCGATACCAATGAGGACGGATTTATAACGAGAGTTGGTAAGTCGGGAGAAAATCAGTATCTCATGACGGGGATCGCATATCTGAAACGGCAGGACGGAAAGATACTTTCGGATAAAATTCGGGGTAGATATGGCACATACGGCTATGAATCGCTATTCTGGGACGATGTTGTTAATGATAATCTTGATTTGCTCCGGCTTATGGTACATCCTGTTTCACATGAAGATATAGTCGAGATCGATACTGTTTCTGAGCTGGAAGCAATAAATAACGCAAGGGTTGAGTAATATGAAAGTTGAAAAATTTGTTGATATAATAGGAGCTGATTTCTACACTGGCGTACCGGATTCACAACTGAAAGCGCTTTGCAGCTACCTGGTTAATACTTATGGTATAGATAAGAATCATCATATAATAGCAGCCAACGAGGGAAACTGCGCCGCATTGGGTGCAGGATATTATCTTGCCACGGGAAAAGTGCCGGTTGTCTATATGCAGAATTCTGGAGAGGGAAATATTATTAATCCTGCTGCATCGCTGCTTAACGGCAGGGTTTACGGAATTCCCATGATTTTTGTTATCGGCTGGAGGGGCGAACCGGGAGTGCATGACGAGCCGCAGCATATCTATCAGGGTCAGGTGACCGTGAAGCTGCTGGAGGATATGGAAATTACTCCGTTTATTGTAAGCCCTGAAACCACGGAGGAGGAGTTATTCGCCGCTATGGAGAAATTCAGGGAACTTCTTGCAGAGGGTAAGCAGGTGGGATTTGTAATTCGTAAGAGCGCGCTGACCTACGGAGGAAAGATGGTTTACGACAACTCATACACAATGGAGAGAGAGGAAGTGATTCGCCGTATTACCGCTTTTTCCGGAAATGATCCTATTGTCTGCACCACGGGAAAGGCAAGCCGTGAACTTTTTGAAATTCGTGAGCAGAACGGTCAGAGCCATAAATATGATTTTCTTACGGTAGGTTCTATGGGGCATTGTTCGTCCATAGCTCTGGGTATTGCCTGCGCCCAGTCTGAACGGAAAATATGGTGCATAGACGGCGACGGAGCAGCGCTTATGCATATGGGAGCATTGTCGGTAATCGGTGGTATATCGCCGGAAAATCTGGTTCATATCGTTATTAACAACGAGGCGCACGAGACTGTCGGGGGACAGCCCACAGCAATGAAAAATACGGACATTACTGCTGCTGCTGCTGCCTGCGGATATACATATACGGCGTGTGCCGGCAGCTATGAGGAGCTTGAAAGAGAACTTGACCTTGCAAAGAGGGAAAAAGGCTTGTGGCTGATCGAAGTAAAGTGCGCTATCGGTTCCCGTGAGGATCTGGGACGTCCGACTCTTACGGCTATGGAGAACAAGAATAATTTTATGAGGTTTCTTCAACAGACTCAGGAGGTATACTGATGAGTGTGAGGTTTCATTTGCCGGGGCTTTCAAGTCATTTTAGGTTAAATATTGTTTTTGCCGAAATGCTGAAAAGCTTTCCCGAATATTTTCGCGAGGGCGTGGAAATTGCATCTGTTTATGGTACGTTTCCGCCTGCCATATGGAACGGCGGACGTACACAGCAGAATATCTGTAATAAAAATTTTATAAAATCTGTTCTGACAACGCTGAATAAAAGAGGCATACCTGCGAGGTTTACTTTTACAAATCCTATGCTTGAAAAAAAGCATCTAAGCGATAAATTCTGCAACATGATATTAAGTATGGCTGATAACGGACTTAACGAGGTTATAGTTGTTTCTCCGATTCTTGAAGATTATATCAGAAAGCATTTTCCTCGTTATAAGATAACCAGTTCCACCTGTAAACGCATAACCGACGCAGACAGACTTTATAAGGAATTAGAGAAAGATTATCACATAGTTGTTATTGATTATGACCTTAATCATAATTTTGAGGTTCTTGAAAAGATTTCTGATAAGTCAAAGTGCGAGCTGCTGGTAAATGCCTGCTGCAATCCCAGATGTAAACACCGCTCACATCATTACCAGACAATGGGACTTGAACAGATAGCATACGCGAATCATGTAAGGAAATATCCGGATACTCCCTTTGACGCTGACAGATTTTTTAGAGAGCATCCGGAAAGTTCTGCGGAATTTGAATGCAATTGCGTAAACAGAACTATTTTCGAGGCTAAAAAGTTGAAAAACCATATAACTCCGGAAGAAATATGGAAGAAATATGTGCCCATGGGGTTCAGTCAGTTTAAAATAGAGGGAAGAACTGCCGGAGTTTTTAATCTGCTTGAAACATATCTTTATTACATGGCAAGACCGGAGCACAGGGATGAACTTCGTTTGAAAATGCTTGAAATGTGCGAGATTAATGAGATACTTGAAGTTATGGAATAAGGGTATAAAAAATCCTCGCAGGATAATCCTGCGAGGATTTTGGTGTGCAGTCCGGATAAGGGGAAATTATCTCTTTGAGAACTGAGGAGCACGGCGGGCAGCCTTGAGACCGTACTTCTTTCTTTCCTTCATTCTTGGATCACGAGTAAGGAATCCAGCCTTTTTGAGGATAGGACGAAGCTCGGGATCAAATTCAAGAAGTGCTCTTGAAAGACCGTGTCTGATTGCGCCGGCCTGTCCGGTAACACCGCCGCCGGTAACTGTGCAGATAATATCAAACTTTTCAACGTTGTCTGTAAGAGCAAGAGGCTGACGAACAATAAGCTTGAGAGTTTCAAGACCGAAGTAGTCGTCGATACCTCTGCCGTTGATAGTAACGTTTCCTGAACCAGGATAAATTCTTACTCTTGCAACGGAATGCTTTCTTCTGCCTGTTCCGTAATAGTATTTAACTTTTGATTCGTACATCTGTAAACGCCTCCTTTTTAATTAAAGCTCGTAAGCGACGGGCTTCTGAGCAGCCTGATTGTGCTGGGCGCCCTTGTATGTTCTGAGTCTTTTGAGCTGTGCTCTGCCAAGAGTATTGTTAGGAAGCATGCCGTTTACGGCGATCATCATGGCTCTGTCAGCCTCGTTAGCCATCATATCCTTATAAGCGATAGACTTGAGTCCGCCGATCCAGCCTGTATGCCAGTAATACTTCTTTTGCTCAAGCTTTTTTCCTGTGAGAACAGCCTTTTCGCAGTTGATAATGATAACATGATCTCCGCAGTCTACGTTGGGAGTATAAGTAGGCTTATGCTTGCCTCTGAGAATATGAGCTGCCTTGGCTGCAACACGTCCCAGCGGCTTTCCCTCTGCATCGAGGATATACCATGTGCGTGTTACTTCGGCAGGCTTTGTCAGTGTAGTTGACATATTTAATTCCTCCTGAAAATATAAGTGATCCGGAGAAAAGACTCCGGTGTGCTTTTGGGCTGCGCTGTTTAAGCGAAGCTCTAAGCACAGCAACAATAATTATTATACATGAAAGCGCAAAACTTGTCAAGAGTAAAACCGGTTTTTTTTTAATATATATTCTTTTTTCTCTTATAAACTCTCTGTTTTTCTCTGTTTCTCTTTGTATCTCATGTTTCATTTTAATTTTTGCGTGGAGAAAATTTGTTCAATCATAATTTATATTATGTGCAGATTTACCAATAATTTTTTCTTGACGAATGCACAGAAAAATTATATTATTATAGGTAAGGTAACTTATATTGCTGAAGTAACTGCATGGTTTAATATCTACCAGTCGGATTTACCTCAGAGCAGTGATCAGTTTAGCGCTGAAATTAACGGCTCCCCTTGACGAAAGCTGTCGTTATGTAGTATAATTACTATGATACATGACAGATTCTGAAATAGTGAGAGATTTGCATAACAATAAACGACTAACATATATAACTATGTTGAGGGAAAGGAGAAGCTATGGATAACGGAGCGGAAAACTATTACCGTTTTCTTGACGGCGATAGGGACGCCCTTGTAGAAATTATTCGCGAATATCGTGACGGAATGATATTTTTTGCCAACAGCACAGTAAAGGATATATGCCTTGCGGAAGAGATCGTTCAGGAAGTATTTGTCAAGCTGGCGGTGAAAAAACCGAAATATTCGGGGAAAAGCTCATTTAAAACATGGCTGTATTCCATTTGCCGCTATACTACCGCAGATTTTTTTCGCAAGAAAAAAAGAAGAAAGGAACTTGACGCAGAGGAGTTCTATAATCTTTCCGATGAAACGGATCTTGAACAGGAATACATAAAAGAAGAACAGCGGATAGAGCTTCATCGGGCTATAAAAAAACTGAGTTCTGATTATTGTCAGGTGCTTTATCTTATTTTCTTTGAAGGCTTTGACAATTCCGGAGCAGCAAAGGTAATGAAAAAAACGAACCGTCAGATCGAAAATCTTGTTTACAGAGCTAAAAGGGCTTTAAAAGCAGAACTGGAGAAGGAGGGGTTTGTCTATGAAAAATTATGACGAGTTTGCAGAAATAGTATTTCGTGAAGCCGACCGCAGACTTGTCCGCAAAAGAAAGCGCGCAGCTGCTGTAAGACGTTATACCCTTGCCTTTGCAGGGATGTTTGCTGTGTTTCTTACCGGAATTTTTGTTATTAAAAATGAGACTGCCAGGCAGGCTTTGGAAAAGAAATTCAACGACAGATATATCATAACCGACGAGTCCAGAATAACCAAAGATCCGGATGTTACGACGCTGCCGGAATATATTGTCACTTCTTCGGACGGCGCGGAATACTATACTACGGCTTCTGCGGTATCAGATACTGATGAAACGAGGGAAACTTCTGTCCGGACGACCTCACCTGCCAAAACTTCAGAAACTTCGTCCGCGAGTCAGACCGCAGCTGTTTCAAGTACATCCGCACGGACGAGCGCATCGCAGCATTATGCGGATATAACAACACCACCGGCTGTATCAACAGATGAGTATGTGAAAACGTCAACAATGACGAAAATACCTGTAACAACTTTGAAAACCACATCTCGCAGAACGACTCAGACCGTATCTTCGGAAACTGTTGTAACGGTTTCGGCAACATTCACAGCTGCGCCGCCGACAACAATGAAACCTATGCCGACTACGACTTCGTCGGTAACTACAGTTAGGCCGATTACAACAACTCCTCCTCCAATACCGACATCGCCGGTTTCTACAACTTCGACCCGTACTACAATTATTACTACCGTGACTTCTAATACTAAAATAACTACAACGACTATCACAACTACTATGCGGACAACGGCTACTTTACAGACAACGGTTACTGTTACTGTTACGACATATCCGGATATAGAACTTCCGCCGGAAACGGCTGATCCTTCGGGAAATACCACTGTTCCGGTTACTTACCGCTATTCGGCGGAGTTATATGACGTCATTCCGGGAGATCTGATAGGAGAAACCGTAATAGATACCGGCGGCATGCTGTATGAATGTGATGTCTATATTTTTTCCGGTTCTGATCCTCTGAACTCAGTTTTGCTTTATGTGAGGAATAATGATAAATGGCTTCTTTATGAGGCAAAAATGCTGGAATGATATGCAGCCTGTCCGGATTTATTCCGGGCAGGCTTTTTTGTGATTTTGTACAATATATATTTGCTTTTTTTGCTGAAACTTACAAAGATAATCCTTTATTAAAAATGTACACAATTTCGTAACAAATTATTGAAAAAATATGGTATAATAAATAATAATTATATTGTAAATAGCTATGGGAGAAATAGGCATATTTACGAAAGGAGCTATTATAATGAATACAAAAAAGTTCAAAAAGACTGCTGCCGGTCTTATGGGGGCAATTATTGCCGCTACATCCGTTCCGGTTTTGGGCGCAGGAATGAGCGCTGCGGCAGCCGATGATCCCAATTATTACGAAGCGTTGGCAATGTCCCTCTACTTCTTTGATTCCAACGCCTGCGGAACAGGTATCACGGATGGTCCTCTTACATGGAGAGGAGACTGCCATACATACGACGCAAATGCGTCTGTGGGAAGTCTGGATGGCTCTCTCAAATCTATTGTTGATCCGGACGGGGACGGAAAGATCGACGTTTCCGGCGGATGGCATGATGCCGGAGATCACATCAAATTCAATCTGACTATTGGCTTTGGAGCGTCAAGTCTGGCTATGTCCGAATATCTTAACGAGGGCATCTACGAGAAAGCGGGATGCAGGGATCATCTTGAATATGAGATGCGCTGGGCTGCCGATTACCTTATGAAGACGACATTTCTTGACGGTTTGGGAAACGTTGCGGCTATCGCTCATGTTGTAGCTAACGGCGACGTAGACCACGGCATCTGGACAGCTCCGGAAGTTCAGACCTATGATCGTCCTGTTTACTGGCTTACAGCCGGAAAAAACAACTCCGCTGTCTGCGGCGAAATGGCGGCAGGTCTTGCAGGCGCGGCATATATCTTCAAGGACAGCGATCCGGTATATGCGGAAAAATGTCTGGAATACTCCAAGGCGCTCATTGAATTCGGAAAGAAAAACAGAGGAAACGAGGGTGATGGTCTCAGTAAATTCTATCCTACGGACTCCATGTGTGAAGATGAATTTGCACTTGCGGAGGCATGGCTTTGGATAAACGGAGCAGGCAGCAAGCCGTCTCTTACGCCGGACAGGGGACAGTACAGCGGTATTTACGACTATCATGTATATAGCTGGGATAAGGTATGGCAGGGCTATGCGGCTCTAATGTACAAGGCTACCGGCGATAAGGCTTTTGCCGACGAGCTGGAGTTTGAGCTTAACAATCAGGGCGGACTTAAAGAGGGCACTTACAATGCCAACGGCTGGGGCGCATCACGCTACAACTGCGCTAAACAGATGAACTCTTATTTGCTTGCCAACGGAGATCCCAATTCATCCTTTGCAAAGGGTGCGAAATATCAGATGGACTTCATTCTCGGCAACAACAGCCGCGGATACAGCTATCTGCTGGGATTCGGCGATAAGTGGCCTACCCATATCCACCACCGTGCGGCTAACCCCGGAGGAGAGGGAGTTACATCAGCTCAGAATCCTGAGGCTAAGTATACTAATTACGGCATGCTTGTAGGCGGCGAGGACAGTTCCGGTAACTACGAAGATCATGCTGACAGATATCAGTTTACCGAGGGTGCTCTCGATTACAACGGCTGTTTTGTAATAGCCTGCGCATCTGCTGCAAATCTTTACGGCGGAGACGCTTCAACGTTCAAGACAATTCAGACAAATGCATCTGAGATCAATGATAGTTTTGATTTCGGCGGCGGTTCAGTTATTGTTGAACCGGTAGAATATTATGTGACTGTATCAGTCGTAGACAAGGAAACGGGAGATCTTCTTTCTGGTGCAGAGCTTTCAATGGAGCGTCATAAAACCTACGGTGAAGCTGCTGAGTGGAATACGGCTGACGAAAACCCTAAGACAATCCAAGTATCGGACTACGCATGGGAGGAACAGAATCCCGGTGAATATACGCTTACCTTGAAAACTTTGCCTGAGGGCTATGTAAGCGAAAAAACTTCATGGACGGTCAAGGATTTTGATTGGACTGAACCGGTCACTAATATAACGATCGAACTGACAAAGGCGGAAGAGCCTGAATATACTCTTGTTCCCGACAAGACCGAAGTAAATACGGGGGAAACTGTAACTGTCGGAATAAAAGGCTGGGACAGACCGACAAGAGACTGGAATGTATCTGTTGATTCCGAAAATGTCAAGATAAGTTCGGAAACACCGATTTCTTTCAATGTGACCATCGAAAAGGCGGGAACATACGATATTACGGTTTCATTCCCCGGCGGAGTAACTAAAACAGTACAGATAAAGGCTGTGGAAGGCGGCTCGTCAGACCGTGTATGGGGCGACGCCAACTGCAATGGCGAGGTTCGTCTGAACGATGCCGTACTCGTTATGCAGGCACTCGGAAATCCCGATGTATACGGCGAAAACGGCAGTGATGCAACGCATATTTCCTCCAAGGGAATTGAAAACGCTGATGTTTATGAAAACGGTACAGGCCTTACAAACCAGGACGCTCTCATGATTCAGAAATTCCTGATTAATCTCGTTGATACTCTTGACCCAAATAAGCTGTAAAGCAGAGCATTGAAAATTCAGGACGGACGGTATTTATACCGTCCGTCCTTTTTGACAAAAATGCACAATGCGTAGATATTTTTGGATTATCTATGATGAAACTGTTACGAATTGATTAATTTTAATCTTATTGTAATTATTTTGTAATTGAAATGTAAAAAACTATTTATTGAAACATTGTATAATAATATTGCGACATATTATAGGCATATATTCAAATTTTCAGAAAGAAGTGTGATAATATGCATAAGACTATCAGCAAGATCAAATCATTGGTTCTTGGCGGAGCTGTTGCTGTTTCTGCACTTGCTGCACCGTTATCTTCTAATACGATGACGCCCTCTCTTACAGCAATTGCGGCAGACACTGACGATTACGCCAGACTTCTTCAGTATTCTCTCTATTTTTATGATGCAAATATGTGCGGAAACGAGGTTCAGACCAAGGGCGCAATGTCATGGAGAGGAAACTGCCATACCACCGACGAGGTAGTGGGAGGTTTTCACGATGCCGGCGACCACGCTATGTTCGGTCTGCCGCAGGGATATGCAGCATCTGTTCTCGGCTGCAGCTACTATGAGTTCAAGGACGCTTACGATGCTGCGGGTCAGGGCGAGCACCTTAAAGTTATTACAGATCATTTCTGCGATTTCTTCAAGAGATCAACAAAGCTTAACGGAAACAGCGTTTCAAGCTTTCTATACCAGAAAGGCGACGGCGATGAAGATCACGGCTATTGGGGCGCTCCTGAACAGCAGGGCGGCAGAAAGATGTTCTGGACATCCAACAGCGCCAGCGATATTGCCGCCAACTATGCGGCTGCTCTTGCACTCAACTACTTGAACTTCGGTAACGCTGAGGATCTGAAGTATGCAGAGGCTCTCTACAATTTCTCCACTCAGCACAACACTATTGAAAGAAACGGTCCTACAGGCTTCTATGTTACTAACGACCCAAGCCCGCAGGACGAACAGGCTAACGCTGCTGGCTGGCTTTATCTTGCAACAAAGAACGAAAAGTACAAGAGCGACTGCGCAAGTAAGCAGACTCAGTATCTTGGCTGGTGCGACGGCTGGGACAACAGAGGTCTCGGAGCTGCCTGCGTTTACGCTGAGATAACAGGCGACTGGAGCAAGGTAAATAGCTATCTCGGCGGATTATGCAGCGGAAGTAACTATCTCTGTATGGACGACTGGGGCAGTGCAAGATACAACTGCTCGGTTCAAATGTCTGCTCTTATCGCAAGTAAGCACTCAAATGCTGACTACACAAACTGGTGCAAAGGTCAGATGACTTACCTTCTCGGTCAGAATCAGTTCAATACCTGCTTTGTTACGGGATTTTCCTCAAATTCCGCAAAGAACACGCATCATCGTGCAGCTTCCGGATATCAGGGCTATGAAGGTCAGTACGGATTCTCTACAGGTACAAAGACATACCACCCCACAAACGGAAAGGTGCTTATCGGAGCTCTCGCAGGCGGCCCTACCGCAGGCGGACAGTATTCCGACGTTATCGACGACTACAAAACCAACGAGGTCGCTATCGACTACAACGCAGGTCTTGTAGGAGCCGCCGCCGGTCTCTATGAAGTTTACAAGACAGGCAAGGCAGCTTCCTCTATCGAGGGAGTTACAAAGATTTACATCGGATCGGTAACTCCCGGCCCCGATCCTCAGACTACCACCACAACAACAGAAAATAAACCCCAGACTACTACCACCACAACTGCTTCTCCCAACCCCGGCCCCTCCGGCAAGGATATAGTTCTTTCTCCAAGCGATATGAGCGTAGGTACGGAAAAGGGTGATGATGGTCAGCTCAATAATTATGCTGAATTTGCACCTCAGGGCGCAAAGTCCGCTACACTTTACTATAAGGTTAATTCAAACGACATGGAGTCGTCCGGCGGCTTTGGCACATGGACGGGTAAATGGGATCAGGTTGATTTCAATGTAAATGTTCCCTCCGACAAAATCGTTGCCGTTGACTATGAGATACCTTTAAATGTGGGTTCTACTGTAAAGGCTATGATCTGGTGGCCCCACGACAACGGTGTAACCATTGAAAAGGTTGTTCTTCATATGGACGGAACGCCCGATAATACTACGACTACGACAACTAAAACGACCACAACCACAACTACTTCGACTACATCAACAACTACTACAACTACTGTTCCTACTCCTGTTCCCGACAGACTGCCGGGTGACGCCAATTGCAACGGCGAGGTTCGTCTGAACGATGCCGTGCTTATTATGCAGGCGATCGGAAATCCTGACGTATACGGCATAAACGGCTCCAATCCGACTCATATCACTGCTAAGGGCATTATCAACGGCGATGTTTCGGGCAACGGCGACGGTCTGACAAATTATGACGCTTTAAATATTCAGAAATATCTGATAGGACTTATTCCGAATCTCAACGCTTATTGATAAAATCTCTTATCCTGTTCGGATGATACCGATACAGAAGTTTTTCTAAAATCAGTTATAGAACGAAACAGTCAATTATGCAAACAAGCCGTATACAGAGCATTCTGTATACGGCTTGTTTAATATATCAATATCATTTCCAAGGACGTGATTTTCCCAGCCAGTCTCTGTCGTTCCAATATTTTGAGTCTGCCTCATTCCAGCCGATCCAATCGGTTTTCTGCATTATTCTCATTACTGCAAAAAATCCTCTTGTTTTGTTACTCTGCTTAATTCTTCCTGCATTTCGTTTGATTTTCTTTGCAATGGCAGATGTTCTATTTTCTGCCTTTGCTTTTCTTTTTTGACTGACCTCATTCCAAGATGTAGCAGCTACGCCTATGCCGATTTTATACGTTCGTGCACACCCCCAAAAGAAGGTACTGTCCGCCATAAACATTGTTCAAATATATTATACTGAACAATGTTCAATAAGACAAGCTGATTTATTGTTTCTGTATAAATCTATAAATAAACAAAATTCATAATCATTAATTTTGTACAAAACAACATCTGCTTGTTGTGTGGATCGTTTATAAACGGGCAAAGAAGCGCTGCGTAATCTCTGAGGACACGTTAAAACTACTTTATGGTTAACAGCCTTTTCAGAGGGATTTTATGCGAATACACTTCAGTATAACAGGAAGTATAACGGGAATTATAAAAAAATTCGTCGAAAATGAATGAAAATAATTTTCCTTAAAAGAATGTTTAAATCTAATGGCGCAGTATGGACATTCAACAGTGTTTTCAACATTTTCAACATTAGGGATGTTAACATGGATGTTTAAACTTGGAATTCAACAGACTGTTGAAAAGACTGTTGAGATAATTTCAGGCTGACCAAAAATATATACCATTTGCCAATTGTTGCGAATATTATACATTTTGCATTGACTTTATTAATAAATCATGCTATAATTAAATTGCATATAAAATAATGCAAATTTGTAATTTTTTTGGGAGGAATGAATTAAATGAAAGGACAGAAATCCAAAAGACTGCTGGCGGCTTTAATGAGTGCATCTATGGGTATAGCCGCTGTTCCGGCGGCATTTTCAGTGTCGGCGGCAGAAACAGCCGATTCTGAGGGAAAGGTCGTATTTTCTCTTGATTTTGAGGACGGGGACGTATCTATGTTCACCAACAGAGGCGAAAATGATACGACGGAAATTTCTGTGTCAGATGAAGCGTCGGTGAGCGGAAGCAAATCTCTGCTTGCAAGCGGACGCTCTAAGGACTGGAACGGACCTGCATTTCGTCTTGACGATAAGCTTGAACCATTCACAGAATATTATATCAGTGCGAAGGTCAAGGGCAGATATTATACCGGAGCAACCTTTAGTTTTCAGTATACAAATGCAGACGGGGAGACAAAATATTCCAACCTTGTTCAGAATCTCAGCGGCAGCGACTGGATGTCCGTTGAAAATGTCAAGGTAAGCTTTACAGATGAAATGACAGGAGTTTACGTTTATTTTGAGGGCGGTCAGGACGATTTGTTTATTGACGATTTTGTCGTGACAGAAGCTCCGTCTGTTGAGATAGAGCAGGATATTCCCGGTCTTAAAGACGTTTTTGCCAACGATTTCAAGATCGGTACGGCATTTACTCCCTCCGGATTAAGTTCCAAACCGACAATGGCCCTTGTTGAAAAGCATTTTTCTGGAAGCATTACAGCCGGAAATGAAATGAAGCCCGACGCTGTTCTCAATCAGGCGGCGTGTCAGGCATATTTTGAGGAAACAGGCGACGATACCGTTCCGCAGGTAGGCTTCTCCGCTGCAAAGCCTCTTCTTAATTACTGCCGTGACAATAATATTCCCGTGAGAATTCATACACTTGTATGGCACAGCCAGACTCCGGACTGGTTCTTCAAAGAGGGGTATTCAAATGACGGAGAATGGGTATCAAAGGAAAAAATGCTCAAGAGAATGGAAAATTATATCAAGGCATATTTTGAAACTCTCACGGAGCTTTATCCTACTATTGATTTCTATGCCTGCGACGTTGTAAATGAAGCATGGACGGATCAGGGAACTCCCCGTCAGCCAGGCGAACAGGGCAGCAGCGGTTCTGAGCAGTCTGCATGGGTACAGGTTTTCGGAGATAATTCATTTATCGAGCCAGCTTTTGAATTTGCAAGGGAGTATGCTCCAAAGGGATGCAAGCTTTACTACAACGATTACAATGAATATATGGACGGAAAGATGAACGTTATTATCGAAATGGCTAACGGTTTAAAGGAAAAGGGACTGATTGACGGTATCGGTATGCAGTCTCACCTTGATGCGCGTCAGAGTCTTGACGCCGCTTTCCCGTCGGTTAGTATGTATAATAAGGCTCTTGATAAGTACAGCAAGCTGGGACTTGATATTCAGATAACAGAGCTTGACGTTACAACTCCTGAGAATCCTACGGAAGCTGATTTCAAGGTTCAGGCAGATTACTACAAGGGCATCTGGGATGCTATCTATGCACATAAGGACAGTATTTCGGCAGTGGTTTTGTGGGGAATTACCGATGACGGCAGCTGGAGAGCGAACAAGAGTCCGCTTCTTTTTGACGCTGATTACAAGGCAAAGCCGGCGTATTATTCCATTATCGAGGGTAGAGAGGTTCCTCCGATTGTTGATCCCGGCAAAATAAAGTACGGCGACGCCAACTGTAACGGAGAAGTTCGTCTGAATGATGCTGTACTTATTATGCAGGCTATCGGAAATCCTGATGTATACGGAGTAAACGGCTCGGATGAAACTCATATTACTGAGAAGGGCATTATTAACGGTGACGTTGCCAATACGGGCGACGGACTGACGAATGCGGACGCACTTGCTATTCAGGAATATCTCATCAATCTTATTGATTCTTTGCCTAAAAAATAAGAATATACCCTCATTTCCATCCCCCTTCGCCATTGGCGGAGGGGGATGGTTTTAAGCGGAAAAAGCAGCGCCATCAGGGTAACAGCGTTTACTTTGGCTGCTTCATGCCGGCTGGTTGACTTTTATATCGGGATGTTGTATAATAATATGCAGAAAGGGGCTTTCATTATGAAATATATAAAAAGAACTCTTGCAGGTACTGTGGCGGCGGCTCTTATATTGTCTGCCGGCGTTTCCTGTGAAAATAAGAAATCAAGCGAAACGAAAGAATCGACGTCAACTCCGGAGGAAATGACGGACGTTACCGAGCCTGTTACCGAAGATCCCTATAAAATGAATATTACTTGGCTGGGGGATTTTGATCTTAATCCCGGTTCGGGGGAGCCTCGTTCAACGGCTCTTGCTCTTTTTGAAGATCAGTACGGAGGCAGTATCAATTATATAAGAAGTACGCCTGGGGAAAACCTCACTATTCTTGATTCTATGCTCTCGGCAGGGGAGGAAGTGGATATTTTTCCCTATTATTCTGAATATTTTCCGCAGGGTGCAATAAAAGACCGTTTCGAGCCTCTCGATCCTTACTTTGATATTTTGGAAATGGATTCCGACCTCTGGAGCGGCATGAGCGGCGTGACGGAAGCTTTTGCCTATAATGGACAGCACTACGTTCTGCCCTATTCCATGAGCGATCCGCTGGTTCTTACTTACAGCCGGAAGATTATGACCGACAACGGCTTTGAAGATCCATTCAAGCTCTATACCGAGGGAAAATGGGATTGGGATACTTTTATGTCCATGATGGAGAAATTTGTTTCCGAACCGTCTCCGGACTGGACGCCCAAGTACGGTATCGGCGGATTCTTCGGTCAGGGAGTTATCCCCTCTGCCGGAAAAACGGTCGTAAGCTTTGAAAACGACAGTCTTAAAAGCAATATAATGTCGCCTGAAATTCAGAAGGCTCAGGAGCTTATGAAAAATATTTCCGATAAAAATTTATACAGACGGGATATTATCAGCAGTTTTCCTGTCAATGGCTGCACTCTTTTCTTTGCGGATAACGGCTGGTCGCTGAGACAGTCAAACGCTGAAAATCCCGATAAGGATATTATGGTTGTACCGTTTCCGAAATCAAAAGACGCTTCGGGATATGCTTTTACGGGCAGCTATAATGCACGTATGCTGGTGAAAAATTCCCGGAAAGGAGAGGCGGCAGCTACCTATATTAAGTGCGAACGGCTGGCAGCAAGCGATCCGAAATGTCTTGAATCGGCAAAGAAGCAGGCTCTTCAGGAAGTGAAAACAAGTTCGGGTATTGTCCGGTATTCCCTCACCGAGGAGCAGTATAATGCTATGAAAAGCTTCTGCGATCCGTCAAAAGTTATACCCTGCGTTGAATTCGGCTATGGTATGGGAGACGCTATGAATACCATGGGAAATTATACATACGAAACAAGGGGCGTTATGAATAATCTGGAAATGAAAATGCTGGAGGTAAATCCTGCTGAATTCAAATGGGAGGATATGCGGGACAGATGCGCCAAAATTATTGACAAGACTTTAGAGGAATACAATTGAAATGTTTGCGGAAAATCTTGTATTCAGTCTGAATGCGACTCTGCCAGTATTCTTGATGATGGTTTTCGGTGGATTTGCCAGAAAAACCGGACTGCTTGACGATCATACTACTTCTAAGCTCAACAAGTTTGTGTTTAAGACACTTTTGCCGGCTTTGCTTTTCATGGATCTGAGTACGGCGGATTTTCGTAAGGTCTGGGATATGCGCTTTGCATCATTTTGTATGCTGGTTACAATCGCCAGCGTTAATATTGCTATGAGTTTTGCGCAGTTTCACGAGGACAAAGCGGAGAGGGGAGAGATCATTCAGGCATCATACCGCAGCAGTGCGGCAATTCTGGGTATTGCTTTTGTGAAGAATATTTATGGCGAAACGACTGTGGCGGCTCTTATGATCGCCGCGACGGTGCCGATTTATAATATCATCGCCGTTATCGTTCTGTCCCTGACATCACCGGATAAGAAAAACTGCAAGGGCGGCAGGAAGCTTGCTTTTTCTACCATCAGGGGAATCGTCACAAATCCTATTATACTTGGAATTTTCGCAGGCATTCTCTGGTCGCTGTCTGGGCTTTCACAGCCTGTGATAATGGAAAAATCAATATCGTATCTTGGAAATATGGCGACTCCCCTGTCGCTTATCGCTTTGGGGGCGTCCTTTAAATTCAGCGATACAAAAGGAAAAACAGCGGTAACAGCCGGAATTGTCTTTATCAAGCTGATACTGTTCTGCTCAATATTTCTTCCAGCGGCGATTTATTTGGGTTTCCGCGGAGAGAAGCTTATTGCAATTCTGGTTATGCTCGGAAGCGCAACTACCGGCAGCTGCTTCGTCATGGCAAAGAATTTCGGGCATAAAGGGTCGATAACGGCTTTTGCGGTAATGCTTACGACTTTGTGCAGTGCATTCACTCTTACAGCATGGCTGTTTGTGTTGAAATCGTTGAATTATATTTAAGAACCTGTGCCGGCGGCAGACGGAAGCGTGAACTGTCACCGGCGACATGCCGGTGGTGTGTTTCGACAAAAGACGGCTGAAATCAACAGGGAATTTCTATATAAACAATTTGCGGCAGGACTTGACATATTGCAAAAAAAATGATATGATTAAAGATAATAAATTTACGGGTTTTAAGGAGGAATTATTATGCTGACGGATGTTAACAGCAAATTTCAGAAAGAGGGTCTGACCTTTGACGATGTTCTGCTGATTCCTGCAAAATCAGACGTTACCCCGAATATGATTAAGCTTGAAACACAGCTTACGAAAACAGTTAGACTCAATACTCCGGTAATGACTGCCGCTATGGATACTGTTACCGATTCACGTATGGCTATTGCGATTGCCCGTGAAGGCGGTATAGGAATTATTCATAAGAATATGACTATAGAGCAGCAGGCGGAAGAAGTGGACAAGGTAAAGCGTTCGGAAAACGGCGTTATTGTTAATCCTTTCTCCCTTACTGAGGATCATATTGTAGCAGATGCAAACGAGCTTATGGGAAAATATAAAATTTCCGGTGTTCCTATTGTTGATTCAAAAAATAAGCTGGTAGGAATTATTACCAACAGGGATATGCGCTTTCTCACTGATTTCAGCGCAAAAATCTCTGAGGTTATGACAAAGGACAACCTTATTACGGCTCCTGTCGGCACTACGCTTTCACAGGCACAGGAAATCCTCCGCAGACACAAGATCGAAAAGTTGCCTATCGTTGACGATGGCGGTTATCTCAAGGGACTTATCACTATTAAGGATATTGAAAAGTCTGTTCAGTACCCGAATTCTGCCCGTGACAGCAAGGGAAGGCTCCTCTGCGGCGCAGCTATCGGAGTAACGGCAAATGTTTTGGACAGAGCAAAGGCGCTTATAGACGCTCAGGCAGATGTGCTTGTACTTGACTCGGCTCACGGACACAGTGCAAATATTATCAGGTGCGTTAAAATGGTAAAGGAAGCGTTTCCGGATATTCCCGTTATTGCCGGAAATATTGCTACTGCCGAAGCTGCCGAGGATCTCATTGCCGCCGGCGCAGACTGCGTGAAAGTTGGCATCGGTCCCGGATCTATCTGCACGACCCGTGTTGTTGCAGGTATCGGCGTTCCGCAGATCACCGCTGTTTATGATGTTGCCTGCGTTGCTCAGAAATACGGTATTCCCGTTATAGCAGACGGCGGAATCAAGTATTCCGGCGATATTGTCAAGGCTCTTGCCGCCGGCGCAAATGTTGTTATGCTTGGATCGCTTCTTGCAGGATGTGCAGAGGCTCCCGGCGAGACCGAAATCTATCAGGGACGTCAGTTTAAGGTATATCGCGGAATGGGAAGCCTTGGAGCAATGGCAAACGGTTCTACTGACAGATATTTTCAGGAGGGCGCAAAGAAGCTTGTTCCTGAGGGCGTTGAAGGACGTGTTCCTTTCAAGGGAGCAGTTGCCGATACTATTTTCCAGCTGGTAGGTGGAATCCGTGCCGGCATGGGTTACTGCGGATGCATTGATATTCCTACGCTTCATGAGAATGCAAAGTTTATCCGCATCACCGGAGCAGGTCTTAAAGAGAGTCATCCCCACGATATTTATATCACTAAGGAAGCGCCGAACTATTCTACTCAGGTCTGATTACAGGCAAAGGAGATTATTATGAAAAAAATAGTTGCTTCATTCACTGCTTTTATTTGCGCTGCATCCATCTTTACAGGATGCGGAAAGATAGATGACAAAGACGATAAAAAGGACTCCGGAAAGCAATCGGAACAGGCTCTGGAGAACGATTTGGAAGACGCCATACAGAATGTTCTCGACGCCGTCAATGAAAAGGATATCAAAAAGATCGCCTATTCATTCCTGCCGGACGATCTTTCAGATTCGCTGTTTAATATCGCGGCAGACGACATAAACAACTTAATGGATATGGAAGATATCGACCTCTCGGACGCAGCCAACACAGGAAAGCTGATAAGCGTTGAAAGAACCGAAGATATCGACAAGAATTATCTTACGCTGATTGAAAAAGTTTTTTCGTTCGCAAAGACTTTTGCCGATTATATGGAGAAAAACGATCTGAGCTTTGAAGATTTTGAGGAAATGGACGAAGAGGAACTGCTCAATTCTCCTCTCGGGGATATAAAGGATATCTTTGAAGATACTGATCTGAATTTGAGTTCCCCCGAAGATATAGTGTCCTCAGGAATCCTCGACAAGATAGAAACCAGATACAGCATAACAGACGGCTGCATGGCAGAGGTAACGATCGAAGCCGACGGCGAGACACAGACGATAGAACTGCCGTTCTATAAGATTAAGGGCGAGGGCTGGCACTGCGAGATGATACTATATCCGGCTATGATAGGATATGTAAAAAAATCAAAGCAGTCATCCCTGAACGTTTCTGCATCCAGCCTGAACAAAGCGGCTAGTTCAGCTCTTGCTGACATGGAAGAACAAGGTCTTGACATAGACGGAACTTACATTATAGGCTCGGACAGCAACGGAGGTTTGAATCACAACGTAAAGAGTGATTTTGACATGGAAACTTTCAGCGAGACCATGAACGAATTTTACAGTGATCTGTCTGACTCTGATTATTTTCTCGTCATAAGCGGAGGCGTCTGCGAGTATGCCGTATGCGCAAGACCGGACGATGAAGATTTTGCGGAATTACTTGGAACTTATCCCATAAAGTCTGTTCCGGGAAGCTTTGACGGCTCTTTCTTTGAATCAAAACCGGCGACAACAGACGAGGAAAAGCTGACATTCCAGGAGCTTTACGATATGTCGGCAGAATTGATCGACAATCCTTCAACATCTGACGATGAATAAATGAAAAAACGGACGGAGAAAATCCGTCCGTTTTTATGTTATCCCATTATATAATACTGCCCGTCTATCTTATAGATAACGATGCTAAGCATTTCGCCGTCCATGCGGTTTTTCAGCGGCACAGAGCTGAGGTTAAGCTCTTCGGAGCTGAAATATGCGTCAATATTCACTGACGTTCGCTCCTCTATCTGAGATTCGGGGGCAAAGGCAGCCACGATCTCGTCATACATATCAAATTCCGCTTCCGCCGTGCTGTCCTGAATGAGATAAGTGAATACAAAATTGCCGCCTGTAAACTGAACATACGAATTATAAAGCTTTGCGGCATAATCATCAATATCTGTGATCGTTTCCTTTCCCAGAAGAAGATCGAAATATCCGCCGTAAACGCACGTTTCCAGCGTCGCCGCATCCTTATTGCTAATAGCGTTGAAATAGCGGCAGAGAAGCTTTCCCTGATCGCAGTTGAGCTGACTGGAGATGTATTCAAGCTGGAGCGGCATTCCGCTTTCCTCTTTCGTCATTAGGATCGTTGAAGCGTTGTCGGGTATATCGTCAGGGGAATAATTTCCGTCATAGCCGACAAGGTTTCCGTCATTTTTAGATGAGCTTTCCGAGCTGCCACCTTTTCCGCAGGCCGAAAAAGAGCACATCATTATTGTTGACGAAGCAAGTGCAAAAATTCTTTTCATCATATTTTTTTTCATAATTACTGCCTCCTCAGCCAAAGGTGTAGTATTTTCCGTCCTTTTCGGCAAAAAGAATGTAGAAGCTGCTTACAAGCAGAGATTCATTTTCGTCGGCGTCCTTTGCCATGATGCTGAAAGTCATGTAACGGAGAGCGTCGCAGTCGTTTTTTACCGATTCCTTATAATCCTGTCCAAAAAAGCTGTCAAGATTATCAAGGAATTCTTCAGCTCCTGCCTCTTCCGATTCCACTTCTATTGGTTTTTCGGCTTTTATCCGGGTAATCTCAAAGCTTCCTCCCATATTTACGCTCAGATTATCGCATTGAGTCTGAAAGGATTTTTCAAGTCCGTATTGAAAATTTTTCTGCAAATAGCTTTCCATAGTGTCGATATAGCTGGGGAAAATGCATTCTTTATATGAAGCGAAATCTCCTGTCGAAAAGCTTAAAAAATATTTTTCAAGAGTCTCTATAAGCTCCGGCGGATATTCGGAATCCTCATAATACAGTTTTATTCCGTTGGGACTAATGCGGTATGAGCCGAGATCGTATTCATCTGAATCCTCGTCCGGTACGATGATCTCTCCCTGATTTTCTCCGGGTGCGTCCGAATCCTTTTCCGAAGGTTTATCGGCGTTTTCGGAAGTCATCTCTATAGGGGCTGATTCTTTTTCCGAAGATTTTCCGCTACTTTCGTCATTCTTATTGCAGCCGCAAAAGCATCCCAGACAAAGCAGAGCCGACAGCGCGGCGGCTGAAATTCTTGATTTTTTCATAATATCGCCTCCAAAATCATTTCTTAGTGTTTCCTCTGATTTTAGCTCTCTGCGTATTGCTGAGGATACGCTTTCTTATTCTCAGGCTTTCGGGAGTAACCTCCAGAAGTTCGTCGTCAGCCAAAAATTCAAGGCAGTCCTCCAGGCTGAGGATTCTCGGCGGAACAAGGCGCAGTGCGTCGTCGCTTCCGCTGGCACGGGTATTTGTGAGATGCTTTTTCTTGCAGACGTTTACCACAAGGTCATCTGTCTTGGGAGAAGCGCCGACGATCATTCCCTCATATACGGGAGTTCCGGCAGGAATAAAGAGTTGTCCTCTTTCCTGGGCGTTAAATAGACCGTAGGTAACGGCTTCGCCGGTTTCGTGAGAAATAAGAGAACCAGTGTTTCTGCGCTCTATATCGCCCTTGTACGGCTCATATCCCTCAAAAACGTGACTCATAATTCCCTCGCCCTTTGTATCGGTAAGGAATTCACTCTTATAGCCGAAAAGTCCCCTTGCAGGAACGAGAAACTCGATACGCATGCGGCTTCCCTGCGGATGCATGGAAACAAGCTCGCCTTTGCGGCTGCCCATTTTTTCCATAACAGATCCTACGCTCTCCTCCGGAACGTCGATTACAAGCCTTTCGATAGGCTCCAGCTTTCTGCCGTTTTCATCTTCTTTGAAAAGAACTCTGGGTGTGGAAACAGACAGTTCATATCCCTCGCGGCGCATATTTTCAATGAGTATGGAAAGATGCATTTCGCCTCTGCCGGAAACTCGGAAAGAGTCGGTGCTGTCGGTTTCCTCCACGCGAAGCGAAACATCCTTTAAAAGCTCGCGGAAAAGTCTTTCACGAAGCTGACGCGAAGTGACAAATTTTCCCTCACGGCCCGCAAAGGGACTGTCGTTGACCGCAAAAGTCATTTCAACCGTAGGCTCGCTGATCTTCACAAAAGGCAGCGGCTCCGGAGCTTCGGCGGCACATATAGTATCGCCGATAGTGATGCCGTCTATACCGGAGATCCATACGATATCGCCCATTTTGGCTTCCTGAACGGGAACTCGGTTAAGTCCCTGTATCTGGAGCAGCGAAACTATTTTAGAATTGTAATTTTTCTTGGATTCGGTATAGTCGCAGACGGTAACCTGCTGATTAACTTTGATCTGTCCCCTAACAATACGTCCAACTCCTATACGTCCGACATATTCGTTGTAATCAATAGAAGAAATAAGCATCTGAAGAGGCTCATTCTCCTCTCCCTTGGGAGGCTCTATATAACTGATAATAGTATCAAACAGCGGTTTAAGATCGGTTCCTGCCTCGTATTGACTGAGGGAAGCAGTTCCGCTTCTTCCGGAGCAGAAAAGAATAGGTGATTCAAGCTGCTCATCGCTGGCGTCAAGATCGAGAAGAAGTTCAAGAACCTCATCTCCAATTTCGTCGAGACGAGCGTCGGGACGGTCTATTTTGTTTACTACAACAATAACCTTGTGTCCCATTTCAAGAGCTTTTGAGAGCACGAAGCGAGTTTGCGGCATAGGTCCCTCTGCGGCGTCTACAAGCAGCAGAACGCCGTCAACCATTTCAAGCACACGTTCTACTTCACCGCCGAAATCGGCGTGTCCGGGAGTGTCGATAATGTTTATCTTTATGCCGTTATAGCATACGGAGGTATTTTTTGCAAGAATGGTGATACCTCTTTCACGTTCAATGTCGTTGGAATCCATTACACGTTCCGCAACCTCCTGATTTTCACGGAAAACGCCGCCCTGTTTGAGCATTT
Organism: uncultured Ruminococcus sp.; assembly: GCA_910579835.1. Lineage (GTDB taxonomy): Bacteria > Bacillota > Clostridia > Oscillospirales > Ruminococcaceae > Ruminococcus. The sequence continues at coordinate 26,652 of CAJTWQ010000001.1, forward strand.
CGTCAACCAGTGTGGTCTTGCCGTGATCAACGTGGGCGATAATGGCGATGTTTCTTAAATCTTCTCTGATCATTTTTTATTCCTCCTGTAGCAGCGGCATTTGTGATTCAAACCGCAGCCGATACATATATAATACAACTGAAATTTGTCAGTCATTAAGCGGTATATCTGTTGTCTCCAAGTTTCGCCTTAAGCAGATTTCTCAGCTCTTCAGCAGTTCCCTCCGTAATTTCAGAATATTTAAAAGCCGTAATTCCTACACCGGATATATTTATCACAAAAAATCCGTCACGTTCATCAACTTTATTAATAACGCTGTATTTATAAAGACTGCTGCCCTGCGTAACATCCGAGCTGCAGCTGAAAGAAAATTGTTCGTCTTCAAAAGCTATAACGACCTTTGAGTTGGGAAAATTTTTGCAGTATCTCTCAAACTGCCTTTTGGGCGAAAGAAATATCTTAAGCAAGGCAACAAATATGATTGCAATCCATAGACAGCAAGCAGTAATAACATATATAACATCAGGTTTTTCGTGCTTTATTATGGAAAGTATAATTATAAAAGTTGACATTACCGCAAAAAATACTGCTCCTATGGCCTCTATAGGAGAAATCTTGCTGCCCTTTCCGGAAATAGCCGTAAAGTGTTCCTCGCTATATGACATTTCGGCTTTTATCATATAAATCACCTCCGAATTATTTTTATCTTGCCAGAATGCATATTTTTGTAAACAATGCATATGCATTTCAGTGTAAATCTTCTTTTTTTTCAGGCATAAAAAAGTCCTTGCAATTAATGCAAGGAAAACGAAATAGAGAATTAAAAAGTAATGAAAGAATTTCTTATGAAAATGGTGGGAGAGGATGGATTCGAACCATCGAAGCTGAAAAGCAACAGATTTACAGTCTGCCCCCTTTGGCCACTCGGGAACTCTCCCATTTAATTTTCAATGTTTTATCGACTGAACGATAAAATGGAGCTGGTGGACGGACTCGAACCCCCGACCTGCTGATTACAAATCAGCTGCTCTACCAACTGAGCTACACCAGCGATTAACACATGTATTATTATATCACATTTTTTTAAGCTTGTCAAGTATTTTTTTGATTTTTTTCAAAAAAACTTGGTCGAGGCGACAGGACTTGAACCTGCGGCATCTTGCTCCCAAAGCAAGCACTCTACCAAACTGAGCTACGCCTCGGACATACCTATTTGCGATAGTCCTTGTCGGACAGCTTTTATATTATACCAAAGCTGTCTTTATTTGTCAATAGGAATCTGCGCAATTTGTATAATTGCACATATTTTGAGCTTGTTAATTGTAATTATTGCATAAATTGTGCAAAAAGGGAGAGCAACGCTCTCCCCAAAATATCAAAATCAGTCTTCGATTTCTTCAACAGTCTCTTCGACAGCTTCAGCAGCCTCTTCAGCAGCTTCCTCTATAGCTTCAGCGGCTTCTTCAACAGATTCCTCAGCAGAATCTGCAATATCAAGGTCAATATCTTCGTCTCCTACTGTGAACTCATCATCGAAATCGTCGTAGTCTGTATCATTGTTTTTACTCTTGAGAGACTTTACTACAGCGTATCCGGCAGCAGCAGCACCGGCGGCTAAAACAGTAAATAATAATTTATTCATTTAATTTTCCTCTTTTCTCCGCAAGAAATAATTTTTTACCGAACCCCTTGCGACCGGATCACGATAAATTCAGTCAGCTCCGCATAGCAGAAATACTGCCTAATATATATTATAACATACTCCTTTTGAAATTTCAACCTTTTACATATTATTTGTTAAAAACATCAAAATTGAGAGGGCTGTTATTGGTGCAGTTTCACAACGAAGTATCCTTTTTCCAAGCCAGATTCGTTCTATTCCGACATTAGCTGCCATTTTTGCCTCCTCCGGATCAAATCCGCCCTCGCTGCCGATAAGCAGTCCAACAGTTTTTGCACCGGTCAGTCCGATCTCTCCGAAACGCTTTCCGCCTTCCGCTTCATAGAGCATAATTTTCCTGTCCAGGCCGCTCATAATTTCCAGAGCCTCCCTGTAGGAAACAATAGGCGTGATTTCTGGGATACGTCCTCTGCCCGACTGCTTTGCGGCTTCTTCGGATATTCTGCACAGTCTTTTACGTTTTTTCTCAAAGTCGCGGCTGTCGGGACGGGAGATACATCTTCTGGTTAGTATCGGAACAACTCTTGAAACTCCAAGCTCCACGCTTTTCTGAATGATAAATTCCAGTTTGTCCAGTTTTGGGACAGCCTGAAAGAGAGTTACGTCAATATCAGGTTCAGCCGGGCAGGGATGCTTTCCGATAAGATCAAGATATACGGTGTCTCCGGTAATTTCGGAAACAGCGCATTCATAATCAACGCCGCCGGAGCACAGCGTAAGTTTCTCGCCGGGCTTCATCCGCAGGGAAAATCCTGCATGACGGGCGTTTTCCCCTGTAAGGCATATGTTTTCTTCGTTGATTTCATCTGTAAAAAATCTTGGCATATGTGTTCTCCTTTGTAAGAGCTTGTTCAAAAAGATTTTGAACAAATTCTTATATCTCCCTTATTATACCATTTACGGCAGTTAAAATCAATAGACCGCAGAAAGTTCAGAAAAATTTAATATTATTGCCGATTTATATTGCATTCTGCATTTTTTTGTGATATAATTAATCGTCATGGTTTTATTGCTTCGTTATTGATGAAGCAAGTCAAGCTTGCTGAAATCATTTGCTATATTTTGCAGCGGGCAAAATTGCGCTTTAAATAAAAACTGCGGAGCAATATCAGGATAATCCACAGCAAAGGATTTGATGCAATGGAAAATATTATAAGTTTAAAAGACATAGTCGTTGAATTTGAAGATGGGGACAGAATCCTCAAAAATATCAGCCTTGATATAAAAGACAAGGAGTTCGTAACCTTTCTCGGTCCGTCGGGATGCGGAAAAACAACAACGCTCCGTATAATCGCAGGATTTTTAGAGCCAACTTCCGGAGACGTATTTTTCGACGGTCAGCGGATAAACGGCGTTCCTCCCCACAAAAGGAACGTCAACACCGTATTTCAGCGGTATGCTCTTTTTCCACACCTTAACGTCTATGAGAACATCGCTTTCGGGCTACGTGTAAAAAATGTTCCCGAAAAGGAAATTCTCCGCCGTGTGGGGGAGATGCTGGAAATCGTCAATCTGAAAGGCTTTGAAAAACGCTCCGTTCATCGTCTTTCCGGTGGTCAGCAGCAGCGTGTGGCGATCGCCCGCGCTCTCGTGAACCGTCCCAAGGTGCTTCTTCTGGACGAGCCTCTGGGCGCTCTTGACCTCAAACTGCGCAAGGAAATGCAGATCGAGCTGCGCCGCATTCAGCAGGAGCTGGAGCTTACTTTTGTTTATGTCACTCACGATCAGGAAGAAGCTCTTACCATGAGCGACAGCATTGTGGTTATGAACAGCGGTTGCATTCAGCAGATAGGCACGCCCACCGATATATACAACGAGCCGGTAAACGCTTTTGTTGCGGACTTTATCGGCGAGAGCAATATTATTAACGGATTCATGCCGGAGGACTGTGTGGTGGAATTTGCCGGACGCCGTTTTGAATGCGTGGACAAGGGCTTCGATTCCGATAAAACCGTCGACGTGGTTATCCGTCCGGAAGATGTCAGGGTGATTCCGGCAGAAAAGGCGAAGCTTACGGGAATTGTGGAATCAGTCGTTTTCAAGGGCGTTCACTACGAAATGATCGTTGACGGAGTTGACCACAAATGGATAATACACTCCACCAAAGCCGAGCCTGCCGGTTCCGTGATCGGCATGGCCTTTGATCCATACGATATTCACATAATGAATAAAACACCGGAGGCAGACGAATGAAGCTTAAATATTTTTCCGCTCCCTATCTTGTGTGGATGATAGTTTTCATCCTCGTTCCGCTGCTGATGATAGCCTATTTTGCTTTCACAACCGACGGCGGCGGATTTACGATCCGTAACGTTTCCGATGTGGGACAGTATGCTAATATATTCGTACGGTCGATCTGGCTGTCCCTTATCGCTACGGCAATATGCCTTGCCATAGCCTATCCCGTAGCCTTTATCCTTTCAAGAATGGACAGGCACAAACAGGGAACTATGCTTATGATCGTTATGCTTCCTATGTGGATGAACTTCCTTCTCCGTACTTACGCCTGGATGACTCTGCTGGGAAACAACGGTATAATCAACAATATATTGGGGACAGTCGGTCTCGGCCCGCTGAAAATGATAAATACCTCCGGCGCAGTTGTACTGGGAATGGTATATAATTATCTGCCCTTTATGATTCTGCCGCTTTATTCGGTAATGGTAAAAATAGATAAATCCTTGCTGGAGGCAGCTTCCGATCTCGGATGCAGCTCCGCTTCCGCGCTGTTTCGTGTAGTGGTTCCGCTGAGTATGCCTGGGATTACATCTGGTATAACAATGGTATTTGTACCGGCAATTTCCACCTTTATTATTTCCCGTATGCTGGGGGGCGGCTCCAATCTTCTCATAGGCGATCTTATCGAGATGCAGTTCTTGGGAAACGCCTATAATCCACATTTAGGTGCGGCGATATCACTTGTTCTTATGGTTATAATCCTTGTTATAATGACCGTAATGAATCAGTTTGATCCTGACGATCAGGTGCTTATATAAGGAGGTGCGGCTTTGAAAAAGCTTGGAAAAATATATCTTGCTCTTGTGCTGCTTTTCCTGTATGTACCGATTTTTGTACTTATAGTATTTTCCTTTAACGAATCAAAAAGCAGCTCTGTTTTCAGCGGCTTCACCCTGGACTGGTACAAGCGTCTGTTCCATAACAGGATAATTATTTCATCACTTGTAAATACTATAATAATTGCCGTTGCAGCCAGTATTATATCCACTGTTCTCGGAACGCTGGCGGCTATCGGGATCAACGGAATGAGGCGTGTTCCTAAAACCGTTGTCATGAATGTTACGAATATGCCCATCATTAACCCGGAGATCGTCACCGGCGTTTCGCTGATGCTTCTGTTCAGTTTCTTCGCCGCTCGGATGACTTTGGAATTCGGATTCGTCACGCTGCTTATCGCACATATCACCTTTGACGTTCCGTATGTTATCCTCAGCGTTATGCCGAAGTTCAGGCAGATGGATCCTCATCTCTACGAGGCGGCGCAGGATCTGGGATGCAGTCCGTTTAGAGCGTTCCGAAAGGTCGTTCTGCCGGAGATCATGCCCGGCGTTGTCAGCGGATTTCTAATGTCTTTCACTTACTCTCTGGACGACTTTGTTATCAGCTATTTTACCACGGGTTCGACCTCCCAGACGCTGCCCATAACGATCTATTCCATGACGAGGAGAAAGGTTTCTCCGGAGATAAACGCTCTTTCAACACTTATATTTATTGTTGTGGTCATCGTGCTTATCGTAAAGAACATTCTTGAAAGCAGAGCGGCAAAAAAACGTACGAGCGGAGGAGGTTTCTGATGAAAAGGAAATTTGCGCTTCTTGCGGCTTTTATACTGTCCCTTTCTATGAATGCCGGATGCTCCAAAGACAGCGACGGAGAGGAGGACGGCGTTTTACAGACTCTTTCAGTTGAGGACAATAGCTACTATAAACGCTTTAAAAACGACGGTATATCCATAAACGTCTACAACTGGGGCGAATATATCTCTAACGGTGCAGACGAGGGAACGCTTGATGTAAACGCTGAATTTGAAAAGCTTACTGGTATCAAAGTCAACTATACTAATTACGCCACTAACGAGGAGCTTTACGCCAAGCTGAAGGGCGGCGGAACCACCTACGACGTCATTATTCCATCGGATTATATGATAAGCAAGATGATAAAGGAAAAGCTTATTCAGCCTCTTAATATGGAGAATATACCCAATTATAAATATATTATGGACAATTACCGCGATCTTGCCTACGATCCGGATAACGCCTATTCCGTGCCCTATACCTGGGGAACGGTGGGGATAATCTACAATGCAGAGGAGATAGATATTCCAAGAGAGGAAATAGACTGGGACATCCTCTGGAATGAGGACTACAAGGATCAGATCCTTATGTTCGATAATCCCCGCGACGCCTTTGCCATTGCGGAAATCATGCTGGGCTACTCTCTTAATACTGAAGAACCGGCAGAATTAAAGGCGGCGGCGGAGAAGCTGAAAGAGCAGAAGGACATAGTTCAGGCATACGTCATGGACGAGGTTTTTGACAAAATGGCTGCCGGTGAAGCTCTTCTTGCTCCATACTATGCCGGGGACGCTCTGACGATACTGGAGGACAACGAGGCTCTTGATTTTGCCGTACCCAAAAGCGGAACGAATCTCTTTGTGGATGCAATGTGCATTCCGTACTCCGCCAAGCAGAAAGAGGCGGCGGAAATGTACATTAATTTCATGTGCGAGCCGGATATTGCCTTTGCGAATATTGATTATATCTGCTATTCCACTCCTCACAGCGCCGCCTATGAGATGCTTGACGAGGATGTGCAAAACGATCCTGTTTCTTACCCGGACAGCAGTTTTATTGCGGAAAAAACCGATGTTTTCGTTAATCTTTCCGACAGCGCTAACGAAACTATGAGTCAGTTGTGGACAGAAATGAAATCAGAAACGGCAAATAAATGGTTTGTGCCTGTTTTCCTGATAATCTGCGTTCTGATAATTGTATTTGTTCTCATAAGACGTCATATAAAGCGAAAAAAGGATGTATTCTGACCGGATGACAAAAGAATCCCCATAATGCCCAGTATCGGCATTATGGGGATTTAGAATTTGTTCTCATACGCGTTTGTAAGCCTATGAGAACAAGTTTTTACAGTTTTGAGGGTTTCGGCTGCTTTCGAAATCTGCTACAATACATATTTTTAATTTACTTACATTTCATTCCATTCCCGATGAAAGCTCAGTATATTTTCTGAGAATGAGGGTCGCGTCTGAGCCGGTGATAATATCATCCCGGTTCCAATCGGCTGCGGCTGCCTGATAGGCGGAAAAGGTGGAATCTAAGCCGCTGGAGCTTTCTGTATATAGCCTCAGCGCCATGGATGCGTCGCTGCCCTCGATAATTCCGTTGTCATTGAGGTCGCCGGAAAGAAACGGTTTTGCAGGAATATTCAGAGATTCCGCATACTTTGCTCCGGCGGAATCCTTTTCTGCATGAATTTCAAATCCGCTTGTGGTTTCAACGGAGCCGTCCCTGATGCTGTATGATCTTCCTACGGCATTATCTCCTATCTTCTTCACAGTCGGAGGAATATACATTCCGGAAAGCATACTGCATCCGAGAAACGCAGAATCTCCGATTTCAGTGACAGACGAAGGAATATTAATATTGAAGAGAGAGGAGCAGCCGCGGAATGTGCCGTCTTTAACGGCAGTGCATCCGGGACTGATAAACACTTCGTTCAGATTGTAGCAGCTGGCGAAGCATCCCGTTCCGATATTCTTGACGGAAACCGGCATAACAGCTTTTTTAAGGGATGTACATCCTGAAAAGGCATAATCGCCTAAACTTGTCAGCCCGTTTGAGGGAAAATCCACAGAAACGATTTCCGTTTTGCCCATGAAAGCTCCCTTGCGTACAGAAACCGTTCCGGAAGGGATTTCAGCATTGCTTCCGCCGGCATAGGTGACAAGCTCATTTTTTTCAAAAAGAGAGCCTTTGATAACGGTATAAGTTTTGTTGTCTTTGCTTACAAAAAATGACTGGAGAGAAGGACAGGCGGAAAACGCCATATCGCCTATATTGCTTACGCCGCTTCCGAGAGTCACGGTTGTAAGGGAAGGACAGGCAGAAAACGCTTTATCGCCGACAGATGTTACAGTGTCTGGAATAACGACGGCGGTAAGCTCCTCTGCGCCCATGAATGTGTTTTCACGAATTCCGGCAACATTTTTTCCATCGATCTGAGAGGGAATTATCAGAATCGGATCAGAGCCTGTATATCCTGTGATATAGGCGCTTCCGTCCACAAGCTCATATTCCAGGCTGATTTTGGACGCGGTTTCGTCAGTCTGCGCGGATACGGTGAAAAGAGAGACAGAGGTTACTGTTACAGCGGCAGCGGAAACAAAAGATAAAATTCTTTTCATTTTATATCTCCTTTCGGCATATATCGCCGCCTATCATAACAAGCAGCGGCTCCGACATAAGATCGAGCGGATTCTGACCTTTGGCGTAAAGCTGGAGGTCGGCGTCCTTTCCGGCAGCGAGAGTTCCCGTTATATCGCTTATACCCAGTATCTCAGCCGGATTTGCGGTAACGGTCCTGAGAGCCTCCGTAAATTCAAGACCTCCCTTTACGGCCGCTTGAGCCGACAGCGGCAGATACTGTATGGGGATTACCGTATGATCGGTGCAGATGGCTGTTTTTACGCCGTTTTCGTGAAGAATAGCGGCGTTTTTCAGTTCAAGGCCTTTCATCTCCGGCTTGCAGCGGTCGCAGATCAAGGGGCCGCATATTACCGGAATATTCTCCTCTGCAAGAATATCGGCAATTTTATAGCCCTCTGTACCGTGAATTATTACCGGATCAACAGAAAATTCATTGGCGATTCTTATGGCGGTGCATATGTCGTCCGCTCTGTGACAGTGGAAAAAAGCTTTCATTTTGCGGTCAAGAAGAGGGATAAGCGCCTCAAATTTTATATCGTATTCCGGTGGATCATAGTTTTCGCTGTCGGAATAGTAGCTGTCCATGTCATGGACGTATCTGCGCGCTTTGTAAAGTCCTTCACGGATAATGGAGGCAACCGCCATTCTTGTAACCGGAGCTTCGTCACGTCCGTTGTAGACGTGCTTCGGATTTTCACCGAGGGCGAATTTTATTCCGCACTGCTTTATGAGCATATCGTCAACTCTTCGTCCGTTTGTTTTTACAGCGCAGATCTCACCGCCGCAGGGATTTGCGCTTCCGGGGCTGGACGCCGCCGCCGTCACACCTCTCATCCGGGCTTCTTCAAAGCATCTGTCAAATGGATTTATTCCGTCTATGGCTCTCATATGCGGTGAAAAGGGATCGGTGGATTCGTTGCAGTCATCGCCCTCAAAATCAAGACCGTCCTCGATTATTCCGAGGTGGGTGTGGGCGTCGATAAAACCGGGCAGCAGCATTCCACCCTGAGCGTTGATGCTGCCGCCGGGGATGCTTTCCGGAGTTCCCGCGCCGATTTCCTTTATTTTTCCGTTTTCTGTTCGGAGCCAGCCTGCCGAGATAATTCCGGCAGTGTCCATGGTATAAATTTCAGCGTTGTAAATAAGCATATCCTACTCCTTATTTGAATACCGAGGCGGCAATGCGTTCGGCAATTTCAACGGGGCTTGAATTTCCGCAGTCGATCTTGACAGTAGAGTGTTTGAGATAAACGCTGCGGCGGCTGTTGAAAAGTTCATGAAGCTCTTCCATGGAAGAACGTGCGGCAATAGGACGATTTTCATCGCCCCTTATGCGTTCATAGCAGATTTCAAAGGGCACGTCCAGAAAAATTATTGCAGCTCCGGCGTCTCTTGCCGTCTTTGCCGTATCGGGATTAAGCATGGCTCCTCCTCCGCAGGCCGCGGCAACAGTCTTGCCGCAGAGCGATTTTATAATTTCCGCTTCGGTTTTGCGGAAGAACGGCTCGCCTTTCTGTTCAAAAATATCCGGTATGGACATATCGAGAGTACGGATGATAAGATCGTCGGTGTCGCAGAAGCCGCAGCCCATTTTTTTTGCAGCAAGCTTTCCGGCGGTGGATTTTCCGCAGCCCATAAAGCCGCAAAGAAATACTGTCATATGGTTTTCTCCTTTGTCTTATTCATCGAATCGACTGTATTTTCTACTTCAAGAATAATTTTTGAAATATCCTCGGCTGAAAACTCGCCGCCGTACCATATCTCGTGCGCCTTCACAGCCTGATATACCAGCATTGAAGCGCCTCCTACCGCCGTTTTACCCATAGCCCTTGCCTTTTTCATAAGCAGCGTTTCAGTAGGGTTATATATAACGTCAAAAAAACTGAGGCAGTTTTCAATTACATTGTCGCTTACGGCGCAGGCGTCGGTTTTGGGGTACATTCCCACCGGAGTTGCGTTCACAAGCAGATCAAAATTTCCGTCAAGAGAGGAAATATCAGCGATCTTTACTGCGGCGCCGCTGCATTTTTCCATAATTTCCGCCATAAGAAGCTGGGCGTTCTTTACATCCTGCGGAATAACGGCAAGAGTCAGAGCGCCGCCGTGAATAGCCGTTTCTATTGCAATCATGCGACCTACGCCGCCGCAGCCGAGGATAACGACGTTTCCGCTGATAGGCAGCAGCTCCGCAGAGCGGAGGAAACCGTCACAGTCCGTATTATAGCCGATAAGCCTGCCGTTTTCATTCTTAATGCAGTTGACGGAATTATACCGCCGCGCGCTTTCTCCAAGCTCGTCCATAAGCGGAATAACCGCCTGCTTATGAGGGATAGTTACATTCATGCCGAGGTGCTCTTCAAAGATAGGACGGCTGGAGGGGATATCCTCCGGAGCAATATCTGTAAGCTGATACGGTTCCGCTTCGAAGCCGCTGAGAGCAAAGAGTCTGTCATGAATGAGCGGAGACATAGAGTGTCCCAGCGGATGACCTATAAGAGAGAATTTATTCATAAATATCAGCTCCTTCAAGTGTCTGAAGATTTTCAATATTGAAAGCGGAGACTCCGGAAAGCGTTTTTTTCACAAGACCTGTAAGAGTCTTGCCGGGGCCGAATTCAGCAAATTTATTTGCGCCGGCTTCCTGCATGGCGTTCAGCTCGGAGGTGAAACGGACGGGAGAAACAATGTGCTTTGCAAGAAGCTCTGCCATATCCGGAAGCTCCGTAAGTTCCCCACCGGTAACGTTGGAGTAGTATTTGACATTCGGTTTGCCGAAGCTTACGGTCTTTGCCGTTTCGTAAAAGGCGGCGGCTGCGGATTCCATAAGCTTTGAGTGGAACGCTCCTGCAACCTTGAGCGGTACGACTTTTGCTTTAAGCTCTTTGAAAACTTCCGTAACTTCATTGACGCCTTCCGGTGTTCCGGCAATTACCGTTTGAGCCGGTGAGTTGAAGTTCACGGCGGAAACGTATTCTCTGGCAGAATTACAGATCTCTTCAACCTTTTTCGGTTCAAGTTTCATAACAGCCGCCATTGTGCCCCTGTGTTCAGCGGCGGCGGATTCCATAGCGGCGGCTCTTGCCTTTATAAGACGGAAAGCGTCTTCAAGTGAGATAATACCTGCAGCGTACATGGCGGCGTATTCGCCTAAGGAATGACCGGCGACGCCCTCGAATGAAAATCTTTTTGAAAGGGCTGCTTTCAGACATACGAGAGAGGTGGTCATAATGGCAGGCTGTGCATTGATTGTCCGAGAAAGCTCATCCGGCGGCGTATCAAAGCACAAAGCTCTGAGATCTGTGTCCAGAATTTCTGAACCGGTATCGTAGACCTCTGCAGTGACGGGAAATGCTTCCGCAATGTCTTTTCCCATGCCTTGATACTGGGATCCTTGTCCGGAAAATAGTGAAATTGTCATAATGTGAAACTTCCTTTCTGTGTGTTATATACAAATATTTGGCAAAAGTACTGAAATTTTGACTGAGGTTTTGTCTAAAATAACGATATTTTCATTTGCGTGAAATAAAGTTCAAAAATATCATTGCAAAAAAACCGGAAATGATTTACAATATAATGTATGTAGGTTGATTTAATACCGAGATCTGAATAAAATCCTCTATTAATAATATACCATAAATTTTCCGGTTTGACAACCGTATTACAATAATTTTTCATTCAAAGGAGTATTTTTAATGGGAATCAACATTTTAGGAATGGGCAGTTATGTACCTGAACAGACGCTCTGTAACGATGACTTTAAAAAATTTGTGGATACAAACGACGAGTGGATCCGCACCAGAACAGGCATTGTTGAGCGCCGTATGGCAGGTTGGGAGCCTGCATGGTACATGGGAAAGACAGCTGCTCTTGCCGCTTTGGAAAAGGCAGGCGTAAAGCCGGAGGAAATAGGACTTATTATCTGTACAACTGTTACTCCCGATTTTCTTACTCCCAGTATGGCAAGCATTATTCAGTATGAAATCGGTGCGGAAAATGCCGCCGCCTTTGATCTGAATGCGGCATGCAGCGGTTTTGTTTACGGTCTGGATACGGCAAGAAGATTTCTTGCTTCCGATGATTCCCCAAAATACGTTCTTGTGGTTTCCAGCGAGGCGACTTCTCGTTTCTGTGACTTTAAGGACAGGCAGACATGTATTCTCTTCGGAGACGGAGCCGCCGCCGCTGTCGTTGAAAAGAGCGATAAAATATTTTCGTCGTTCCTTGGTTCGGACGGAAGCGGAGCAAGGGTGCTTTTTGCAAGAAATCTCAGTCCGGCAAAGGAAATCAGGCTCAAAAGCGAATTTGACGACGGATTCCCGGAAAAGGACGTTCATATGCTTTATCAGGACGGAAAGACTGTTTATAAATTTGCGACACAGGCTCTTCCGAAAGCCTTTGAGCTTGCCGCAGGAAAGATCGGCATGACAAAGGACGATATCGACTGGTTCATTCCGCATCAGGCAAACGTGCGGATCATTGAGACCGCTGCGAAAAAGCTGGGTGCGCATATGGATAAGTTTATTATTACTCTTGATCACTTCGGCAATACGTCAAGCGCATCAATTCCCCTTGCGCTTAACGAGGGAATAGAAAAGGGGCTTGTACAGCGAGGACAGAAGCTTGCACTTATCGGATTTGGCGCAGGTCTGACCTACGGCGGAATCATACTTGAATATTAAGGAGAACAGATATGAAAACAAGAATTACCGAACTTTTGGGATGTGAATATCCTCTTATTCAGGGCGGCATGGCATGGATCGCCGAGCATACTCTGGCGGCGGCTGTCTCCAACGCAGGAGGAATAGGCCTTATCGCCGGAGGAAGCGCGCCTATCGACTATCTTAGAAATCAGATACGTCTCTGCAAAGAAAATACAAACAAGCCTTTTGGTGTGAATATCATGCTTATGAGTCCCAATGCTGACGACCTGGCTCAGCTCTGTATCGACGAGGGAGTAGCTGTCGTTACTACGGGGGCAGGAAATCCCGGAAAATATATTCCGGCGTGGAAAGAGGCCGGAATTAAAGTAATTCCGGTTATTCCCTCTGTCGCTCTTGCAAGGAGAATGGAAAAGGCAGGCGCTGACGCCGTTGTTGCCGAGGGTACCGAATCAGGCGGACATATCGGCGAAAATACCACAATGTGCCTTGTGCCTCAGGTTGTGGATGCTCTGGAAATTCCCGTTATCGCCGCCGGAGGCATCGCCGACGGCAGAGGCGTGGCTGCGTCCTTTATGCTGGGAGCGGAGGGCGTTCAGATCGGAACAAGGTTTCTGGCATCAGAAGAATGTCAGATCCACCATACCTTTAAGGAGCTTGTGGTAAAGGCAAAGGACACCGACAGCGTGGTTACCGGAAGATATACGGGTCACCCTTGCCGTAATATAAAAACTAAGTTCTCAAAGATGCTGGCAAACGGTGAAAAGGACGGCTCTCTTACACCGGAGCAGTTCGAGGAAGTAACTCTCGGTTCGCTGAGAAAGGCGGTTCAGGACGGAAATCTTGAAGAAGGTTCGTTCCTCTGCGGAGCTATTGCAGGAATGATAAACGATATAAAGCCTTGTGAAACTATTGTCAGGGATATTATGACACAGGCGCAGGAGCTTCTCGGAAGATAATAAACAGGAGGAAAACAAATGGCAGTTGCATTAATTACGGGCGCGTCTCAGGGAATCGGCGCCTGCATAGCTAAAAGACTTGCAAAGGATGGCTTTAGTATTGCCGTGAACCATTACCCGAGCGAGGGGGACAAGGCAAAGGCAATCGAGGTGGCAAGGGAGTGCGAAGCTTTCGGTGTGAAAGCTGTATGCTTTTCCGCAGACGTTTCAAAAATGGAGGACTGCGAAACCATGGTCAAGGCAGTCAGAGATGAATTCGGAAGCATTGACGCCCTTGTGAACAACGCCGGAATAACTAAGGACAAGCTCCTTGCAAGAATGGGCGAGGATGAATACGACGCTGTTATCGCCGTAAATCAGAAGAGCATTTTCAATATGCTGAAAAACGTCTGTCCGGTTATGATGCGGCAGAAGCACGGCAGGATCGTCAACGTTTCCTCTGTGGCAGGTCTTTACGGAAACCCCGGACAGATCAATTACTCTGCTTCAAAGGCAGCTATAATAGGCATGACGAAAACTGTTGCCAAGGAGTACGGCAGAAAGAACATTACCTGCAACGCCGTTGCTCCTGGATTGATAAGAACTCCCATGACGGACGTACTCAGTGACGATATAAAGGCAAAAATGCTGGATGCCGTGGCTATGAAGCGGTACGGAGAACCGGAGGAGATAGCCGCCGTGGTGTCTTTTCTCGTTTCAGAGGATTCATCCTACGTTACAGGGCAGGTTATCGAAATTTCAGGCGGACTTTCAATGTGACCGCAGAAAGATCAGCTAAGAAAGGATAAAATATGAGCAGAAGAGTTGTTATTACAGGTCTCGGAGCAGTTACGCCTCTGGGAACAGGTGTTGAAAAATTCTGGGATGGCATTAAGGAAAACAAAATAGGCATCTCTCGTATAGAGCATTTCGATACAGACCGCACAGGAGTAAGATTGTCAGGGCTTGTAAGAGACTTTGACGAATCGTTATACTATGAAACAAAAGGATGCTTTGACAAGAAGGAAGCAAAGCGAATGGACACGTTTACCAAGTATGCCGTTGTCGCCGCTCACGAGGCGCTGACCGATGCAGGAACTGATTTTAAGGATATTGAGCCCTACAGAGCCGGGGTTCTTGTGGGATGCGGTATCGGCGGTATCGATCTCACTCTTTCAGAATACGGAAAATATCTTGAAAAAGGTCCCGGAAGAATTTCGGTTTTCTATATCCCCATGATGATAACAAACATGGCTGCCGGAACTATTGCCATGAAAACAGGCTTCCGGGGAGCAAACTTCTCTATCGCTTCCGCCTGTTCATCGGGTACTCACGCTTTGGGCGAGGCGTTCCGCAAGATTAAGGACGGATATCTTGACGTATGCATAGCAGGCGGCACAGAAAGCTCCACTACGGAGTTTACCTACGGCGGTTTCAATAATATGAAAGCTCTTACAAGATCTGATGATATTATGCGTGCTTCTGTTCCTTTTGACAAGGAGAGAAGCGGTTTTGTCCTCGGTGAGGGCAGCGGCATGCTGATCCTTGAAGAATACGAACACGCAAAGGCGAGAGGAGCGAAGATATACTGCGAATTTGCAGGCTACGGCGCAACTGACGACGGCTATCATATGACTTCTCCGATGCCCTCCGGCGAGGCTGCTGGAATGGGCATGACGCTTGCAATGGAGGAAGCTGGCGTTATTCCTGCCGAGGTGGATTACATCAATGCTCACGGCACGTCCACAGGTCTTAACGACAAGTACGAAACAGCCGCGATTAAGCTTGCTTTCGGCGATGATGCAAAGAACGTGAAGATAAATTCCACTAAGTCCATGATAGGTCATCTTCTTGGTGCGGCGGGTGCAGTGGAGGCTGTTGTATGTGCAAAGACCATCGAGGAGGGTCTTATCCATAAAACGGTAGGATACAAGATACCCGATGAGGAATGCGATCTTGACTACTGCACAGATGGAAATATATGTCAGGACGTTAATGTCGCGCTGTCAAATTCACTGGGTTTTGGCGGACATAACGGCACGCTCTGCTTTAAGAAAATAAAGGACTGAGGAGGAGCTATAAATGGAAAAAATTTACGGTCAGTTTGACCTTGAAACTATAGAAAAGCTTGCGAAGATAGTTGCAGACAACGATCTGGGGGAGATAACTATTACCAGTGATGGAAATAAGAAGATCACTGTTAAAGGAAAGAAAACTGTGCTTTCTCCTACAATGCCTGCCGCCATTGCTCCGGCTGTTCCGCAGACTCTTGCGGTTACTCCCGGAATTGCTGAAAAATCGGCTTCGGCTGTTGAGACGGTTTCAGGAAACATGGTGAGATCTCCCATTGTGGGAACATTCTACGCCGCTCCCTCTCCGGACAAGCCGCCTTTTGTAAAACTTGGAGACAAGGTGAAAAAGGGCGATGTTATCATGATTATTGAATCCATGAAGCTTATGAATGAGATCAAGTCAGAGTTTGACGGTTATGTAAAGGAGATTCTTGTTTCCGACGGACAGGCTGTTGAATTTGACCAGCCTATCATGATAATCGAATAAGATAAAAAGGAGGCAGATAAAATGTCAGATATTTTAATGAGCAGGGAACAGATAATGGAGATCATTCCCCACCGCGATCCGTTTCTTCTTATAGACGAGGTTATTGAAATGGAAGTGGGCGTAAGGATAAAAGCGAGAAAATATATAAAGGAAGAGGATTTCTGGTTTAAGGGACACTTCCCCGGCTATCCTGTGACTCCGGGCGTGCTCATGATAGAAATGCTGGCGCAGGCCGGAGCGGTATGTATGCTGTCCAAACCGGAGTTTAAGGGAAAAATCGGTCTTTTCGGCGGCATAGACAAGGCTAAGTTTCGCCGGCAGGTGGTTCCGGGCGACGTGCTTGATCTTGAAGTTGAAATGATACGTCAGAGAGGTCCTGTGGGAACGGGCAAGGCTCTTGCCTCCGTGAGCGGAGAGAGAGCTGTTTCCTGCGAGATCACATTTGTGGTGGCAGACGGAAGCAAATCGGAGTGATAGACAGATGTTTAAAAAAGTATTGATTGCCAACAGGGGCGAAATTGCCGTTCGTATCATAAGAGCCTGCCGTGAACTGGGCATCCGCTGCGTTGCGGTTTATTCCACCGCCGATGTTCGTTCGCTTCATGCTCAGATTGCCGACGAAGCCGTATGCATCGGACCTCCGGCGACGAAAGACAGCTATCTTAATATGAATGCCGTTATTCAGGCGGCGCTTAATACCGGCGCAGACGCCATACATCCCGGATTCGGCTTTCTTTCGGAAAATGCTGAATTCGCACGTCTTTGTGCAGAGTATGGCATAGAATTTATAGGCCCGTCTGCCGAGTCGATCGAGATGCTCGGAAACAAGGCGGCGGCGAAAGAGACCATGAAAGCCGCAGGAGTGCCCGTTATACCCGGTTCCGAGGGGGCGGTTTCGTCATTTGAGGAAGCGGCTGCCGTTGCGGAAAAGGCGGGATACCCCGTGCTGGTAAAGGCCTCGGCAGGCGGCGGCGGACGAGGCATACGCCGTGTGGATTCCCCCGAACAGCTTGAAGAACAGATGACGGCGGCAATGCAGGAGGCTAAGAATTTCTTTGGCGACGACGCTGTTTATATAGAAAAATTTCTTGTGAATCCTCATCATGTTGAGATTCAGATTATGGCGGACAAGCTGGGAAACTATATATATCTCGGTGAACGCGACTGCTCTATGCAGCGGCGCAATCAGAAAGTTCTGGAGGAATGTCCCAGCCCTATTGTAAACGAAGAACTTCGCAAAAAAATGGGGGAGGCGGCAGTTACCGCCGCAAAGCAGTGCGGATATTACAACGCCGGAACGATCGAGTTTCTGGTGGACGAGAACCGTGATTTCTACTTTATGGAAATGAATACCCGAATTCAGGTGGAACATCCAATTACAGAGGAGGTTACCGGCTACGATTTGGTAAAGGCACAGATAGAAGCGGCGGCAGGGCTTCCCCTCAGCGTTAAGCAGGAAAATATCAATCTGAGGGGACACGCCATAGAGTGCCGTATAAACGCTGAAAATCCTGATCTGGATTTCCGGCCGTCACCGGGAACTATTACAGCTCTTTACATGCCGGGCGGTCCCGGTATAAGGATAGACGGCGCCGTTTATCAAGGCTGCACCATTACGCCTTTTTACGATTCAATGGTCAGCAAGCTTATCGCTCACGGTTCCGACCGCAGCGACGCTATAAATAAAATGAAATGGGCTTTGTCAGAATTTATCGTTGAAGGTGTCGATACAAA
Source organism: uncultured Ruminococcus sp. (assembly GCA_910579835.1). GTDB lineage: Bacteria > Bacillota > Clostridia > Oscillospirales > Ruminococcaceae > Ruminococcus. The sequence goes on from CAJTWQ010000001.1 coordinate 44,680, forward strand.
TATCGATTTCCAGCTTGAGCTTATACGTCATCCGGATTTCAGGAACGGAAATTACGATATAGGTTTTCTGGGGAGATATATGGATGAAAAGAAAAAGCGAGGTTGAGAATATAGGTGTTTGAAGATATTTTTAAAGTAGTAAAAAAGCGGTTTAACGACGGCAGCGACGATTACAAGCCGCCTATGTTCAAATGTCCGAGATGTCAGAATCTGTCGCCGCTGTCGCGGTATGAGGAGCTTCACAGAGTATGTCCCGTCTGCAATTATCATGGACGCCTGTCGGCGCAGGAGCGTATCTCGATCACTGTTGACAAGGGCAGCTTCAAAGAGCTTGACGGAGAAATGAAAAGCGGAAACCCCATTGATTTCCCCGGTTATGAGGATAAGTTAGATGATGTTCGGGAGAAAACCGGTCTGAACGACGCTGTGATAACCGGAACAGCATCAATAAAAGGCTCACCCTGTGTCATGGGCGTCATGGATTCGCGTTATATTATGGGCAGCATGGGCGGTGTTGCAGGGGAAAAAATTGCCCGCGCCTTTGAATATGCCGCGGAAAACGATCTTCCGGTGATTATGTTTACGGCTTCCGGCGGAGCGCGAATGCAGGAGGGAATAGTTTCTCTTATGCAGATGGCAAAGACGTCCGGCGCCGTTAAGCTTCACAGCGACAAGGGCGGACTCTATATTACCGTGCTTACCGATCCCACTACCGGCGGAGTCATGGCAAGCTTTGCATCTCTGGGAGATATTATCATTGCCGAGCCAAAAGTGCTTATAGGATTTGCCGGCAGACGCGTTATTGAGAGCACTATCCGGCAGCGGCTTCCTGAGGATTTTCAGCTTGCGGAATTTATGTATGAAAAGGGTTTTGTGGATATGATAACTGAGCGCAGAAAAATGAGAAGCGTTCTGTCGCATCTGCTGAAGCTTCACGGATACGATAAAAAGGAGGTCTGAGCAATGAGCGAGAATAAAACAGCCTGGGAGCGTCTTCAGCTTGTTCATAATACCGGCAGGCCGACTATAAGAGATTATATTCCTCTTGTCTTTACCGACTGCTACGAGATGCACGGAGACCGTCTTTACGGTGAAGATAAGGCAGTTTACGGTGCGGTCGGACGTTTGGACGGCAGACCTGTTACTATTATCGGTCATGTTAAGGGCAGGGATATAAATGAGAATAAGGCCTGCAATTTTGCGATGCCTCATCCGGAGGGTTACCGGAAGGCGCTCCGGTTGGCACGGCAGGCGGAAAAATTTCACCGTCCTATTATCTGCTTTATAGATACTCCGGGCGCTTTCTGCGGCATTGCGGCAGAGGAAAGAGGAATGGGCGAGGCTATCGCAAAAAATATTGCCGAATTTATGACGCTCAGAACCCCGATCATATCTATTGTGCTTGGTGAAGGCGGCAGCGGCGGCGCGCTGGCTCTCGGAGTTTGCGATGAACTTGCCATGCTGGAGAACGCACAGTATTCAATCCTTTCTCCGAGAGGTTTTGCGAGCATTCTCTGGAAGGATGCCTCACGGGAACAGGAAGCAAGCGAAATTATGCGAATTACAGCGGAAGATATGGTAAAGCTGGGTGTTGCCGAGGCCATTATTGAGGAACCGCTTGGAGGAGCACATAACGATTTAGACAAAATTTCAGAGAATATTAAAGAATATTTGTCACAGAAAATTCCGGAAAAATGTCAAAAAGATATTGACGTTTTGCTAAAAGAACGTTATACTAAGTTTAGAAAGATCGGAACGTTCATTGAATGATCCGTTTTCTGATAATAATAAAAGGAGGACATATACATGATTTTTGAAAAGCTCAAGTCTCTTATTGCTGAACAGCTCAGCGTTGATGAAGACGAGGTTACAATGGAGGCTAATATTCAGGATGATCTCGGTGCAGATTCTCTTGACATTGTAGATCTCATCACTACTATTGAAGATGAGTTCGATCTCTCTATCCCCGAAGAAGCTGTTGATGAAATCAAGACAGTCGGAGATATTGTAAATTACATTGAGAAGAACGCTGACGCTGAATAAAAAGTATTACGGCAGTTATTGAGGGAGACTCTTTTGAAAAAGGCGTCTCCCTCAATCTCTTTTCCTTATACTGAACAGGCTCTAATACTAATCCTCAAAATAACAATAGACAAACTTGTGGAATAAGTTCCGTCATGCCGCATCGAACATTCTCTAAAGGCGGAAGCCTGACTTGCGGTGTTCTCCTTGCCTGACAAAATTTCTGCTCTCAATTTTGCCTATTAACGTTTCGGGGATCGGTATAAATTTTCAATATCAAAATTTAAACGGCTCTGCCACATACTCCGATCAACGAGATAATAAGAAGTTAAAGTTTTACTCGTTGATCGAAAAACTGGCAGAGCCGTTTTTGAATTTTATACTCGCCTCTATTGCAAAACAGACAAAAATGCTGAGCAGAAGTTCGTCTGTCAAGGCGGGGGACAAAAGCATACTGTCGTATGGTGAGGGCGACAACGCAGACAGGCTGATTTTATGCCGGTATTATTGTCTGTTTTGCAATAGAGGCGAGTATAGCGCTAAAGGTCTTTGGAAAGGGTTGTCCCCGATAAGTTATGAAATCATTCTGCTGTATTCAGCATAGTGAAGAATTTTTCGGCATAGGCGTGATATTCTTTGCGGAAGTTCTTGTCGTTTTCCTTAACGTCTTGAAGATACTCATGAATATTGGTTTTCTCATCGGTCTCGATAAGACAGCCGGCAATATTTGAGCAGTGATCGGAAATACGTTCCAGATTGGTAAGCACATCCTGAAATATATATCCGAGTTCAACGGTGCATTCGTCGTTCTGTAGACGGCATATATGACGGTTCTTAAGCTCGGTGCTGAGGTTGTCCACCACTTCTTCAAGAGGTTCTACCTTGTGGGCAATGAGGAGATCGTTGTTCTTATACGCCTCGATAGCCTTGGTAATGTTTTCCGCAATGGCTTCACGGATAACGTAAATTTCCTTAAAACATTCAGCCGAGAATGAAATTCCCTTTTCATGCATCTCCTGCGCCGATTCCACAAGGTTTACGGCATGGTCGGAGATACGCTCGAAGTTACCCACGCAGTGCATCATTTTCGATACGCTGCGGCTGTCGTTTCCGGTTACGCTGGAACGGCATATTTTAAGCAAATAGCTATTGATCTTATCCTCGTAGCCGTCGATAATATCTTCGTTTTCAATAATGGATTCAGCCTTTTTTTCGTTGTAATTTGTAAGGAGGTCAAGGGCGTCAAGGATAGTTTCCTGTGTAAGCTCAGCCATTTGTATAGCTGCGCCTTTGCAGGCCTCAACGGCAACGGATGGAATTTTAAGGAGAATATCGTCAAGTCCCGTAAGATTGCGTTTCGATGTGAAGTCCGTTTCCTTGCCGTCTCTGACAACAAGCTTTGACAGGGCAACGAGCTGATTAGTAAAGGGCAGGAACATGAGAGTAGTGGCAATATTGAAAATAGTATGCATCAGCGAGATCCCTACATAGCCTACCGTACTGTTGAATATACTGAGGTTCAGCGCGCTCTGAAGAATCATTATAACAGGCAGAATAATGATCGTGCCGATAATTTTAACAAGAATATGCGACCATGCAACACGCTTTGCATTTTTGTTTACGCCGAACGTGGAGAGCAGAGCCGTTACACAGGTGCCGATGTTGCAGCCCATGATGATCGGCAGAGCCATTCCGTATGTAAGCGCTCCCGATTTTGAAAATGCCATGAGAATACCGATCGCACCGGCAGAGCTTTGGATAATTCCCGTAAAGGCGGCTCCTACGATAACGCCGAGGACAGGATTTTTAAAAGCCGTAAGGGTTTTCTGGAATTCGGGGGAATTGGCAAGGGGATCGACAGAGTCGGACATAAGCGTCATGCCCGTCATAAGAACGGCGAATCCTACAAGTATGCGTCCGATGTCTTTTTTCTTGTTTTTCTTGGCAAACATTATCATTATAACGCCTATGAGCGCTACAAGGGGAGAGAAAGACTCAGGCTTGAGCATTTTCAGGGTAAATCCCAGCACGCCGCCTGTCCCTGAATCCTTTATATCGCCAAGACAAAGGATCCACGCAGTAAAGGTAGTGCCAATATTTGAGCCGAAGCATACGCCGATAGTCTGTTCAAGCGTCATAATGCCGGAGTTTACAAATCCGACCAGCATAACGGTCATTGCCGAGGACGACTGAATAGCAACGGTCACGCCCATACCTAAAAGTATGCTTTTAAGCTTGTTGGAAGTCATTTTTTTCAGGGCGATCTCCAGTTTTCCGCCGGTGAGCTTTTCAAGACTGGTGGACATGACGTTCATTCCGTAGAGAAAAAAGGCAAGTCCGCCCAGCATGGTAAAAATATTGAATATAGAAAAACCTTCCATATTAAAACTCCTTTTTTTTCTTTTTCGGATTTTATTATAGCACATTTTCGGAAAATATCAATAGAAACCAAATTTGTTTAACATAGATTTAACATTCGATAATGTATAAGTTATAATAAGGAATTTGTTGAATCCGTTTTTTCTACATAAAACGATGGAACCACTCCATTGAAATTATGATCCTGACTATCGCCGCTATCAGTTCTCAGAGCGTATACGCAGCTGAGTTCACAATAATTATACAATTATAAAAATCAAGACGGTCATGCGGCCGTCTTTTTCCTTGAAAAAACTCTTGCATTTTATGCCGAACGGTGTTATAATATAAAAGTACAGACAATTTCCGTGGAGGATAATATGAAAAAGATCACAGTAATTACCGGACACTACGGCAGCGGAAAAACTAATCTTTCGGTTAATCTAGCGGTGAGAGCCGCCCAGGAGGGAAAGGAAGTTACCGTTGTGGATCTTGACCTTGTAAATCCCTATTTCAGGACGGCTGATTTCAGGGAGATGTTTGCCGGCATGGGCATAAAGCTTATTGCACCTGATTTTGCAAACAGCAATCTGGACGTCCCTTCTATTCAATTCGATATAGAACAGCTTGCAGAAAGCGAAGGCTGTCTCATCATTGACGTAGGCGGAGACGATGCGGGAGCGTTTGCTCTCGGACGCTTTGCAGAGGCGCTGAGCAGTTATGACGGCGAGCTTGATATGCTCTATGTTGTAAATCAGCGCCGGTATCTTACGGGTAGCTCTGCCGAGGCTCTTTCACTTATGTTCGAGATAGAAAAGGCTGCGCGTATGAAGCATACCGCCGTTGTAAACAATACTAATCTCGGATGCGAAACTACTCCGGAGATAATCGGGCGTTCAGAATCTTTTGCAAAGGAAATTGCCGCAGCGGCAGGTCTGCCGCTGGCGTTTACAGCATGTCCGGAGGAATTGTGCGAGCTAATGGATTTGCCTGATATTTTTCCTGTAAAGGTATATGTAAAGCCTTTATGGGATTTATGATATTTGATACTAATCCCCAAAACAACAATAGGCAAACTTGTGGCATAAATTCCGTCATGCTGCGTTGAACATCCTCGTCAGGCGGCAGCATGCCTTGCGGTGTTCTCCTTGCCTGACAAAATTTATGTTCACAATTTTGTCTATTAACGTTTCGGAGATTAGTATGAGAACCCGCCTTAAAAAAGATACTGCTCATGGATTTTTTTGCATATTTTACTGAATACTGAATTAAAAGTCTATGCGCGCTCCTTATAAAGACAGGTTCTGATTCAGAATGAAAGTGTGGTGTTAATGTTGGCAAAGATGACGGTTATTACCGAGCGATGCAAGGGCTGCGGCCTTTGTACAACAGCCTGTCCTAAAAAAATTGTTTCTCTGCAAAAGGAAAAACGTAATAAAAAGGGCTATTTCTATGCTGTCTGTACTGATATGGACGTTTGCATTGGCTGTACAATGTGTGCTATGATGTGCCCTGACTGTGCCATCGTTATCGAAAAATAATTGAAAGGAGCTGTAAAGCTTTGGAAAGAAATCTTATGAAGGGCAACGAGGCTCTGGCAGAGGCCGCTATCCGTGCAGGCTGCAAGTGCTTTTTCGGTTACCCTATTACTCCCCAGACAGAGCTTGCCGCTTATATGGCAAAGCGTATGCATAAGGCAGGCGGCGTTTTTCTTCAGGCTGAGTCTGAGATCGCCGCTATTAACATGGTTCTTGGAGCCGCTTCTACAGGAGTCCGTGCAATGACATCTTCCTCATCCCCCGGACTTTCGCTTAAAAGCGAGGGTATTTCATATATCGCAGGTTCCGATGTCCCTGCCGTTATTATAAACGTTCAGAGAGGCGGCCCCGGTCTTGGCGGAATCCAGCCCTCCCAGGCGGATTACTGGCAGGCTACAAAGGCGTTGGGTCACGGCGATTTTCATCTGCTTGTATTTGCACCGGCTTCAGTTCAGGAAATGGTTGACATGGTGGTAAAGGCTTTTGATAAGGCTGACGAATACAGAATGCCGGCTATGATTCTTGCCGACGGACTTCTTGGTCAGATGATGGAGCCTGTGTCTTTCCCGGAGATCAGTCCCGATGCTCATGACAAGAGCAGCTGGGCTGCGACAGGTCACAAGGGTCAGAGAGAGCATCATATCATTAATTCGCTTTACCTTAAGCCCGATGAGCTTGAAAAATCGGTAAACGACCGTTTTGCAAGATATGATGTTATAAAAGAAAAGGAAACCGACGCAGAGCTTTATCTTACAGAAGACTGCGATGTTCTTCTGTGCGCTTTTGGAGCTACCGCAAGAGTTGTAAAATCTGCCGTAAACGATGCAAGAGCGCAGGGAATTAAAGCCGGACTTTTCCGTCCCAAGACGCTGTGGCCGTTCCCCGTAAAGGAAATAAACGAGGCTGCAAAGTCCGCAAAGAAGCTTCTCAGTGTTGAAATGTCAATGGGACAGATGATAGACGATATCAGACTGGCAATAAACTGCTCCAAGCCCGTGGAATTCTACGGACGCACCGGAGGCGTAATTCCTACTCCTGCCGAGGTTCTGGCAGAAATCAAAAAAGTCGGAGGTGCTGAATAATGGCTGTTGTATTTGAAAGACCAAAGGCTCTTCTGGATGTTCCTTTCCATTATTGTCCCGGCTGTACTCACGGTATCGTACACAGGCTGGTGGCAGAGGTGCTTGACGAAATGGGCATAGAGGGCGAGACGGTTGGAGTCTGCCCTGTAGGCTGTTCTGTTATGGCTTACGATTATTTCGGCTGCGATATGATCGAGGCTCCCCACGGACGTGCTCCGGCTGTGGCAACCGGCGTTAAGAGAACGAATCCCGATAAGTTTGTGTTTACATATCAGGGAGACGGAGATCTTGCCGCGATCGGTACGGCGGAGACAGTTCATTCCGCTACAAGAGGAGAAAATATTGTTGTTATCTTTATCAACAATACTATCTACGGCATGACCGGCGGTCAGATGGCTCCTACTACTATCCCCGGTCAGGTTACTCAGACTACGCCTTTCGGACGTGATCCCGAATTGGCGGGTTATCCCGTAAGAGTATGCGAAATGCTTTCGACTCTCACCGGAACCGCCTATGCAGAGCGTGTTGCCGTTGACAGCGTTCCTCATATCCGCGACGCTAAAAAGGCAATTAGAAAGGCGTTTGAGACTCAGAAGAATAAAAAGGGCTTCTCAATCGTTGAAGTTCTTTCTACTTGTCCCACAAACTGGGGGCTTACTCCTGCGGAGGCTCTTAAAAGACTTCAGGACGAGATGATCCCCTACTACCCTCTCGGTGTTTACAAGGATATAACTGCGGAAGGAGGCGAAAAGTAATGGCTGCGACTGAAATTCTTCTTGCAGGTTTCGGCGGACAGGGCGTTCTCTTTGCCGGAAAACTTCTTGCATACTGCGGTCTTATGGACAACAAGGAGCTTTCATGGCTTCCGTCATACGGTCCTGAAATGAGAGGCGGTACGGCTAATTGTTCCGTATGCATTTCTGACGAGCCTATCGGTTCGCCGCTGGTTCTTAACCCCGATATTCTGGTTGCAATGAATCAGCCATCCTTTGATAAGTTTATCACGGAGGTAAAGCCCGGCGGAAAAGTGTTCTACGACAGTACCCTTATCGAAGCCGAGTGTGAAAGAACGGACATTAAGATTTTCCCTATTCCGTCCACACAGCTTGCCGACGATAATCAGCTCAAGGGCGGCTCTAACATTATCCTCCTCGGAAAACTTATCAAAGAGACAAATCTTTTCTCGCTGGAAACTGTGAAAAAGGGCATTGAAAAGGTTGTTCCTCCCTCAAAGGCTCATCTTATCACTAATAACTTCAAGGCTATTGAGATTGGTATGAATAACTGAAGTTTATAATAAAACTCCCGGATTTTATGTCCGGGAGCTTTTATTTATGGGAATAAGGAACTGCGGTCAAGCTGGATGCATCTTGTTATCTATGGCTTACACCGCCGCCGTGACCGCCGCTGTGGGTATGACCGCCTCCGCCGCCGGAACGGCTTCCTCCGCCGCTGCTCGTTTCAATTTTTCGCTTGGTGACGTAGCTGCGGATAAACGTATCAGAGCTTTCCGTAAGCCTGCTTTCGCCGTGAGAAACATAAACGACGGCATTTGCGCTGCTCTTGAATTTATACTTGCTCTTAATGCTGAAATAGCTGATGATCGCTGCAATAACGCCGATCACCGCCGAAACTGCAAGTACCAGAATATTTGAGGAGGGCGGTTTATGAGTGGATACGACATATTCTCCGCCCTTGTAATAAAAATATTTTCCGCTTGATTTATCGTGATAGCTTGAGAGTAATCCGGGTTTTTTGCCTGCATATTTTACAATCTGCTTGTAGAATTCACGGACAGCGTCGTCAATATCATCCGGATAAGCCGTACTGCCGCCGGAGGGCAGATGTGCGTTCAGACTTTTAAAGATTGTATCTATTTTCTTTTGATAAAGCAGGACCGCCTTACCGCTTGTTGATATGCAGTCTCTGGCAGGGCTTGAACCGGAAAGATCTATGAGATAAAAAATACCATCGGTATCTTCACCGTAGATCTCATCATATGTATCGTCACAGAAAATCTGCACTTCGCTGTCGGAATAGAACCGTGTTTCGTTCAGATATATGCATATATTCATATCCAGCTTGTCAGAATATTCCTTTGCCAGTCTGTCAAGATTGTCAAGAGAATCAGACTCGTCAGAGAACATTCCTATAGTATCGAGAACACAACTTTTTTCACTGTTTCCGTCAAATCCTTTTCCAATATTGTCGTCGTTTCGGATAAAGAGGTTGAATATTACCAGCGCTGCAAGGAGCAGTGAAAGTCCGGGTATTATAAATAAAAGTTTCTTTTTCATCAGAATATAAGACCTCCCAGCAGATAGAGCGCAGCCGTTATGCCTATGCCCAGAGCCATACAGAACATTTTCAGCTTTTTGCTGTCAAGAGGAGGTGTTCCGGCAAGCTTTCCGGTTTGGCCGTTTATAGCAAATTCGTAGATTTTTTCGTTATACTTATATGTCATGAACCAGACGGGGAGCATCATGTATTCCCAGTCGGTTTTCATGATAGTGTACTGCTCCATATTTACGGAGAGCGAAGAGTACGAGCCGATGCTTTTTCTGACGACCTCTTTTCCTGCCTGAGACGCGCGGGCTTTAATCCGTGGGAAAACCTGCGCCTTGTCAACATCGTATTTATCGGCAAAAAAACCGGTCAGATACGTCATGGAAAAGGGTTTTAAATCATCGTAGTTAAACGGCTCGATCGCCTCCATGAGAGCGTCGTCTATTTTGCTTTCGCCGTCCGCCGGGATTCCGCCGGCAATGATCGTTCCCCGGCGTACAACGCTGTATTCTTTGGTTTCCGTATAATGATAGCTGCCGGATGTCCAGGAACGGACGGTCTTTCCGACTGCTGAAAAATCGGCTTTTATATCACAGTCCGCAACCCAGAACGGCACATATAGTCCGGTCAGTTTGTCAAGCTGCTGCTGTGTTCTGAAATCGTCGGGAACAAAAGACCTTTTCTTGACCCAATTCCGGAAGGTATCCAGCGCACGGTCTTTGGTCAGCTTAAAACCAATGATTTTTCCGGGTTTGTATTCGCCTGTCATCTTTCCGGACAGAATTACGGGATTATGGCAGTAATAGCAGAAAAGAGCAGTCTGGTGATCGTCGCACATTATCTGCGCTCCGCAGCTGGAGCAGTGATACAGACTGGTATGTTCCTCAAAATCCTGCTTATCCTGAAGCTCGGCTTCTGTCAGAAATTTTTCTCCGGCAGCTTCTTTCAGTTTTTTCAGTTCTTCTATGTTAAAGCTGCTGAGACAGAATTCACAGCTTAGCTTCTGGCTTTCCGGATCAAATTTCAGATCTGCGGCGCAGTTAGGACATTTATATTCTATTGCTTCCATTCGTTGTCACTCCTTCTAATAATTATCATAGCAGATTTAAGCATTTTTTGCAATACCCTTTGAAGAAAAATTTTAGATACGCTCAAATATTGCAAAAATTACAGTAAGCAAAGTAAGTTCGTAAGTGATCGCTGATTAATGAAAGTTTTGCCGTGCTGCTTGACAATTCCGGAAAAATATATTATAATTTTAATATACAGTTTATAAATTTGGTAAAAAAATCGGCGCCGCATGAAATATTATAAAACGTCAGAATGACTTTATTATGACGAGTATTATGAGCGTTTCCGTTCTTGGCGGATGCGGCCGCAGCGGACAGGATGACAGCAGTAGATCAGCGCTTCCGCTTGCGTCTGAGGAACAGGAATCTACAGAGCAGGAGGTTTCTGGAAAAGCGGCTGTTGAATTAAACGATTATATCAGATACTGGCATATGAGCGGAGTGGGTGAAAACGAACTTGCCATACGTTCAGTAGATAAGAATGAAGCGGTGTTTTCGCTTTGGTATTACAGCACTGCGTCCTTTGACGACGTGCATGCAAGGCTGGAGGGAAATACCGCATATTTTGAAACGAATGAATTTGCTGGAAGTCTGACATTTCAGGACGGCCGCGTCAGGCTTCTCGTTACCATGTCTGCCGTAAGCGGCGTGCCTTCAAATTATGAAGAAATTTATGACGAAAGAGTCTTTGATTCCGTTCAGGAACAAAACGAAGATTTGCCGAACGATAAGGATGATGCATTGAAAATAACGGAACTGGAAAGTCCGAGATACGGGCGGATAATATGCAGCGGCCTGACTGTTGAGGGCGTTGAACTGTCATATTTGCAGGGCGGAGCTTATTCGGCGGTAAGAAAAAGTCTCGGAGACGGCTGGCATATCGTATCGAAAAGAACCTGCTTCAGCTACGGTATTTGGTATGAATGCTATGACTCTCAGGACTGAGATTATTACGGATGGGTGGATTCGGAGTATATTACTTTCGGCGTGCAAATGGAGGTCTTTACCGGCAACGGTTCTATTATAGAAGTTGTTGAAGAACCAACGTCAGCAACGAATAAACCCACGGTTACGAAGAAACCGGCAGTTACTCGGAAACCCACTGCACCGCCGCCGACATAGCCAAAAACTCAGCCGCCAGTGAAAAGGAAGAAATAGGAAGTCTTTATTACACCTATTTTCAAAACAACGAAAAGGATATAGCCGTTTTTGAGGTTAATATTAAGGGAAGCTATTTCGGGGCGGAATCCTGTCGTTTTCAAGATATACGCCTTACGATGTTATTATAAAGAGCTTTAACGGCAACGGCACAACAAGATGTGCCGCCGTAAATGCGGACAAGGAAAGCGGAGATATGGTATATATCGCCATTAATACCGGTCAGGTCAGCAGGATAGATCTTATAATCTGCGGCATGGATCCGGACTTATATATTAATAATTAATAAGGAGGACAGATACTGTGAAATATAATTTTTCCGAGATTACACCTGAAATAAGAAAGCTGGCGGAGGACTCCGTAGAGGGATACAAGATCGAGCCTGAACTTTATACGCAGTATGACGTAAAAAGAGGACTTCGTGATGTGAACGGCAGCGGAGTTGTCGCAGGTCTTACCAATATCAGCACCATAAAGGTGTTGAATACGGGGGAGGGAATGCCTAATCACGGCGAAGGAAAGCTTTACTACCGCGGCATAGATGTGGAGGAGATAGTCGCCGGATTCGTGAGGGAAAAGCGGTTCGGCTTTGAAGAAACGGTTTTCCTGCTGCTTTTCGGCAATATGCCGTCCGGCGAGGATCTTGAAGGCTTTAAGAAGATTCTTTCGGATTTCCGCAGTCTGCCTTCAACGTTTACAAGGGACGTTATAATGAAAGCGCCAAGCGATAATATGATGAATACTTTGGCGAAGAGTGTTTTGGCGCTGTATTCCTATGACGACAATGCCAATGATATTTCAATACCCAATGTTCTGAGACAGTGCATAGAGCTTATAACGTTGTTTCCCGTACTTGCAGTATACGGCTATCAGGCTTATAAATATACCAGTTTCGGGGGAAGTTTCTTTATTCATGATCCTGATCCGAAACTGTCTATTGCGGAAAATATCCTTTATATGCTCCGTCCGCATAAGAATTATACCGAGCTGGAGGCGAGGATCCTAGATCTTGCTCTTGTGCTTCATGCCGAGCACGGCGGCGGAAATAATTCCACATTTACCGTTCATGTGGTATCGTCGTCGGGTACGGACACATATTCATCCATTGCGGCGGCTCTCGGTTCCCTTAAAGGCCCCAAGCACGGAGGCGCAAATATTAAGGTGGCTATGATGTTCGACGATATGAAAGCAAGCGTGGGAGACTGGACCGACGAGGACGAGGTTAAGCATTATTTGCGCAAGCTGCTCCATAAGGAAGCGTTTGACCGTTCTGGATTGATTTACGGTATGGGTCATGCCGTATATTCCGAGTCCGACCCCAGAGCAAAGGTGTTTAAGGGCTTTGTAGAAAAGCTTTCCTGCGAAAAGGGAAGAGAGGATGAGTTCCAGCTTTATTCTCTGGTTGAAAAGCTGGCTCCGCAGGTTATTGCCGAGGAGCGGAAAATATACAAGGGCGTCTGCGCAAACGTTGACTTTTACAGTGGCTTTGTATATAGGATGTTGGGTATTCCCGACGAGCTGTTTACGCCGCTTTTTGCCGTTTCAAGAATCGCCGGCTGGTCGGCTCACAGAATAGAGGAGCTTATTAATTCAAATAAAATTATCAGACCTGCCTATAAGGCGGTTTCACCTATGCGTGAATATCTTGACATGACCGACAGATGAGATATAAAACTATTGCGCAATTTGCAATAGCGTTTAGTATAATTATATAATAAAAGGAGAATTAATATGGACAATTCAGCAAAAAAAGTCGATTTTAACGGCGCACCCTGCGTTGAACTTAAAGCCGGAGGATATACCGCTCTTGTGGCTTACGGTATCGGCTCAAACGTTATCAGGCTGCACGACGATGTGAACGGAATAGAGTTTTTTCGCTTCAATCCTGAAAATACGGCAGACGTTATAAGGCAGTCCGCCGAGGTCTGGGGAATGCCTACCCTTTACCTGCCCAACCGCTTTGCCGATGGAATTCTCAGAACTTCCGATGCCGTTTATCAGCTTCCCGTCAACGAGAAGGCTCCCTACAGCAACCATATTCATGGGTTTATCCATAAGAGGGTACATGAAGTTGTGGAAACAGGCGCAGACGAGAACTCGGCATGGGTAAAAACACGCTATATCTACGATGAAAGAGACGAATTCTTTGCGTCTCTGCCTGTAAAATTTACGGCGGAGTATGTGTTTACGCTCTCAAAAAACGGTCTGGAGCATAATATCAGCTTTACTAACAATGATACCAAGGTTCTGCCTATGTCTCTGGCGTCACATACGGCTGTAAAAGCTCCGTTTGTGGACGGCGGCAAAGAGGAGGACATTCGTCTTTCCGTGCCGATCGGCAAAAAGTGCGAACTGAATTCACGCTGTCTCCCTACGGAAAATTATCTCGAGCCTGACGGATGGGATCTTGAATATCGTAATGGTACAAAGCGTCCTGTTCTTCAGGTCGTTGATAACGATATGTATTTCTGCGGCTCCCTGGAGCTTGACGGTGATCCGTTCCACGGCGTAACGGCTGAGGATATTGCAAGCGGCAAAAAGCTCTGCTACGAAGTTTCTGAGGAGTATGGATTCTGGATAATCTGGAATGACAGGGGATTCAATCACTATTTCTGTCCCGAGCCTATGACGGCTATGATTAATGCTCCTAACCTTGATGAAGATCCGGCAGTCAGCGGCTATCGTGAAGTGAAGCCCGGAGAAACATTTACCGCATGGCAGAAATTCAGCAGCAAAAATTAGAGACGTCAATTGAATCTTTAACAGTATTTGTTTAAAATGCACAAATTTTTTGCAAAAAGAATTACAAAGTAATTTTATGCAATCTCTTGTAATATAATGAAAAATGTGATATAATGGTAGAAACGGCGTTATGCCTAAACACTTTCAACAGTAAAAACAAAGGAGAATAATCACTATGAAGTTCGGATTTTTTGACGACGCCAACAGGGAATACGTTATAAATTCCCCAAGAACGCCCTATCCGTGGATAAACTACCTTGGTACGCAGGGCTTTTTCTCACTGATTTCCAATACGGCGGGAGGCTACTCTTTCTATAAAGACGCACGTCTCAGAAGAATTACACGCTACCGCTACAACAATGTGCCTATCGACATGGGCGGACGCTATTTCTATATCAATGAAAACGGTACTGTCTGGAACCCTGGCTGGTCGCCTGTCAAGACTGAGCTTGATTCTTATGAGTGCCGCCACGGTATGGGCTACACCGTTATTACCGGTAAGAAGAACGGCCTTAAAGCTGAAGCGACTTTCTTTGTTCCGCAGAACTATGACGGGGAGGTTCAGCAGGTGGTTCTTACCAACGAGAGCGCTGAGTCCAAGACTTTCTCGCTTTTCTCCTTTGCTGAATGGTGTCTCTGGGACGCACAGGACGACTGCACGAATTTTCAGAGAAATTTCTCCACCGGACGTGTTGAGGTAGTCGGCTCGACTATCTACCACAAGACCGAATACAGAGACAGACGCGATCATTTCGCTTTCTATACGGTTAACGATGAGATTGACGGTTACGATACCGACAGAGATTCCTTTATCGGTCTTTACAACGGTTTTGGCGATCCGCAGGCTGTTATGGCTGATAAGGCTAATAATTCCTTTGCCGACGGTTGGTCGCCTATCGCTTCTCATTACAAGAGGATAACTCTCGCTCCCGGCGAGTCAAAAACTCTTATTTTTATCCTTGGCTACGTTGAAATGCCCGTGGACAAGAAGTTCGAGGCTGACGGTGTGACTATCAACAAGGAAAAGGCTCTGGCAATGATCGGACAGTACGATACTCCCGAAAAAGTTGCCGCAGGTCTTGCAGAGCTTAAAGCTGCCTGGGACAAGCTCCTCGGCGTTATCAGCGTAAATACTCCCGACGACAAGGTAGACCGCATGGTAAACATCTGGAACCAGTATCAGTGCATGGTTACCTTTAATCTCTCACGCTCCGCTTCTTACTTTGAAAGCGGTATCGGCAGAGGCATGGGCTTCCGTGATTCCAACCAGGATATCCTTGGTTTCGTTCATCAAATCCCTAACCGTGCAAGAGAGCGTATTATTGACATTGCATCAACACAGCTCCCCGACGGAGGATGCTATCACCAGTATCAGCCCCTTACAAAGAAGGGCAATTCCGATATTGGCGGCGACTTCTCCGACGATCCGCTGTGGATGATCCTCTCTGTTTCCGCTTACATCAAGGAAACAGGCGACTGGTCTATTCTTGATGAAATGGTGCCTTACGACAACGATATGAGCAAGGCACAGCCTATGCTGGATCACCTGAAAGTATCTTTCTATAAGATCGTAAATAATCTCGGTCCTCATAACCTGCCTTTGGCTATGCGTGCCGACTGGAACGACTGCATTAACCTTTCGTGTTATTCCGATACTCCCGGAGAGAGCTTCCAGACATACACAAATCCTAAGTTTGCGGCTGAGGGCGGTTACTCCAAGGTTGCTGAATCCGTAATGGTTGCTTCGTTATTTACATATGCAGGTCCTAACTATGTGGCTATCCTCAGACATCTGGGCAGGAACGACGAGGCTGACGCTGCGCAGGCTGAGATCGACAAGATGAAGAAGAACGTTATGGAGCACGCTTTTGACGGTGACTGGTTCATCCGTGCTTACGATTCGACTGGCGCAAAAATGGGATCCAAGGAATGCGAAGAGGGCAAGATCTTTATCGAACCCCAGGGATTTGCCGTTATGTCCGAGATCGGCAAGGATGTGGGCGCTGATATCAAGACTCTTGAATCTATCGACAAGTATCTGAATACTCAGTACGGACTTGTTCTCAATAATCCTGCATTCAGCAAGTATTATATCCAGTACGGCGAAATTTCTACATATCCCGGCGGATACAAGGAGAACGCAGGTATCTTCACGCATAACAACGCATGGATAATCTGTGCAGAGGCTTATGCCGGCAGAGGCGACAAGGCGTTTGAATACTACAGCAAGATCGCTCCTGCTTTCAATGAGGAGATTTCCGAACTGCACAAGACAGAGCCTTACGTATACGGTCAGATGATCGCTGGAAAGGACGCAAGCAGATTTGGCGAGGGCAAGAACTCATGGCTGACAGGTACCGCCGCATGGAATATGGTTGCGATTTCTCAGTATATTCTGGGTATTGCCGCCGATTTCGACGGACTTAAAGTTGATCCTTCTATTCCTCACGAGTGGGACGGATTCACAGCGTCAAGACAGTTCCGTGGAGCAACATACAACATTAATGTACAGAACCCCGACCACGTATGCAAGGGCGTTAAGAGCATGACTGTTGACGGAAATGCCGTAGAGGGAAATGTTATTCCTGCATTTGAAAACGGTGTTCATGAAGTTGTTATCATGATGGGTTAAGACAGCGGCGGTTTATGCTTTTGTTTGTAACTTAATAAATGTTATAAAGATGCGGACTGCGGTTCGCATCTTTTTTAATAAGGAGAAAATATTATGAAAATCAGGTATGCTGCGCTGATCTGCCTGTCAGCGCTGATGCTGCTGTCATCCTGCGGAAAAGCAGACAGTTCTTCAGAGTCGGAAAAAACAGAAGGCATGCCGACATCTGTGAGCCTTTTTGGAAAGGAAATATTGCTTCCCTGCGAATTAAACGATCTGCCGGATAACATTGTGTGCGATACAGAATCTGCCTTTCATCTTAATTATACCGATGCTTTTATTGATATTTATGACGGAGAAATTGACAAAACAAAGTCAAACAGAATCGGCAGGATAGTGGTGGAAGACATAATTAAGGACAGCGGAACTATCTCTGTCAGTGGAGATGAACGGATAAGCTGTATTAATATTGAGAATATATCTGGAACGGATTATCTTGGAGAACCTTTCGGCAGATATGATGTGAAATACGGCGGATTTGAATATAATACTCCGAAAGACGATTTTAAGGCAAAATTCGGAGAGCCTGATGTAGAACTAACGGTAAGCGAGCGTCTGGTATATTATCTTGACAATGATGGCAGGACTTTTGTTAATATAGATTTCAGGAACGATGTAATAGACGACATTGACATCAGTCTGTATGACTGGAGCAGCAGCTGGATCAATGATGAAAATGATGAATAAAAAAGAGGGGAAGTTATAACCGCTGGTTCCCTAGCCGGGCGTGTTCTTTTTGTTTTGTTGAAAGCAGGGCTTTGAAAAAATTATAAAAAAAGGTTTACAAGCTCCATTTTTTGTGATATAATATTAACAGCCGTTACATATGGGTAACAAACCGGATGTTTCCGCACTGGCCGTATGTAACCCCACAAAAACTTTTTTCAGGAGGTCATTCCTATGGCAATCAAAAGAAAAATGAAAACCATGGATGGTAACAATGCTGCTGCATGGGTATCATATCCCTTTACCGATGTAGCCGCTATTTATCCCATCACACCTTCCTCAGTTATGGCTGAGGTAACAGACAGCTGGTCTGCTAAGGACAAGAAGAACCTTTTCGGTCAGCCTGTAACAGTTGCAGAGATGCAGTCTGAAGCCGGCGCCGCAGGTACGGTTCACGGTTCTCTCTCCGCAGGCGCGCTTACTACTACATACACAGCTTCACAGGGTCTTCTCCTGATGATCCCCAATATGTATAAGATCGCCGGCGAGCTTCTTCCCAACGTAATTCACGTTTCTGCAAGATGCGTATCTTCTCACGCTCTTAATATCTTCGGCGACCATTCTGACGTTTATGCTTGCCGTCAGACAGGTTACGCAATGCTTTGCTCGTCCAACCCGCAGGAGGTTATGGATCTCGGCGCAGTAGCTCATCTTTCAACAATCAAGGGCAGAGTGCCTTTCCTCCATTTCTTTGACGGTTTCCGTACATCACACGAGATTCAGAAGATCGAGACATGGGACGATGAGACTCTTCTCTCGCTTCTCGACAAGGATGCGGCTCAGTCTTTCCGTGACAAGGCTCTTCACCCTGAGAGACCTGTTCTTCGCGGCTCTGCTCAGAACCCTGACATCTTCTTCCAGGCTCGTGAGGCCTGCAACAAGTATTATGATGCACTTCCGGCTATCGTTGAGGACTACATGAATAAGGTGAACGAGCTTATCGGTACTGACTACAAGCTCTTCAACTACTATGGTGCAGCCGACGCGGAGCACGTTATCGTTGCTATGGGTTCTGTAAACGATACTATCGAGGAGACTATTGATTATCTTAACGCTAACGGCGGCAAGTACGGTCTCGTTAAGGTTCGTCTGTACAGACCTTTCGTTGCGGACAAGCTTGTTGAAGTTATTCCCGACAGCGTAAAGAGAATTTCTGTTCTCGACAGAACAAAGGAACCCGGTTCACTGGGCGAACCTCTCTATCTTGACGTTGTTGCAGCTCTCAAGGATACTAAGTTTAACAATGTTCCCGTATTTACAGGACGCTATGGTCTCGGCTCAAAGGATACTGTTCCCGCTCAGATCGTTGCCGTATTCAAGAACGATTCCAAGAAGAGATTTACTATCGGTATTGAGGACGATGTTACAAATCTTTCTCTTGCTCTTGAGGAGAATCCAGATTCGGCTCCTGCCGGCACAACAGCCTGCAAGTTCTGGGGCCTTGGTTCTGACGGTACTGTTGGCGCTAACAAGAACTCTATCAAGATCATCGGCGACCATACTGATCTTTACGCTCAGGCTTACTTTGCATATGACTCAAAGAAATCCGGCGGTGTAACTATCTCTCATCTCCGTTTCGGAAAGACTCCTATCAAGTCGACTTATCTTATCAATAAGGCTGATTTTGTAGCTTGTCACAACCAGAGCTATATCGACAAGTACGATATGGTTTCTGACATCAAGCCCGGCGGTACTTTCCTCCTCAACACTATCTGGACACCTGAGGAGCTTGACGCTAATCTCCCCGGACAGGTAAAGAGATATATCGCTCAGAATAATATCAATTTCTATATCATCAACGGCGTTAAGCTGGGTGAAGAAACAGGCATGGGCACAAGAATCAATACTATCCTCCAGTCCGCATTCTTCAAGCTGGCTAACATCATTCCTTTCGAGGACGCTCTTAAATACATGAAGGCTGCCGCTGAGGCTTCCTACAGCAAAAAGGGTCAGGACGTTGTTGAAAAGAACTGGAACGCTATCGACGCCGGTCACCAGAACATCGTCAAGGTTGACGTTCCCGCTGCATGGGCTGACGCTGCCGATACTCAGATGGGTATGGCTGCCGTTTCATGCGATGACAAGAATCTTGAAAACTATGTAAACAATATCCAGATCCCCTGCAACGCTCAGAAGGGTGATACTCTCCCTGTTTCTACATTCGTAGATATGGCTGACGGCACATTCCCGCAGGGTTCTGCTGCATTTGAAAAGCGCGGTATCGCTGTTAAGGTTCCTGCATGGATTCCCGAAAATTGTATTCAGTGCAACCAGTGCGCATATGTTTGTCCTCATGCTGTAATCAGACCTGTTGCTATGACTCCCGCAGAGGTTGAGGCTGCTCCTGCCGCTATTAAGTCTCTCGACTTCAAGCCTGCTGTAGGCGATCTTAAGTTCGTAATGACTGTTTCTACA
Source organism: uncultured Ruminococcus sp. (assembly GCA_910579835.1). Classification (GTDB taxonomy): domain Bacteria; phylum Bacillota; class Clostridia; order Oscillospirales; family Ruminococcaceae; genus Ruminococcus. The sequence continues at coordinate 64,748 of CAJTWQ010000001.1, forward strand.
CTTGACTGTACAGGATGCGGCGTCTGCGCTAATATCTGTCCCGCTAAGGAGAAAGCTCTCGTTATGGAGCCTATTGCATCTCAGATGGATCAGCAGGAAGTATTTAACTACGGCGTTACTATCGACGAAAAGGAAGAGGTTGCCGCTAAGTTTAAGGCAGCGACAGTTAAGGGTTCACAGTTCAGACAGCCCCTCCTTGAATTCTCAGGCGCATGTGCAGGCTGCGGCGAGACTCCTTACGCTAAGCTCGTAACACAGCTCTTCGGTGACAGAATGATGATTGCAAACGCTACCGGATGCTCTTCAATCTGGGGCGGCAGCGCGCCTTCAACTCCTTACACCGTAAACAAGAAGGGCAGAGGTCCGGCTTGGAGCAACTCCCTCTTTGAGGACAACGCTGAATTCGGCTACGGTATGTTCCTTGCTCAGGAGACTCTCCGTGCAAGAGTTACAGCTAAGGTAAAGGCTATCTCTGAGAAGGCTGAAAAGCCCGAAGTTAAGGCTGCAATTGACGAATACTTTGCAACATACAACGACGGTGCAAAGAATCAGGAAGCTACAGACAAGCTTGTTGCTGCTCTTGAGGCATGCGGATGCGACGATGCTAAGGCTATCCTTGCTGAAAAGGATTATCTCAGCAAGAAGTCGCAGTGGATCTTCGGCGGCGACGGCTGGGCTTACGATATCGGTTTCGGCGGTCTTGACCACGTAATTGCTTCTGGCAAGAATGTTAATATCCTCGTATTCGATACAGAGGTTTACTCAAATACAGGCGGACAGGCTTCCAAGTCCACACCTACAGGTGCAATCGCTCAGTTTGCTGCTGCCGGTAAGGTTGTTAAGAAGAAGGATCTTGCAGGTATCGCTATGAGCTATGGCTATGTATATGTTGCTCACGTTGCTATGGGTGCAGATATGAATCAGTGTATCAAGGCATTTGCCGAGGCTGAGGCTTACGACGGACCTTCTATCGTTATCGCTTATGCTCCTTGTATCAACCACGGTATCAAGACAGGTATGGCTACTGCTCAGGCTGAGGAGAAGAAGGCTGTACAGGCTGGTTACTGGCACCTCTACAGATATAATCCTGATCTAAAGGCAGAGGGTAAGAATCCTTTCAGCCTCGATTCCAAGGCTCCTAACACAGAGGAATATAAGAACTTCCTCATGGGCGAGGTTCGTTACAACTCACTGGCTCGTCAGAATCCTGAGAGAGCAGAGAAGCTCTTTGATGCCGCTGTTGCCAATGCTAAGGATCGTTATGACTATCTTACAAGACTTACAACTCTTTACGGTCAGGACTGATCTCTGAATAAATAAAATTGCCTGTCGCATTAGTGCGGTGCTCATAATAAAAGTTTTAGTCATAGCATTTTTGATGATAAGTCAAAAGTGCTATGACCTTTTTATTGACATAACCGTTCTTTGGATGTATAATAGTGCTAAGACAAATCGGGATTTGAAAGGATAAATATAGATGAAACAAGGAAGAATTATAATAATTACTGGTTCGCCGGGAACTGGAAAAAGCACAACATCAAATATTGTTGCGGAAGAATCCAGTATGGAAAAATCTGTTCATATGCATACAGATGATTTTTACCATTATCTTAGCAAAGGAGCGATACCACCGCATTTACCAGAATCAAACGAGCAAAATTTAATTGTAATTGAAGCATTTTTAGAAGCTGCAAAGCGTTATGTCCGTGGCGGATATGATGTAATCGTGGACGGTATTATTGGTTCATGGTTTTTGGAACCTTGGTTAAATGTAGTCAAGGAGGGTTATGAAGTACACTATATTGTTCTGAGAGCAAATAAAGAAGAAACTTTGAAGCGTGCGGTTTGCCGTTCAAAGTTAGATACAGAAACAAATATCGAACTGGTAGAAGTGATGTGGGAACAATTCTGTAATCTTGGAGTATATGAGGAGAATGTTATAGATACAACGAATGATACGATTTATGACACTGTTTCTAAAATCAAGGAGAAAGTTTCAAATAAAACAGCATTGCTTCGTGTATAATTCCTTAATATTTTTGTAGTATTTAACTTTCAGTTTATGAAAGTAAACAAATAGAATGAGAAGTTTATAAGCAGGTTGTATCAGAGAATACTTAATACCAGAATCCCCGACGAAAAGCCGGGGATTGATTTTTTTCCGAATATTTGCTATAATTAAATCAGGTGATAATATGATGTTAATTTCTTTAGCTGATATTGAAAAAAAATATCAGCATACCCACGCTCACAGACTTCTCGGAGAATGTCTCAGGCCTTTTGGCATTGAATACAGTGAGGAACATACCGTAAGGGGACAGTACGGAAAGCCCTTTCTGCCCGAACATCCGGAGATATGCTTTAATATTTCACATGCTGACGGTATATGCGCCTGTATTGCCGGCAAGGGGGAATATGGAATCGACTGCGAGAAAGTTCACCCTTATCGTCAAAATGTGGTGAAAAAGGTCTTTTCGGAGAGGGAGCAGGAGCTATTCGGGGTGACTCCGGAAAGTCAGCGTGATATGCTTTTTTTTCGGTTATGGACGCTGAAAGAATCTTATATCAAGGCGATCGGCATGGGGCTGTCATTTCCTATGAACAAGGCGGAATTTATCCTCTCCGAAAACGGATTTTCGACTAATTTGGAGGGATATAAATTTAAACAGTACATGATACATGGACAGTTTATCGTTTCGGTCTGCACGGCTATTGACTAATGACAGAATATGTGATATAATTTTTATTGTAAAATAAATAACATGGAGGTTTATATGAAAAAAATATCTTTATTGCTGGCGCTTATGCTCACAATGTGCTCGTTTGCTGCCTGTGGTGATTCTGACAACGACGATGATGATGACAGAAAGAGCAGAAGCTCTGCCGTTTCTGACAATGACGAAGATGACGATGACAATGATAACGACGACGCTAAAGACGATGAGAAGTCGGTCAAGCTTTCAAGGGGAAAGGTGAACGGAAGCACATATACCAATGATTCCTGTGGGCTGAGCTTTGAAGCGCCGGAGGGATGGCATATTTATTCCGAGGCTGAGATCAAGGCTACTATGAACGCAGGTCTTGAAGTAGGCGGAAATGCAAATCTGGATACGGATATGCTCATGCAGAAGACAACTTACGATTTTGTTGCAGGCGACCTTAGTACGGGCGAGAGCATGATGATTATGATCGAGGATCTTTCAAAATATCCCGACGGATTTACAATCGACGACTATATTAAAGCTGCTAAGCTTTCCACTGGTGTGGCTATGCCCAATGCAGATATTGACTGGAAAATTGACGGGGATCATGAGACTGTCTGCGGCATCGAATTTGATGTTTTTGGATTGGATATTGAAATTAAGGACTATGACGTTGCTATTACGCAGGACTACTATTTAAGCAAAATAGACGACTGCTTTCTTGTTCTTACATATTCTTCAGGTTATACATCCAACACAATGGCTGATTACAAGGGCTGCTTCGGGGACTGATTTAAAATGAAATCTGCTTTCTTCAAAGGAATGTCTCATGGCATTCCCATTGCCTTGGGCTATCTTTCAGTATCTTTCGGCTTCGGCATAGCGGCTGCAAAATGCGGTTTGTCTGTTTTCGCAGCATCCATTATTTCCGCTTCAAATCTTACTTCCGCAGGGCAGGCGGCAGGAATCGACATAATTGCCGCAGGTGGAACGATTATTGAAATGATACTCGTTCAGCTAACTATAAATATTCGCTATTCGCTTATGGCAATATCCCTGTCACAAAAGCTGGATAAGAGTTTTACGTTTTCTCACAGACTTGCGGCATCTTACGGCATTACAGACGAGATTTTTGCGGTTTGTTCTTCGCAGAAAGAACCTCTTACGCCCTCATATATGTACGGAATGATCTTCATTGCTTTTGTTGGCTGGGTATCGGGAACTGCTATGGGCGTAAGCGCCGGTCAGATGCTGCCGGTATCTGTAAGCAGCGCAATGGGAATCGTTCTTTACGGAATGTTTCTGGCAATCATTATTCCTCCTGCAAAAAAACAGAGAAGCGTGCTTTTTGCCGTGCTGCTTGCCGCCGGAATAAGCGTGCTGATGCGGTATGTATTTACCATGATAAGCGGCGGATTTGCAGTAATGATAAGCGCGATCGCCGCCTCGGCTCTTGCCGCTCTTATTTTTCCGGTAAAATGTGAGGAGGGGGCAGAGGAATGAGTATTGCTGTTTACATTTTGGTTATGGCAAGCGTGACCTATCTTATCCGTATGATCCCATTCACTTTTTTCAGAAAAAAGATTAAGTCAAGATTTTTCAGCAGCTTTCTTTATTATATTCCCTATGCGGTGCTTAGCGCCATGACAATTCCGGCGATATTTTACAGCACCGGGAGTCTGGCGGCGTCCATTGCAGGCACAGCGGCGGCGGTAATACTTGCATATATGGAGTTGCCTCTGATTGTTGTAGCGCTGTCAGCGTCGGGGACGGCGTTTCTTGCAGGCTTTTTTGTTTAAAATTCATATATTTTTTGGCACGAATAACTTTGCAGTTGTTAAATACTGCAAAGTTATTTTTTATTTTCTCTCCATTCAACGGTTTTTAGTTGAATATTACCTCCTTTTGCCCCTCTTATGAACGGTGCTTACGTTTTACTCAAAGCCAAAAGGGGGGGCATTTATATTGCAGAAAAAAAACAATCTTAAAGCAAAACGGGACGCTTTCTGCTGCTATTACGTCATGTTGGGGAATGTGGCGGAGGCGGCGGAAAAAGCCGGTTTCGACAGGGAAAACGCTCTTACGGAGGGGATTAAATGCCTGAGATCCGCAGAATGCAGACGTACTATCGCAGGACTCAGAGATGTTCTGAACGACAGCGGCAATGTCTCCGCAGGTCTTAAACGGCTGGCATTCGGTAACTGCGCTGACGCAGTATACCTGGTGTTTGCCGACGAGCTTCCGCCTGCGGAGATCATTGAAAGGCTCGATCTTTTTAACGTATCTGAGATCAAACGGGTAAAGGGAGGCGGCGTGGAGGTCAAGCTGTTTGACAGATTAAAGGCGCTGGAAAAGCTGTTTGAGCTGGAAAGCTCATGCTCCGACAGAAACAAGGCCGCCGATCTTATCGCTGCTCTGACGTCTTCGGCAGAGGATGGTGACTGCTCGGATGATTAAAAAGCTTTCACGAAAGCAGAAAATCACTATGAACTGGTGGAAAAATCCTAAATACAGGGACTGCGACGCTATTATCTGCGATGGTGCAGTGAGAAGCGGAAAAACTCTTTCTATGTCGGTGGGTTTTGTTTTTTGGGCGTCCGCTGTTTTTGATGGCGGTTCCTTTGCACTATGCGGCAAGACGGTGACTTCTCTCAGAAGAAATGTTGTGGTTCCGCTTATGCCTGTTCTCAGGGAGTACGGCTTTATGTGCATTGAGAAGGTCAGCAGGAATTATATCGACATCACGTTTCTGGGAAAGACCAATCGTTTTTATCTGTTCGGCGGCAAGGACGAGGGTTCGGCTTCGCTGATACAGGGAATGACTCTTTCAGGCGTTTTTTTTGACGAGGCGGCTCTTATGCCAAGGTCGTTTGTGGAGCAGGCTCTGGCACGATGTTCGATCAGCGGCTCAAAGATGTGGTTTAACTGCAATCCTGACAATCCCTCCCACTGGTTCTACACTGAGTGGATAAAAAAAGCGGCGGAGAAAAAGGCTCTTTATCTCCATTTCACAATGGACGATAATCCGTCGCTTTCGGAAAAAATGAAAGACCGTTATAAAAGGCTCTATTCCGGAGCTTTTTACGATCGCTTCGTGCTGGGCAGATGGACTGCGTCAGAGGGCGTTGTTTATCCCATGTTCAGCAGGGAGACTCATGTTTTCAGCGGTGAGGTGCAGTGCGAAAGTTTTGTCATCTCTTGTGATTACGGCACGGTAAATCCGTCATCCTTCGGTCTGTGGGGACTCTGCGGCGGCGTCTGGCACCGCATAAAAGAATATTACTATTCTTCGAAAAGAGAGGGTGTATCGCGCACAGACGAGGAACATTATTCGGCTCTGGAGGAGCTGGCGGGGGAGAGAAAGATCTCACGGGTAATCGTTGATCCTTCTGCTGCAAGCTTTATCGAGTGTATCCGCAGGCACGGAAAATTCAGAGTCGTAAAGGCCGACAACGATGTTGTCACGGGGATACGGCAGGTTAGCGCAGCGCTTAAACAGAACCGGTTGAAATTTCACGAATCCTGTAAGGATATTTTCAGGGAATTTCAGCTTTACCGCTGGAGCGAAAAGGCGGGAACGGACGCTCCGATAAAGGAGAACGATCACGCTATGGACGACATGAGGTATTTTGTTGCAGATATGTTTGCACAAGAGAAAAACGACGGCTTTTTCGCCGTATCTGTTTCACGGTAAGATTTCTGAAAAGCACCGTTCAAATATCAAAATGAGGGAGGAAAAATGAATTTTTTTAAATCAAAACGCAAAACTCCTGAACCGCCGCCGGGAATTGCCAGCGCCGACCGGAGCATACCGGGGAAAAGTACATTGCCGGCAGTGATAGAGCCACTTGAAGCGGAATTGTACGACAGGCTCAGGTACGCCGTTCCGGTGCTTGACGCGGCAATTATGAAAATAATCCGTCTTACCGGCGGATTTCAGATAGTATGCTCGGAGGAAAAATATCAGGAGCAGCTTGACCACTTCATACAAAGCGTTCCGGTCGGTCTTACAGGACGTTCCGTCGGTACTTTTACTGATAATTTTCTTGACAGTTTGCTTACCTACGGCAGCGCTGTGGGGGAAATTGCCGCCGCTCCCGGAGAGGGACGGATCGCCGGTCTATGGAATGGGGATATAACAAAAATTCGGGTTGTTTCCGGTTCGGATCCTTTTTCCAGAGCCTATAGGGTACGTTGTTCCGACGGCGGAGAAAAGCCGGTCAGGTATCCTGAAAGGGTGCTTTATGCTTCGCTTATCGGAGGACATTCGCTGCTTCGGGGGCTTCCGGCGCTCAGCAGTATTCTTATGAGGATATATGAGTGTATCGGTCAGAATTTTGACCGTGCCGGAAACGTCCGCTATGCCATAACCTATAAGCCGTCGGGAGATACGGATATTATTCGCTCCAGAGAAAGAGCGCAGCAGATTGCCCGTGAATGGGCAGACGGAATGAATTCCGCACGCTGCGGTCAGGTCAAGGATTTTGTGGCGGTCGGAGACGTGGATATAAAGGTGATAGGAGCTGAAAATCAGCTGTTTGACACCAATGTTCCCGTTCGACAGATTCTGGAGCAGCTTATTGCAAAGCTTTCCATACCGCCGTTTCTGCTTGGCCTTACCTGGAGCAGCACCGAGAGAATGTCGTCGCAGCAGGCGGATATTCTTACATCCGAGCTGGAATATTACAGGCGGCTTCTTACGCCTGTTATCAGTGAAATAGGAAACGCTTATCTCTGCTCTGTTGGCGCCGATGCTTTTTGTACAGTGGAATGGGATAATATCAATCTTCAGGACGAATCTGTGCTTGCAGAGACAAGACTTAAAAACGCGCAGGCTCTTGAAATCGAAACGAGACTCATGAAAGAGTCAAATAATTAATTTACGGAGGTATATTATGTATAACGAAATCAGACTTGAAAAAGGACTTTACAATCTCAGCGGAAAATCATTTACTGCCGCTCTTGAGGAGCTTGATCCCTCCTCAGCCTACAGCGGTACTTCCCTTGAAAAGCTTGATGCCTTTGAGAGACAGCTCAAGCGCTTTAATATCAGAGTCAGCGGCTCTGGCTGCGACTGCGTGGAGAAGTTTTTTACATCAACCGAAACCGCTGTGCTTTTTCCGGAATTTGTAACGCGCTGTATCAGAAAAGGCTTTGACGAAACAGTGCTTTCATCTGTATGCGCCGCCAAGACTATCAGCAATTCCGGACAGTATCTGGGATGCGATCTGGACGATACGGCGGCATATGCCGTAACTGCTCAGACGGTTCAGCTTCCTGCCGCAACCGTTAAGGAGAGCGCATCGGCAGTGACTCTTGCTAAGTACGGCAGACTTATAAATGCGTCTTACGAAGCTATTCGTCCCCAGAGGCTGGATGTTTTCGGCATTATGCTCAGAAGCATCGGCGTGAGACTTGCTCTCAGCGTTGCTAAAGAGGCGGCGTCAGTTCTGGCAGCCAGCGCTGTTCAAATCACTACTTCAAAACTTTCTTATGCCGATCTTGCCGCGCTTTACGGTAAGTTTGACTGTTTTGATATGACGACTGTTCTTGCATCGCCCGAAAATGCTTCGCTTATCGCTGCAATGGATCAACTCTCCGAATGCAAGGCGAATGCAGACGGAAAGATAGTTCTTCCCTTCGGTTCGGAGCTTGTTAAGACTTCGGCAGCGCCTGCAAACAAGATTATCGGTCTTGACAGGAATTTTGCACTTGAATTTATCACCAGCACTGATCTTGTTCTGGAAACTGACAAGCTTATCGACCGTCAGCTCGATCAGATAACCGTTTCTATCGTCTGCGGATTCCGCAAGATCACCCCTGATGCTGTAAAGGTACTTGTTATCAGCTGATAATTACAAGACTATCCCTCTGTTCCCGTAAAGGGTGCAGGGGGAGTTTTATGAAAGGAAAAGAATATGGATACTGAAATGCTTGAAAAGATCAACAAATTTACACGACGTCCCCTTACAGAGGATGAAATATATACGTTCTCTGTTATTCTCTGCGACAATGATATTGACCGAGACGGTGAAAGGTTCTCTGACAAGGCTCTGGAAAGACTTGCGGAGCTTTTTGTGGGAAAGACCGGGATTTTCGATCATAATCCCAGCACGTCCAACCAGACTGCAAGGATTTTTAATACCGAGATAATCACCGATGAGAGTCGCCTGACTAAAAACGGGGAGCCGTACAAATGCGTCAAGGCGCACGCCTATATGATCAGAACCGACAAAAACCGCAGTCTTATTTCGGAGATCGACGGCGGCATAAAAAAAGAAGTCAGCGTTTCCTGTTCGGCTGCAAAGAAAACGTGTTCTGTCTGCGGCTGTGAACTCTGTGCTCACACCGTGGGAAAAACATACGGAGGCAGAACTGCTCACAGAATTCTTGACGACATTACAGACGCTTATGAATGGAGCTTCGTCGCTGTTCCCGCGCAGGTCAATGCAGGAGTGACAAAAAAATTTTCCGGCGGGAGTACGGAAAGTCAGCCTGTTTCCGGTGATATTGACGAGGCGCAGGAGGAGCTGCGCCGTGATATACGCAAGCTTGCATATTTTAACGGAGGGCACTCGGCTGCGGATATAACTTCGGCTGCTGCAAGAACAATGAATACGTCTCAGCTTATAAACCTTAAAAAGTTTCTTGAAAAAAAATGTTTCGGCAGGGGAGTGGAGGTTCAGCTTGAGCCTGAAAACGAGACTGCCGGCGCTAACTCGGAATTTTCGCTTGGGTAGGAGGTTTTCATGAATATAGAATCGGTAAAAACTCTTTTTAAGCTTTTTTCCGGAGAGGAGGAGCTTGAAAAATATGCTCCGTTAATAGAGCTTGCCGTATCGGAAACGGAGAAAATGCTTTTGCCCGGCGCTGATCGCGGAGATATGCGCCTGTCGTTTCTCTGCGCAGCTTCTGCAAATCACCGTTTGCAGCAACTGAATTCTGCCCGTGACAGAACCCGGGCGGCTTATGGCGGCAGGATGCTGACAGACAGTGCAAATCCTGTGTTAGCCCATTCGGAAAAGCTGCTTCGGGATTATCTGGAGCTTTGCAGTGATCTTATCATTCCGCAGACGTTTACATTTTTGGGTATATGAGGTGGATAAAATGCTTGAAACTATAATAAACGCTGTAAAGGCAAAGCTTGAAGAATGCGGAGCCGTTCCGGTCTACAGCGCATTTGACAATGTCCCTGCCGAAATGCGCAGCAAAGAAATTTTCACCGTGGTCGACATATGCTCTTTTGAGAGCAGCGCGCCAATTTATTCGCTTTATACGGTTTATATCCCATATAAGGCGGAAACCGAAATAAGGGTTACAGCTCCTGAAAGCTGTTCCATGAACATACTTTACAGATACTGCGACAAATTTATCGGCGCGGCTGCCGCAGGGCTTTCCGGAATCAACGGCTCAATTAAGGGCATGACTGTGAAATATGATTCAAATATATGCCGCCTTGTACTTACGGCAAAATTATCGCTCAGCGGCATTATTAAAACAGAAAGGAGCGTCCAGTGAATTCGGTTACAACTATTACAGACCGTGAATCGGTTCCGGTAACTATCGGCTCGCTGACGATCTGGTGCGAAAGTTTCAAGGCGGCGGGCGTCCGCAGCTTCAGTGAGGAACCGCTTGTTTCTGGCGGCGGAACAATAACCAATACATGCCCGAAAGCTATGAAACTGACCTTTGCCGGCAGAATATTTGTAAGTGACGGCAGTCTTGATTTTGTGAAAACGGCTTCTGATATGCTCCGCAGCGGTCAGAGCTTCACTATAGCCTACAGAGGACTGAATTTCAGCGGGTGCCGTGTGCAGTCATTTAATGCGGAGGATAAAGGAGAAGATTTTATATATGGAGTGATTTCTCTTATTACTTCGGAAACTGTAGAGGAGGATGATTCATGACAGCAGGTATTATTGTGAAAAAGACGGATGGCACAATGCTTGCGGAGAATAAACTGCTTGGTTTCACATTCAGAAAAAACGCCTATCTTCCTTACACGCTATTTAATGCGCGGTTCTGTGCTAACGGAGAGGATTTTGAAAATTCGGCGGAGATATTTTTTTATATCGACGGAAAGCTTATTCATCACGGACTTATCGACAGCCTAAAAATGTCATATTCGTGCGGGAGCAGGATCGTTTCTTTGGTATCCCGAGGATTTACTTCGCTTCTTTGTCAGAATCAGATCGAGCCGGGCATGAAACTAAACATGACTTTTAATCAGCTTATGGACGATTTTTACTATCTCCCCTATGTTACCCATGAGGACAATTCCGTTCAAACCGGTTACATTTATGTAAGCGGCAAAACGACTATGTGGGACGGCGTTGTGAATCTGTCATATAAATTCTGCGGCACATATCCGTATATAAGAGGCACGAACTGCGTCAGGATAACTCCTGTCAGCGATCCGTCCGGTTTTGCCTATACAGACGAACAGCTTTTGTGCCGCGGTTTTGCCATGAACGGCAAACGGCTGATAAGTCATTTTCATATGGCTGATATGGGGGGAGATTACAAATACGAGCTTGAGGATGCCGACGCAGCGGCATATGGTATAGTGCGCCATAAGTACAGCGAGCTTGATATGGAATTTTTATACGATCCGGACGAAGCACTTGCTTTTTATGATAAAATAGCCTCAAGGGCGCAGAAGGTCTTTTTGTGCAGCTACAACGGATATAACGGAGAAGATCTTTTCGATCTTGTAAGCTTTGGGAATATTAATTCCGAGCGGATCAAGGGTATTGAGATAAAAGGGACAACAAAGGGAGTAACAACAGAGATCAGCGTATATCACGATAAATTCTGAATGGGCATATAATGACTCAGGAGGGCTTTGAATGAATTATACAACAAATCTCAGCTCTCTCACAGAAGGAGAGAGCTGCCGTATCAGAGATCTGGCAATGACCGGAAAAATACGCAGCCGTCTTATGGATCTGGGGCTTACATCCGGAGCCGTGGTAGAATGTCTCCATATAAGCTCAGGCGGAGATCCTGCGGCATACCTTATCAGCGGCGCTGTTATTGCAATTCGCAGATGCGATGCTGAAAATATAATAATCGCCCGATGAAAATCAGCCGGCGCACCGTTTTTCAGGTGCGCCGGCTTTTTCTGATTTGTATTTTAAAGGAATACCGTTTTTAATGTCGGAGCTTGTGTATAAATCCTATAAGAACAGATTTTTGATTATGCAGCGGGGAGAATGCTTATTTCACCGAGGAGATACATTCTAAGGATGCCTGCATCAATTTCTGTAACCGCGCCGTCCTTGAGCATATCAGCGGCTGCGATCTGTGCGCTTGTAAATTCCATTTTGCCGTTGAGGTAACGGTTCATGAGGATGAGGTCAAAGCTGTCAACGATACCGTCTGCATTGATGTCGCCGCAAATAACTTCGTTTTTGTCTTCTGCAATGTTGTCGTTCTCTTCAAAAGTCTTGGGAGTTGTATCGGGAATTACTTCCTCAAGGGGGAGCTTCTGGCCTTCTGCTTCATAACCCTCAGGGAAAGTTACGATCTCAGCAGCCCAGTACCATCTCTTTTCAGAGTCGGGATCAAAGTGTGCGCTTATACCAATGTGAGTTGCCTCCGGCTTTGTGATAATAGCCCAGTGACCTGCTGATTTTTTCCATGCATTGAAGATAGTGTTCGTATTAGCGCTGCCTCTGAGGAGAATCTCTCCGGCGTTTTCACAGTTGAGTGAAGAAGCGTCGATAGCTGTTGTAAATGATGTACCGTCGGGACGTGTGTGGCTGTAAGATTCATTAGAAGATGCAATTTCGGAAGCGCGAACTTCAGCGACCTTATTGAGTTCAGGAACGATGTAAAGCGGCTCAAGTCCGAGCTCAGCTCTTGCATTGTTGAATTTTGCAGCCATTTCCTCTGCGATTTTTTCAGCGTCAATTGTTGTAGAAGCGGAAGCCTCAGCAGCCTCAGCTTTGGGAGCGCTCATAAGATTGATGAAGCAGCCAGCTGCGATCACCATTGCGGACATTATTGTAACCATTTTTCTAAAAGTCTTTTTCATAACTACACCCTCTTGTATAATTTGGTAAACGATTTTTTGTTTTTATCGTTTACTCTCTGTAATCTTTCTGTGATTACATAATACCAAAAAACAAGGGAATGAGCAAGAAAAAAGATTGTTTTTCAGCAACATGCACAATACTTGTTGCCAATTTGCACATAAATAATTATACCATAAGTATATATACTTAAGAGAAGAACAGAGGGAAAAATTTGATTAATATTTCGTTCAAAAACGTCAAATTTTAGATATGTCGCTTTTGTGTATTAGTTAATTAATTCTAAAATAATAAAAAATCCCCCCTGATTCATCCGAAAAAGGAGGATCAGGGGGATGATTAAGCATTTATCAGCTTTCGGGAAGCTTGTTAATGAGATTAATCAGATATTTTTGAATGGACAGCGCATCGGCGTTTGTGAGTCCATCACCGCGGTTGGCAACATCTCCGTTGTCAATACCCTTTTTTGTTATATGCGATTTATCAGAGCCGTTAATGCCATATACGTCAGGATTTCCGATAGCCTGCATAATGAGTACGGCATCATTCAAACGAACCTCGCCGTTGCAATTGGCATCTCCGTATACAACATCCGGCTTAGGATCGCTTCCGTCAGAAAGCTCTCCGTAGACAATGCCGCAGCCTACGGTTGACATATAGACCTTGCCGAATTCATTCATATCTCCTACAAGGAAGTTTCCGTTGCCGGTACCGCCGTAGATGTGGTCGGTATTTATGAGAACCCAGCTCTTGCCGCCGTCTGTGGAGCGGTAGATACCCTCATGGTCGGTTTCATCAGGACGTCCGTACATGAAAAGTGTATTGGGATCGCCTTCCTTTTCAGGAGCGCCATAGCCGATGGTTTTACAGTAGAACACGTCTGTTTTTTCAGCCTTTGTGCCTTTTTCTGTTAAGATGTAAAGACCGTTCCAGCCAGCCGCCATAGCAACCGTGTCGGACTTGATATAAGCCGGATCGCCTGTGTGGTCGCACATATCGTACTTGCAGACAGGATTATCCTCCCATGTCTTACCGCCGTCATGGCTTACATACATGGAGTAGTGGCATTCGTCAAAGGTAGGTTCTTTTTTGGACGTATCGGAAGCCCAGTACTGGTTATAAACCACTACTGATGCATAGACCAGCAGCGGATCTTCGGGGTCAACAAGGAAATATGTGGGCTTGTTGCCGCTTGAATCAATTCCATCCGCCGTTTTCCATGTCTGACCGAGGTCGTCGGAATAGGAAACAGCGCCGCTTTCCTTGCCCGATTTGAGGAACCTATATTTGCCCTCGCCAAGCTTTACAACAGCAGCTTTGCCGCCGGAGGAGGGCTTCATGCCTTCCCATGTCTTACCGCCGTCGAGAGTGTAGTAGCCGCTTGCGGTATTGTTGCCGTCACCTTCCGCAATGCGTATCATGACGTTGGGGTCTTGCGGACAGTAGGCAATAGCAGCGGTCGAACCCATATTTGGTTGGTACTGTTCAGGGATAGATGTGGTATCATTGTGGATAAAACCGTCGTAGTCGCCTATAGCGGAATATGCAGCTCCTCCGGGAACGCTTACGAAATCGAGACAAACAACTTCTTCAACTCCGTCAGGCTGGAAATAGAACTGAATGTCCTTTTCATCCCATACGTTGTCGCAGGCAAAAACGCCGTTTCCGGAGGTGAGGAGGATCCTGTCGGGATCTCTCGGATCAAGAAGGATTCCGCTTCCCCAGTGGCATGCCTTGCCGTATACCCAGTCGTAGCCGCCTGTTGACATAGGCAGTGAAATGAATACCTTGTAAGGATCACCATCGCCGTAAATGGTTTCGCCCTGACCAGGAGTAATATCCGTCCATGTTTTTCCACCGTCGGTAGAACGGTAGAAGTGATCGCCCCAGGCGATGCTGGTATCAGTCCATTCTTTTTCATACCATTGGTCAGACCACATTCCGCAGGTTCTTGCCAAAAGCTTGTCAGGATCCTTTTCGTCGGCTTCGATCATTCCAATAGCGTTGCCGCAGGGGGAGATATCGGTTACTGTGCCGTCGGAAATATTATACTTAAATGCGCCGCCGGCATTTCCGGAAAATGCAAGACCGGCAATATAGGTGAAGAAGATATTGCCGTTATGATCGCTTGTGATAGAACAGGGATAGTTTGCCGTAGGGAGATCCTTGCTCAGCTCGGTGAATTTGTCGTCCTTTACGCTGGCAACGTGAATGTTGGCCTGACCTGTAACCGAGGTTCCGACGTAAACCTTGCCGCCCTCGATAAGAATGCAGCCTATTCCGTTCTGCTGATTGTATTCCTTTGACGGTTCCGTGCCTCGTACCATATTTTCGGTCCACATAGGATATTTAAGTTCGCCGGGGAACAGTCCGAGATCATCGTAGCCCATGACGGGATTCCATGTCTTTCCTCCGTCGGTAGACTTGATAAGAGCCGATTTGCCTGCGGTAACATCGCCGCCGGCATAAATAGTATCAGTGTTGTCAGGGTCGATAGCTATAGGTTCGATGCATTCGCGTCCGTCTCCGTTGCCGTGTACCTGAATATGTTCGGTAACATCAGCTTCGGTAAAGGTTTTTCCTCCGTCGGTGGTCTTGAAGATCACTGTTCTCGCGTCTGAGAAATATGCGCATCCGCAGAGGAAATATACCGTGTCATCGTCCTTAGGATCTATAGCGATTCCCTTTACGCTGAGGAGACCTCTGTCTGCTTCGGTCAGGAAACCGAAGAGCTGATCCCACTGCTTTGTCTCGTAGTTATACTTGTACGCACCGCCGACATCGGTACGGAGGTACATTTCTTTTTGTCCTGTAACAATGCCGGAAACGAAGCCGGCGCCGCCGATTTTTAATGTTCCCCATTTCATGTCAGTTCTTATGTCCCCCGATGCCGCGTATACAGTGCTGTCCTCTGAGATGGGCGTCCCTGAAAAAGGGATGGCGGCGGTTCCGATGCATACGGCAAAAAAACCTGCCAGAGTCTTTTTCATTAAATTCATTCTCTTTTCCTCCTGCTTTCAGATATGATTTCGGATCTGCCTATGATCCGCTTTGCATAATACTAAATCTACTTTAAAATAGCCGATCTTAACAGATGCAATCACGTCGTTCGGCGTTAAGCAGCCTTGAAAAACGACAGTATGTCTGCGGCAGCTTTTCTTAATTGACGAAATTCTATCTGTCAATCTTGCCTATATTTCAAAACGGAATTAGTATAAGATCTCTCTGAAAATATTTATAATTTTATTTTAGCATACTTTTTATTAGCTGTCAAGATGCAAATTTGCCGGTTTTTACCGCGTATGGTGGAATAAATGAATAGTGAAAATAACCGTATATAATGAAAAAAGCCTGCGCAGTGCAGGCAATTGGTATGCCTTTTTTTTTCACGTTCCGCAGAAAGCATTTATACTGTAATGCAATGTATTCTGTATCTAATGTCTTTGGCGGTCTGATATTCATTAAAGAACGCAGCAGCCGTCTTTGTTCAGGAATATTATTGAGGAACTGATCCGCGCTTTGCTTGTACATCGGCATTTTAGCAAGGAGAAAATGATTCAGCTTTTTGATTTGTTCAAGTCTGCTCATATTATCACTCCTAAGAGCGTGTTTATTTCTTTAGAACCTGTCCGCGTAGAAGTCTGCGTATTCCTGTGCGGACAGGCTTTTAATATAAAACAGCTTATTCTCCGGTATTACGCAAAGAAGAATCCTGTCGTCATATCAAGATAATTTTCACCGCTGTATTCGGGATACTTTTCCTGAACCTTTGCTTTGAACTCCTTGCCGTTTTCACACTCGCAGGCAATCTCTTTCAGGTCTTTCAGATAATCTATCTTTGCTTGAGCGTCTTTCAGATCTTCCGGAGTATAATGCGAAGTCAGTACCAGATCAAATCCTTTGCGGATGTAATAATTAAGCTGAGAAATCATGCCGTCAGCATGAGGTGCGCCTGCAACAATAGAATGACAATCGTGACCAAGCATATGTGTGTAAACGCAGTTGATCTCCGGGATCTCAATGTCATAAGCTTCAGCAGTTGATGTAATAATCATTTTAATACCTGCGATTTCAATTTCTCCGTCCCCAATTACATCTGTAGTTTCGCAAATTGAAGAATCAAATATCTCTCCGAATGCGCCTTTGAAGTTATTTACAAGTCCTGCACCACCGCCGTTGGTATTGTAATCTACAGCGGATTTTGTGCCGTATGCCGGAACAGCGGGGAGAAAGCTTGCGCCTGCCGCATGATATGCAGTCATTTTTGCAGCAATCTCGATACTTTCTTTTTCCAAATATTCTGTCAGCTCCGCAATGTTATCGAAGAAACAGGGCAGCTCGATGATAACTCCTTTGCCGTTCTTGACAACAATAAATACCTCGTCGTCGATAAAATCGTTTGTTTTGTAAGCGTGAAGCTTGATCTCTCCGAAGTCGTAAACATTGACCTCTCCTTTAGCAAGTGTCACCTTTGTAAATGCATTCTTGTTCATAGTAAAACCTCCATAAATATTATTTTTCAGGATTTTGTGTCCTTCTGTGATTTCAGTATATCATAGTATTTTTTGTTCTACAAGTACGCACTTTTAAGTAACATAGTTACCGCAAAGTAACGATTGCGCAATTTGGAGCAGGAACGAACTGTAAACATTTTATGAACAGAAAACTTGACAGATTCAGTGCAATAATGTATAATAAAATGTAAAATCCAAATTTAATGTATTGGAGGAATTACCATGCTGAAAAGAGAAGATTTGCCTGCTTGCCCGGTTGAAACAACGCTTATGCTTGTTGGAAGCAAGTGGAAACTGCTCATTATGCGAAATCTATTTGTGCGTCCATGGAGATTCAACGAACTGAAAAACAATCTTACAGGCGTCAGTCAGAAAGTCCTTACCGATAGCCTGAGGGCGATGGAGGCGAACGGAATTGTCAGCCGCATGGTATTTGCCGAGGTGCCGCCGCGGGTAGAATATTCCCTGACGGATTTGGGACGTTCAATGAAGCCTATTCTGGATTCACTGGAAGCGTGGGGGGCTAATTATAAAAAGAATATGAAATAAGCCCCTGTCCATATAGAAAATGTGGACAGGGACTAAGAAGCAGTGACCATTGACCTGTGGTTATATCACAACACATTGAATTTGTAAAGGACGGAATTCAATTATCCTGTAATCCCTTTATCGAAAAGACGAAGCACATCCATTTTGAGCACCCGGTTTTCCGGCTTTGAAAGTGAAGGATCATCCCTCAAAAGCTCTACTGCGCAGTTCTGCGCCATTTCCATAAGCTCCATATTACAGGCAATATCCGCAATTTTCAGTGGCGGAAGTCCGTGCTGCGCACTGCCGAAAAAATCGCCGGGACCTCTCATTTTAAGATCTTCCTCAGAGATTTTGAAACCATCCGTAGTTGAAGACATTATTTTCATTCTTTTAACACATTCTTCCGTGGTGTTGTCGGTAATGAGAATACAGGAGCTTTCAAACTGTCCTCTTCCTACTCGTCCGCGCAGCTGATGAAGCTGTGAAAGCCCGAATCTTTCGGCATTTTCAATTACCATGACCGCCGCATTGGGTACATCAACGCCCACCTCCACGACAGTCGTGCAGATTAATACCTGAATTTCGCCGTCACGGAACTTCTTCATGGTCTTATCCTTTTCGGCGGCATTCATCTTTCCGTGAAGCAGAGCCGTGGAATATCCCTTTAAATCGCCATTTTGTGCATTCTCCGCATAGGATGTCACCGCAAAAAGCTCGCTGTCGCTGTCCTCTATCATGGGACAGATCACATATGCCTGACGTCCCTCGTCCAGCTTTTTCCGTACGAAACCAAAAGCACGGCTGCGGAGCTTTCCTGTAACCGCATATGTCCGGACAGGGCTTCTCCCGTTCGGAAGCTGTTTTATTGCCGATATATCAAGATCGCCGTATATGATAAGCGCCAGCGTCCTCGGAATAGGCGTTGCAGACATTACAAGCTTGTGGGGGAATCTGCCTTTTTCCGCCAGGGCAGCCCTCTGTTCTACACCGAAACGATGCTGTTCGTCGGTAATGACAAGTCCGAGAGATCTATAGATTACATCTTTTTGAATAATTGCATGTGTTCCAACTATGACGTCCGCTTCGCCCTGTTCGATTTTTGCGCGCAGGGCGGTTTTTTTCTTTGCAGTCAGAGAGCCGGTCAGCAGACAGACACGAATGCCGAATCCCTCCAGAAAACCGTTAAGAGTTCGGAAATGCTGAGAAGCAAGTATCTCTGTGGGCGCCATAAGCGCTGCCTGAACGCCGTTTTTAGCTGCAAAATAACAGGCGGCAGCGGCAACGGCTGTCTTTCCGCTTCCTACGTCTCCCTGCAAAAGCCTGTTCATAGGTACATCCCGGCACATATCGTCAATGATTTCCCGAACAGCCTTTTTCTGATCCTCCGTCATTTCAAAAGGCAGATTTGTTTCAAATTCCTGATAATCAATATTTTTGTTCATTTTAAAAGCGGTATTCTGCCGGCTTCCGTTTTTCATTATGGACATTCCAAGCTGCAATTTCAGCAGTTCGTCAAAAGCAAGACGCTTTCTTGCGGTTTCTGCGGCGGCGTCGCTTTCGGGGAAATGAATATTTTCCAGCGACCAGTCCAGGGGACTTAAACTGTATCTGCGGCGGATGATTTCCGGCAGACTTTCAACAGGCTCGTCGTGAAGAAGATCGAGAGCCTGCTGCATATTTGTTCTTACCATACTTACCGAAAGTCCCTGGGTCAGACGGTATACCGGCTGTATCAGCACTTTTTCATCCGAACGTATATAGACCGGAGATGAAATTTCCTTGCGCAGAAAATTTCCGGAGACCTTGCCGTACATATAGTAGGTTTCTCCTTCTTTCAAGGTCTGAAATCCGTAAACATTGTTGTAGATAACCACAAGTATATCATCGCAGCCGTCGCTTGCCGCCGCCTTGCATATAACAAGCCCGCCCTTAATACGCTGAGGCGGAAGTCTGTGAAGGATCGTAAGCTTCAGCACGCTGTATTCGTTAAGCGGAGCCTGACACACCGGAACGTGAGTACGGAAGTCAAGGTATGTTCTGGGTATATGATATATAAGCTCATAGGGA
The DNA here is from genome assembly GCA_910579835.1 of uncultured Ruminococcus sp. Lineage (GTDB taxonomy): Bacteria > Bacillota > Clostridia > Oscillospirales > Ruminococcaceae > Ruminococcus. The sequence goes on from CAJTWQ010000001.1 coordinate 84,599, forward strand.
GAATTGATGCCCAGTTTCCGGTATTTTTCACCCCTTGCGCTTCCTACGCCTTTAAGATATTCTATCTGACCGAAAAGCTTCGATGACAACGGTTTCACTCCTCTCTCAGAGCCAGTGCAGAAAGATCCCGAACAGGCTCTTAAGGCGCCGCTGCACAATTTTGTGCGGTGTTGCCTTATACTAATTTCTGTCTAAAACCGGTGCATCTTTGTGAATATCCCGTACCTGTTGCTGTGTCAAACCTCCTCGACATACGTCAAGTATGGCTTCGTCGCTTTTCCTTGCAGCAGGCACGGTCTATTCGTAAATCTTGCACTGCTTTTAGACAGAAATTAATATTAAAAATCAAAGGACGGACTTTCCGTCCGTCCCGAAAATCAAATTTTCACCTTATCTCTGCTCACAGATCAGCTTAATAGCTGTTCTTTCCTCGCCGTCAATCTGAATATTGGCAAAAGCCGGTATACAAATAAGGTCAATTCCGATAGGAGCGAGATAACCTCTTGCAATAGCAATAGCCTTAATAGCCTGATTTGCAGCGCCTGCGCCTACAGCCTGAACTTCAACTGCTCTGCGTTCTCTGATAACACCTGCCACCGCACCGGCAACTTTATTTGGTGATGAATTGGATTTTACTTTTAAAACTTCCATGGTAATAACCCTCCTGTGAGTAAATTCGTTTGTACATTTTTTATTATATGTAATTTGCAGGAGCTTTTTTCACCTGCTTTATTATGATAACATACTTTTTTGAAAATTGCAAGTAGTTAAATTAAATTTTGTGTATTATCTCACATTTATTCTTTCAATTTTGTGCGATTTGCCGCTTTTTTCATCAAAAGTCACCACGATTCCGCACAAAAAACTTTTCTCCTCCGATTCTCTGAACTTCACCGGCATACGGAAACGCAGTCTGTCCAATGCAGGTTTTATCTCAACGCCGAGACAGGAATACTCCGGTCCCGTCATTCCCGCATCGGTTATATACGCGGTCCCGTTCCGCAGAATGCACTCGTCGGCGGTCTGTACATGAGTATGCGTTCCGATAACTCCGGTCACCTTTCCGTCAAGATAAAATCCCATAGCTTTCTTTTCCGAAGTAGCCTCGGCATGAAAATCCAGAAAAATATTCCTTGTTTCAATATTTTCCAGAACTTCGTCAATTTTGGAAAACGGATTATCCAGAGGATCCATTCCCACTGTTCCCATAAGATTTATTACCGCCACGGAAAACGTTCCCATATCAAGAACGCATATGCCTTTTCCCACGCATCCACCGTCGGGATAGTTTGCAGGACGTATAATATAATCTTTATTATATATTTCCAGAGCCTCACGGCGGCGGAAGGCATGATTTCCGGTGGTAATTATATCGGCGCCTGCGGTCAGTATCGCATTAGCAGACTGTGATGTGATTCCATTTCCCTGAGCAGAATTTTCACCGTTTACCACGGTAACGTCAATGCCATATTCACGTTTTATGCCGTGAAGCCTTGTCCTTAACAATTCACAGCCGGCTCTGCCTACGACGTCGCCTATAAAAAGCAGTTTTTTCACTTTCCGTCACTCCCTGTACCGATAAGATTTTCAGCGTTTCTATAAAAAATAAGCTCTCTTTCCCGATCTGTTAGAGTCAGACGGTTAATTGCGGCAATCTCGTTTGTCGGATCGTCCCATGGGCAGTCGCTGCCGTAAAGCACTCTTTCCGCTCCCTGAAGTTTTATTATCCGGAGCATTCGGTCATCCTCGATATACTTTGCCACTACTCCGGTATCTATCCAGAGATTCTCAAATTTTCCGGCTATGTATCGTTCCACATCATCCCACAGCATCATTCCGCCCAGATGAGCAGCTACGATCTTCAGACGAGGAAATTCCTTTGCTATAACGGAAAAACTTTTCGGAGACGCCTTTATTTCCCCTTGTCCGTAGGGATCCCAGCCACCGTGAAAAACAGCTATAAGACCCAGACGTTCCATTTCCTCATAAACAGGAAACATTCTTTCCTCGTCCGGACAGAAAAACTGATACTCCGAATGAAATTTCACTCCGTATAGTCCAAGCTCCTTTATGCGGCGGACTTCCTGTATTTTATCTTCGGCGTTAGGATGAACTGAACCGCAGCAGAGAATTTCCCCGTCCATAATGTCTGCTGCCCAGTTGTTGATAGTATGCTGCTGCGCAGGCTTTGTGGCAATGGGAAGAATCATTGCACCGGATATATCATTTTTTCTTAATATTTTTTTCAGACCATGCAGAGTTCCGTCAGTAGCCGGAATTATACTGCTTGTTTCACTCAGACCTTTCATTGCACGTTCTGCAAGAGAATCGGTAAATGCGTGAACATGAAAATCAAAATATTTCATCATACTCTCCATATACAGACAGCGAACCACGCTGCGCCCCCTGCGGCGGCAATGCTGAATAAAAGACCGAAGATACAGGTGGCCGCTGCAAATTTATCAAACACAAAGCCTCTGCGCCTATTCAGACGCACCTTACAATTTTTGCAGGATTTATATACGAATTTTGGTTCGGCGGGAAAAAGGCAGGGATAATTTTCGCTGCCGATGCGATAGAACGCCGATCTGAATCGTCCGTTCTGCCGCTTGTCAATTCTCTCAAAAACAGCCTTGCACTTTTTTGAGGTTATAAGGAATACGAAAGATACGGCAAAAAACAGAGTCATTGCAAGGATGATCAGACATATGAGAACAAGCGCCCCGATTATAATAATATCGGCGCTCACCCTGAAAACAATGCAAAGAACGGCGATTACGGCAAGAGCTGCAATGAATTCCATACATGATACCCCTTTCGCATCATTTTTTTGCCGCAGCTTCTTTTATCATTCTGATAATCTGCGTGAGAGCAAAGGGAATAACTGCAAATCCTGCCACCTGAAGCAGATTTACGGCGGTAAAGGCATTGCTGACGTTCATAATGCCTTGCAAAGGGGCGATCATCAGAGCGCATACAAGGAACAAGGCTCCGGCAAGAAACGCCCCTACAGAAAACATATTTCCGGTAACGCCAAGCTTTGCCAGCGAGTATTCTCCGCGACTGTCAAAGCCCTCAAAAAGCCGGGCAAGACAGAGTGTTCCGAAAGCCATGGTACTTGCCATCGCCGCAGAATCGCAGCCGCTTTTTCCAACTAGGAACGCAGCCATTACGCAGGTGGCAATTATTACACTGTGGAAGACAATATATATTCCCGTTTCCTTATTAAGTATGGACTCTTTTGAGGAACGGGGTTTTTGGTTCATAAGGCCGGGCTGCATAGGCTCCATGCAGAGAGCCAGAGCCGGAAGAGAATCTGTCAGCAGGTTTATAAACAGCAGATGAACCGGACTGAAAGGCAGAGGCAAATTAAGAACAGTTGTAAGAAGAACTACCAGGATAGCCGCAGCGTTTCCTGCAAGAAGAAACTTGATAGCATTCTTGATATTTCCGTAAATGCATCGTCCGTTGGCGACAGCCTTGACAATAGTAGCAAAGTTGTCGTCGGCAAGGATCATAGAAGCGGCATCCTTGGATACCTCTGTGCCGGTAATTCCCATAGCAACGCCTACATCGGCTTTTTTCAGTGCAGGAGCGTCGTTAACTCCGTCTCCGGTCATGGCGACTACCATATCCTTTGCCTGCCACAGTCCGACTATCCTTATTTTGTGAACTGGCGAAACACGGGCATAGACGGATATTTTTTCAAGCTTGGCGGAAAGCTCCTCATCGGAGATATTGTCCAGCTCCGTTCCGTCCATTGCAATATCTCCGTCCTTATAGATACCGATTTCCTTTGCAATAGCCACGGCGGTGAGCTTATGGTCACCTGTAATCATAACCGGCTTTATTCCGGCGGAGATACATTCTGCAACAGCAGTTTTGCTCTCTTCACGGGGCGGATCGGTCATTGCTGCAAGTCCGATATAGATATAATCGCATTCGTCCTCAAGAGTGACAGCGGCATTGTTTTTTAGAACCTTTTTTGCAAAAGCCAGAACTCTCATGCCGTTTTCGGAATATGCCAAATTTACCCTGCGGATGTTTTCAAAATCTTTTTCTGTAGTGGGACGTATGTTGTCGCCGTCAAGTATAAATTTCAGTCTGGGAATAAGCACGTCCACTGCGCCTTTCGTAAAAGCCGTGCGCTCACCGCCGATATTATGAACGGTCGTCATAAGTTTTCTGTCGCTGTCAAAAGGAATTTCGTCAAGACGTGGATTTTCCTCCCTGATACGCACATAGTTTTCCGCACCGAGATACTCCGCAAGAGCCGTTTCCGTCGGATCTCCCAGCCATCCAGCCGGCGGCTGAACCGATTCACGTTCACACCCGCAAGCTCGTTTACTCTCATTTTCGGCAGAGGCTTTATTTGCCGCGTCATTGCAGAGAGCCATTGCAAGGAGCAGATCACTCATAGCGGCTTCACCGGGAGAGTTTATGTCGCGTACAGTCATTTTATTCTGTGTAAGCGTGCCTGTCTTGTCGGAGCATATAACAGATACGCAGCCCAGACCCTCAACGGCTTTCAGATCCTTGATTATAGCCTTTTGCTTAGACATTTTCTGTGTGCCGATAGCAAGAGAAATGGTGATAATAGAGCTGAGAGCTTCCGGAATCGCCGCAACTGCAAGAGCGACGGCGAACATCATAGCATCCACCGCACTCTGACCGTTGATAAAATAAGTCATAAGGAAAACCATGATACAGATAGCGATAACGGCAATCGAAAGTATTTTGCTGAACTTATCAAGACTCACCTGCAAAGGTGTTTTTTTCTTTTTGGCATTCTGCATAAGAGATGCTATTTTACCGATTTCGGTATTCATTCCCACAGCCGTTACGACAGCCGCAGCTCGTCCGTTTGCGATATTGGAGCCGCTGTAGATCATATTTAATCTGTCTCCCAGAGGAAGCTCGTCTTTATCTATACGCTCAGCGGATTTCGTAACATTCAGCGATTCTCCGGTAAGCGCGCTCTCGTTTACCTGAAGAGAAGCGGCTTCAAGAATACGTCCGTCGGCGGAGGCAACGTTTCCAGCCTCTATAAGAAGAATATCGCCCACAACTACCTCGGATGCCGGAATTTCCGCCTGTACGCCGTTTCTTACAACTCTTGCATTCGGGGAACTCATGGCTTTTAGACTGTTAAGGGATTTCTGAGCTTTTACATGTTGTACCGTTCCGATAATAGCGTTCATAACAAGAACTACAAGAATAACGATAGTGCTTCCAATCTCGCCGCTTATTATAGAGACAACAGACGCAGCAATGAGTATAGCTACAAGAAGATCGGCAAACTGCTCAAGAAATACCGTAATAAGGCTTTTCTGCTTCTCCTCGGCAATTGCGTTTTCACCGCTTTTTCGGCGGCTTTCCAATACCTGCGCATCCGTCAGTCCTTTTGTTTTGTCCGAACCGAGCCGGCTGACAGCCTCATCCGCATCCTGATTAAAATAGTTCATATTCTCTCTCCTTTACACTGCATGAAAAAAGACTTTTATTGCAGCTTAGTATGAAAAGTCATATTAAAGTGCAATAAAAGTCTTGCTAAAGCAACGCTGCTCTGTCCGCCCGACGGTAAAAAGCCGTGGTTATGGCGATGCGGACACCCTGCGTTTCCACAGGGAAGCTACTCCCTTTTACTATATTATAATATCATCAATTACGAAATCTGTCAAGGATTTCCGTCATTATTTTTTGTAGAATTAGAGCTTAAAAAAGTTCATTTTTCTGTATAATCTATTTCTATGCATTGCTTTTACCGTCATAATCAACAAATTAAAGAAATATTGATTAATAAAACGTTACATTTTAGAAACTTTTTTATTTTTGCTTGAAAAAGCCTGTAACTGGTGATATAATATTTAAATACAGAGAAAGGAGAAATAAATGAAAAAAAGAATTTCTGTCCTTATGACAGGCTGTCTTTTTCTGTCATGTTTTCTCACCTCATGCAGCGGCAGCGGAAAAAGCTCTGTTTCTGGAGACTCCGAAAAGGAAAAGCAGGTGTTTCATGAGGAGATTCCGTATGAAACAGAAACCGGAGATCCTGCCGTAAAGGAATACAGGGAAGCTGACGTTGATAAAAGCGGCGGCAATGCGGATTCTGACGAAAACGATTCCGGATATATACCCGAAAAACCTATAGGAGGAGATATAACCGGAAACTGGGAAATAACCGACGAGGGCACGGGTGAGCTGATAACATTGATGTTTGAGGAGGAAGGCGGCGGTTCGGTATATATCGACGCTACCAAATATCTGTTTTTTAATAAAGAGGGCAATCTCTGCGTTTACGGAATGGATATAGGCGACAATACCGTGCAGTTTGACGGAAAAACCATGACCGTCACTATGTCCACCGACCTGCTTGGAGATGAAATAGAAAAGCTTACGGAAGACGCCACCCTTATGATTCTTGAAAAAACAGAACCAGACGTCAGTTCGGAGCTTGACGGGGAATACCGTTTTGCCGGAGGAGTTCTGGGTACTGTTTTTGCAGACCGTCTCAGCGATTTTACCGGCGGCAGGGAATTGCCCATTTACGCCCGGATAAGCGGCGAGGATTTCGGCTTGAAGCTCGACCGTCTTTTCACATGGTCGGCGGATGGCCATATCTTGACCGTTTCCGGAACGGGAAGCATACTCGGCGGTGCGGATGGTAATATATCTTATTCCGTTTCCGGCGATAAGCTGATTCTCTACTATCCCTTGGGCGGCACTTCAATTCTTACACGCTCAAAACTAAAATGATTATCGAAGGATTTATATGAAAAAACTTACAGCGATTTTTGTCGGCTGTATGATGATCATAATAGGGAAGATATTGACGCCGACACTCTCGCAATATATGACGAGGGCGGCGAAGTTAATATAATATTCAAAATCTGTTCATATAGGAGTCTGCACACATATCCTACTATGGTCAGATTCTCACAGGAAATTAACAGGAGGAAATTAAAATGAAAAAACTTATGGCTTTATTAATGGGATGCATGATGATTGTCTGCACAGCAGCTTCATGCGGAAAATCTGACGATTCAGACAGCGAGGGCGGCAAGAAGGGCAGCGGTACGTCTCAGTCTGATGACGAGAAACAGACCGACCCTATCGTGGGCACATGGATAGGAGAGAATCCAGAAGAGGACGGCTTTGTAACTTTTGACGAGAATGGCGGTATTTCCATGAAAGGCGATCTCTCGGAGCTTATACAGTTCGACGGAGGTAAGGTAGTATTCGGCGGCGAGGATTTTACACAGTATGCTGAATTTGACGGCGAAAACTTTACTTTAAACGCTGAGGGACAGGAACTTCTTACACTCAAAAAAACCGAAAAGGGCAGCGCTGATAACTATGACGGAACATACGAGATTACAGGCGGTATGTTTGTGGATATGATGGCGTCGCAGTTTGGTGCAGAAGGCAGCGGTATGTCTTTTAAAGTTGACGGAAAAACTACCTATATGATTATTGATGGTATGGGCACATATACCGCTAATGGCGACAATAAATACACTGTTACGGCTATGGGCGAGACAAACGAAGCAGTCATTGACGGTAATAAGCTCACAATGTTCGACGAGAACGGGAAAGAGGATGCCGTATTTACAAGAGAAAAATAAGCGTATTTGACGCGTTATGCTTTTTATACCAATTCCAAAAAACAACAGACAAATCCGGAGGTGAATTTTTTCATGGACTCAGGTCCTGACGGCAGTAACAATAAAAATCTGTCTGTCCCCGTTGCTTTCAGCAGCAGGCTCTATCGGCTGTGTTAGGTTTTTTTGCTGATATTAAAATTTTTGATTATTATTCAGGGATATGCGCGGAAAATTACTTCCGCACATTTTCCTGTGCAATTAAATTTAAAGTAACGGAGGATTTAAAATGGCTGCGGAAATTATTCTGCAAATAGTTTTTTTAGCGCTTTACGCCGTTTTTACTTTTGCTGAAACGGCGATCATTTCGGTCAATGATAATAATCTCGACAAGTTGGCGGCAAGCGGAGGAAAAAAAGCCTGCCGGCTGAAAAAGCTTGTTGAAAGTCCCTCACGGTTTATGGCGTCTATTCACGCCGCTATACTGTTCACAGGATTTCTTGGAGCAGCTTTTGCAGTTCTCAGCTTTTCGGAACCGCTGACCTCGCTCATACTTAAAACAGGACTTGATTTGCCTTTCAGGTGCGTTCTTTATGTGTCCGCTGCGGCAGTATCGGCTGTGACGCTCTATTTCACGGTGGTTATCGGAGAACTTATTCCTAAAAGACTTGTAAAGAAGAATCCGGAAAATCTTGCGCTGCGCATGAGTGGCTTTATAGCTCTTGTTTCCAGGATCTTTACGCCCTTCGTCTGTCTCAGCAGGCTTCTTTCCGGAGGTATACTGCGCCTTGCAGGAATTGATCCGGACAGCGGTGAAAATGCCGTTACCGAAGAGGAGATCCTCATGATGTCCGATGCAGGTGCGGAAAACGGAACTATCGACGAGGACGAAAATAGGATTATTAAAAATGTTTTTGCCTTTGACGATCTTACCGCAGATCAGGTATGCACTCACAGAACGGATGTAAGCGTCCTTTGGAGCAGTGATCCTATAGAGGTCTGGGAGGAGACTATTCACCGGACACGGCACTCAGTATTTCCTGTATGCGGCGAAAATGTGGATAATATTATCGGCGTTCTTGACGCAAAGGATTACTTTCGGCTTGAAAACAAAAGTCTTGAGAATATCATGGAAAATGCCGTCCGTGAGCCTTATTTCGTTCATGAAAATATGAAAGCCGACAGGCTTTTTGAAGCGATGAAGCAGTCCGGAGCGGATCATTTTGCCGTTGTGGTCGATGAATACGGCGGCATGAGCGGCATTGTCACTATTACTGATCTTGTAGAGGAGCTTGTGGGCGATTTTGCCGATGACGAATCTGATTTGACCACCGCCAGACTTGAAGAAACTGGAGACGGAATATGGAACGTTCCGGGAATTACTGCTCTCAGCGAGGTATGCGACGAGCTTGACACGGTTCTTCCGGCAGACAAATATGACACATTTGGCGGATATGTTATCGCCATGCTTGGGGAAATACCTGCAAACGGAACGCAGGTTTCACTTGAAGCTGACGGTCTGACTATAGATGTAATTGAGGTAAAGCATCACCGTATTGAGCTTTGCAGAGTGAAAAAGCTGACGTCAGAGCTTACGGAAGAATAAATTAAAAAGAGCAGCTCCCGAAAAATGAGACTGCTCTTTTCTTTTTGTTTCATATTACATATTAATACACCGACTGATCCTGTGCTGCTGTCGTTGTCGGTTCTGTTGTCGCTGTATTTGTACTGCTGTCTGCAACAGTCACCTTGATCTGAACTTCCTGAGTTTCATCCACAGCAGACTTCAGCGTAATATAGCATGTTCCGGGAGCTACGGCAGTAATATTTCCCTGCCAGTCAACAGTTGCTATGTTCTCGTTATCTGATGACCACTTTTCATCCGCCTCGGAAGAACCTGCCGGATATTCCTTGACCAGAGGCATCTCAGACTGTCCGACATTAAGGTATACGCTGTACCTGTCAAGCTTAAAACCGCTTGTATTTACAGGGGCTGTCGGAGGTTCTGTGCTTGGGGGAACGGTAGTTATAGGCTGATCCAAAGGCGCCGTAGTGGCAACAGTAGTAGTCTTCGGCTTTGTATCGCTGCTTTTGCTGCTGCCCTTTGACTTGTCTTTTGAGCAGCCTTTTGCTATAAGTATAATAAAAATCAGCACCAGAAATGCTATCGCAAAAAGTGCGGCAAGTTGCCTTTTTCTTGCTGTTTCTTTTGATATTCTTTTTCTCGGCCGCTGTGAATTGTTGCTGTCCATAACTTTAAATTCCTTTCAGTTATATTTGTTCATAATTATTATATCACAAGCTTTTTAAAATGTCACGTCTTTTTGCAATGATTTTTCAAATTTCTTGCACTTTAACATATATAGAGGCAATTTTTTGTCATTTCCTACAAACTTACCGGCGGTGCGGGTCTCGGCTGCCATTTCGACCGTTGCTTCTGCTGCGCAGGGTATCCTGATCGGTTCAGGCAGCCTCATTTCATGCAAGTTTTAACACTGCATTTGTTATTTAACGGCACAGCAGCCCATGTCCGCATGTATGAGAATACAAAATGCAGATGATTTATGCAAAGGTTTTATCAAATCCTGGTTAGAACAATTTTTATCTTTAATAAATAAATGCTGTTTCTGGTAATTAAATCTCAAAAAAAGGTGACAAATTCATTTAAATGTGATATAATGGTAAAATAGGAGCGTGATAAACAAAATGGATAAATATAAAAAGCTTGCGTTCAATACTATGATCTTTGCCATAGGAAGCTTTGGTTCAAAATTCCTTGTAATTCTTCTTACCAGGCTATATACGAATAATATTAGTCCTGCGGACAGCAGCACCAAGGAGCTTCTTGAAATTACCGCCAATTTCCTGTTGCCGATCTTCACATTCTCAATGACCGAGGCAATAATACGCTATGGTCTGGATAACAAGTACGACAAGGGGCAGGTCTTTACCACCGCCAGTGTACTCAACAGCGCCGGTCTGCTGCTGATGTTGATTGTCTCACCGCTGCTGAAGCTTATTTCCATCCTCGATTTCATTGACGGCTACACCATACTGCTGCTGATATATGTCTGCACCTCTGCTTTCAGATCGCTGTGTTCGCAGTTTGTCCGGGCAAAGGGCATGGTTAAGCTTTTTTCTCTGGACGGAATCCTTGCTACTTTGACGCTTTTCATTTTCAACATCATATTTATCTCCAACTTCCATTGGGGAGTCAAGGGGTTCATGCTTGCAGTAATCCTTTCCGATTTCTGCTCTGCGGTATTTCTGTTTGTTGTGGCAAGACTCCACACAAATCTGAACATCCGTTATTACAATAAAAAGCTCGCTTCCAGTATGATGCGTTTTGCTGTTCCGCTGATTCCCACAGTCGTTATGTGGGTTATTACCGGATTTTCCGACCGGCTTTTTATACGTTACATGCACAGCGACAAGGTCGCACTCGGACAGGGTGCAGCCGGAATCTACGGCTATGCAACAAAGATTCCCAACCTTATATCAATGGTTTCCACGATCTTTTTTCAGGCATGGAATATGTCGGCAATCATGGAAAACGATTCCAAGGACAGAAGTAAGTTCTACGAAAAGGTTTACGGTGCCTACGAGGCTCTGCTTTTTATTGCCTCTGCCTGTTTGATTGCCGGAGTACACATTGTTACGCCTTTTTTTGTAAGCACTAAGAACTTCGGTGAATATGGCAGCGTCTATATTTATACGCCGGTTCTTGTCATTGCCGCGCTGTTCATGTGTCTTGATCAGTTTCTCAGCAGTATATATACAGCTACCAAACATACAAAAAATTCTTTCTGGACAAGCTTTGCCGCTAGTATGACAAATATTGTTCTCAACTTTTTCCTCATTCCTGAATGGGGAATCCAAGGAGCTTCAATCGCCACATTCCTTAGTTATTATCTTTGCTTTTGGGCAAGAATGATAGATGCAAGATATTACGTTCCTTTCCGCTGGAACAGTATCAATTCGCTGTTTAATACTATCGCCCTGATCCTTATGTGCTGGATTATAATTTCAAAGCCTGCACTATATGTTCTCTGGATCCTTGCGCTGTTCGCTTTCGTTATCTGGAGTAACTATAGATCCCTCCTTGAAACCGCTAAAAAACTCCTTAACAGAAGATAACAAGAAACTCCGCCGATAAAACGGCGGAGTTTCAGCTTGTGGAAAAAAACAATTTTTAATTGGACTCTCCTTAAAAAAACACTATTGAAAATATGGTTTTATCAACGATCAGAGCGTATCATATAAAGTTTATATTAATGCGCTCTGATATTATTCATCACTTTACGGCAAGAGCCTTTTCAAGCCAGACGTTGGCAATGTCAAGAGCCTCGTAAAGACCGCATTCTTTTTCAGTATTCTTTACAAAAGCTTTCATAGGGTCGGATGTCTCTGTAGACATCTGGATAACTCTCACCTTTGAAGCGGTTTTTATATTATCCACATCCCTGACGGCAAGAATCTGGATCCATATTACATAGGGGTCTGCCATATATCCATAGTAAAGTTCGCTGCCTTTTCTCACCAGCGGATACCCCTTATACATTAAAAATTTTTCGTTCATTATTACATTTACCTCCGTCAAAAATATTATTTCCATGTTGAGAGAAATTCTTCTCCTGTTTCAAGTCTTTTTATATTTTCAATAAGATTATCAACATACGTTCGGCTTCCAAAAAATCTGCATTCCCCGTCCACAGTAATCAGAACGGTCAGCGGAGAATACTCGTAAAAAGCGACCTTCTGCGTTGTGTTAAGATAACCGTCCGAATAGCTGATCTCAACAAGGGGGGGAGCTCCGGAAAGCTTTTCATTAAACGCCAAATCTTCTGCATCTGCGTCCAGAACGTATTTATAGAAAAGTCTGAAACGCTCGTAATCTATGTCATTGCCGTTAAGAGTGGCTGTAAAATCTTCAGAGCTGTTGTTTTCGCCGTTCGGGTCGATGGGAGCGAGTATAAACTGCTTTGACTCTCCCGTGCCGAGCTTAATGGAAAGCTCGGTGAGATTCCATACAGTGCTGCCGACTATTCTGGGCGAAGCAATATCTACGGGCTTTACCGTTGACCATACCGCCTTTTCCTCGGACAAAGTATAGATTACATTGCCGTCTTCAAACATTGCATAGCAGAATTGTCCGTCATCCTCATTTGACTGCATTTTGCTAAACAGCAGAACGTAGTCGTTTCCGTCGTCGCATTTCATTTCTGTGCGACAGAACGGCTTGTCAAGACCGGCATTTTTCTTGTCAGTATCGGTACAGAGGTAGGAGTAAATATCGTCGGCTGTCAGTCCGAACATTCCGTGGGTGATTTTAGAGGACTGCTCAACCGAAAGATATGCTTTTATCGGCTCGACCATTTCGTGTGTAGCAAACGTTCCTCCCGCATTGCTGTCCGAGGTCGTTTCGTTTGATTCAAGAACTATCCTGTAATCAAGATCTTCTCTTTCCAGCGTCAGCGTTCCAACTATGGGCATTTCGTCATCCGGCGGCGATTCGAGCAGAGTTTTGTTTATAAAATCCTTAACGGACTTGCTGTAATTGGAAAAACGGCTGTTTTCAACAAGATATACAGCGCTGCTTCCCTCTACCCTGAAATATGAGGTTGCGGTATTTCCAGGGTTTTTAATTCCCACATAATATTTAACCGTTTTTCCCGATTCGAACGTCATCTCGGCAGAAATTTCCGGATCGTCAAGGCCGTATTTTGAAAAATCGTTACAGTTTTCAGCAATAATTCCGGCAGATTCAAGTCCATTCACATTATTGACAATGGTTGCGATCATCCCTGTTTCCATATTAAGCTCTTCGCAGCCCTTGATATTGTACTTTGCTGCTGTTTCTCCCGAAGGATGCTCGGTCATAATAACATCGTATTCATCGCTGCGGTTCTTAACATGGACCTTTGCGACCGCACTCTTTTCCGTTCCATCGTCGGCAACAAGCACAACACCGCTGCCTTCCGCTGCTGTTGCTTCCTCCGATGCTGGCTGACTGCCGCTGTCGGAATTATCGTTTCCGGACTTATCCGTAAGCTTCATCGCAGCCAGACCTCCTCCAAGCACTGCAAGCACGCTGCCCAGAGCGATTATTCCTTTAACCTCTTTTTTCATCGGTTTCTTCTCCTTATGAGTACGGCAAGACCAGCCAGCGCAACGGCTGCGGAAACGGCGATTATTACGATCTTTATCACCTTTGATTCAGCGGGTGAAGGAGCAATATAATTCTGCTGAATAGATTTTTCCGGTATAACAGCCTGTACTTCTTTGTCGTTGGCGATATTCAGGATATTAACGACGGCGTTGGCGTTGTTGTAGGTTCCTGTCTGCTGGATATACTCCTTTTTGAACATATCGCTGCTGCCAAACACGATAACACGGCTTGAAAGTACGTTGTACTGGTCAACAGTATCCTGAATGCTTCTTTTAGATATAGCCGCGCCAAGCCTCTGCCCCATAGTTACATCGTTTTCAGTTCCTTCTGCTATAGAAATGGTGTAAGCCTGGGGAGACGATGCGAGAACGGGCGTGGTCTTATTCTGGTTGTTCTTGTTGAGGAGCAAAATTGATCTCGTCATAGGGGCAAGTATCGGCAGAGAATCGTTGGGAAGAGTGCCCACAGAATCCTTGTCGCCCACAAAAAGCATGATATTGCGCGGATCGCTGCCCATATAATATGTTTCGTCCACAATTCCTCTTTTTTCTATCTCCAGACTCCAGTCGGAAAGAAATTCGTCGAGATTAGGCGAATCAATATTCGTCAGGCTGGGGATATACACAAGATTCTTGCCGTATTTTTCGTTGTTGTAGAGAAAGTCCTGAATTTTTTCTATGCTTTCGTTTGTAAGATCGTTCATCGGCATAGGAAGAACGAGCATATCGTATTTTTCGGTATCGAGACTGTCCTTTATAATATCTATGTCCGTGCATTCATAGCCGTTTTTGCTGAGAAGCTCGTCTTTTATCGAGGCTGCTTTTGCAGCGTCGTCTGTGCTGTAGATATTTTGTCCGTTAGCCGTATTAATGAAAGCGGTTTTGATAATATTTGTATCCACAACGTTCATAATATCGGATGTAAGCCTGCTTTCTCCGGCAAAAACAAGAGCGAAAGTATTGTTCTTCATCGCGGCCTCGTCAACGGCAAGCATTCCGACTATATTATCAGCAGAAAGAACTCTTACGTTATCGCCGGAAGAGATTACTATGTTTTCCTTGGTGATCTCTCCGCCGCTGTAATTAGCCTGATATTTATTAATGGAATCGGGGTCGACGCTGAGATCGACATATTTTACGGTAACGCTGCCCTTGCCGTCTCCCTGTCTTGAGTACATTTCGTATTTTTCAAGGATAACAGGGATCATATCGTAAGGCACGTCAATACTTTCATTGTAATTGGTTCCGTAATACTGATTCATCATACGCAGCTGATAACTCCAGTTATTGGAATAGAGCTCTGATAAGGTATCAAAGGAACTTTTCGGCATAGTCACAAGAATATCAACATCCTTGTCCAGATTTTTGAGAACGTCTATAGTTTCACCGCTGAGGTCGTATCTTTTGTCGCCGGTCAGATCAATTTTCATTGGACGGCGCTTTTCCATTTCGCCAGCCATAATATTTATCACTGCCACGATAGCCACAACGATTATTATGGTGATAACGGACATTGAACCGTATTTTATTTTCTTTATTCCGCCTGCCTTTTTGGCGGCGTCTTCGGCGGAATCATGCACTTTTGTTTCGTCTGTGATTTCTTTTTTCTTCATGATATATCATACCTTCCTTTCATTTGTTATCAGCTCCAGCGTCTCTTCTCCATAACTCTTACGGTAAAGAAATTAAAGAGAAACGCCGTGCTCAGGAAGAAAAGAATACTTGACATACTGAAAACGCCTTTGGTAAATTCAAAATATCTTGTACGGAAAGACAGAGCCGTCAGAAAATCATGGATCTTATTGTTAGATACCCTGATAAGCAGCGTTTCGTCAAAGAAGTAGAATATCAGCATTACCACAAAGCTTACAACAGCGGCAGCCATTTGATTTTCGGTAAGAGAGGATACGAAAACGCCTATTGCAATAAACGCGGCTCCCAGAAAAAGCATAGCGGTAAAGTTGCCGATAAGCGACGCCCATACAACGCTGCCAAGATATTTTAGTATAAGAGCGTAGACGAAAATAATGCATTCTGCGATCACAAAGAGAGTGAATGCAGCCAGATATTTTCCCAGAACAATTTCCCACAGGTTTATAGGAGCCGTAAGCAGCCCCTGATCCGTCCTGTTTTTCTTTTCCTCGCTCAGCAGTCTCATGGTGAGAACGGGGATAAGGAAAATGAACATAATGAACATACTTGCAAACATCGGAGAAGTGTCCGATATTCCCGACTCAATTACATCGGTATAGAAGTAATATCCGGAAAAGGCGTAGAATACGGTAAGAAAAACATATCCAAGACCGGATGTAAAAAACGAACTCATTTCACGTCTGTATATAGCACCCATTATTTTTCACCTCCTGCCGATTCCGCTTCGTCCGGTTTTGATTCTTCGGACTTTTTCTCATCGGAAGCGTCGTCTTCGCTGCTGTTATTAGTTACAAGATTTATTCTGGGACGCGGCTTCTTTTCCTTTTTTTCATTGTTCAGATCAATATGCTCGCCCATTGTTATTTTAAGGAAGATGTCCTCAAGGGTCAGGTCGGACAACTGAAGCATCATGATATTCCAGTCATTTTCCCGGCATACTTTATTTATCTCACGGCGAACGTCGGTCTTGCCGTCTGTTTCAATATCGTAATCATAAATTCCTTTTTCACGCTCCATATCGGCACGAACGTATTTTACGCCGTTTATACTGCGCAGAACGGATGTGATCTTCTCTTTATCCGCAGAAGTATGCGTTTCACCCTCGATGCGGAGCGTCATCTTGTGCTCGTTGGTGATATTTTTTGCAATTTCATCGGCTGTGCCGTCAGCGGCCACTGTTCCTTTATTGATAATGATTATCCTGTCGCATACAGCCTGAATTTCAGGCAGTATATGGGATGAAAGGATAACCGTATGCTTCTTGCCCAGCTTTTTTATCAGCGATCTTATCTCAATTATCTGATTGGGGTCAAGACCTACGGTAGGCTCGTCAAGAATAAGCACCGGCGGATTATTTATAAGCGCCTGCGCCAGACCTACTCTCTGCTTGTAGCCCTTTGAAAGATTTCTGATAACCCGTTTCCGAACGTCCGTTATCTTGCATAGACCGCATACATCTTCAAGATGCGCTCTTCTCGGAAGTTTGCACTTTTTCAGGTCAAACATAAAATTGAGATATGCGTCAACTGTCATATCAAAATAAAGAGGCGGTATCTCCGGCAGATAGCCGATATTTGCTTTTGCCTCCTTAGGCTGTTCAAGAATATCCTTTCCGTTTATAAGGATATGTCCAGACGTTGACGAAATATATCCCGTAAGCATATTCATAGTCGTAGATTTTCCGGCTCCGTTGGGGCCGAGGAATCCCAGAATCTCTCCCTTTTCGACCGTAAAGCTTATATCGTTTACAGCAAGCTTGTCACCGTATCTTTTCGTAAGGTTTTTAACCTCTATCATTAGGTTTCCTCCTTAATTTTTCTTATGATATATATTAATAGTATCTCCACATTGTGAAAACACAGTGAAAATACTCTGAATTTTTCTGAATATTTATTTATTGCTCAATAAACTATATGATATATCTTTTGAGATCTGCTCTTTAAGCTCTTCCAAGGAATTAAATTTCATCTCCGGACGTATAAATCCACGCAGTTCAACGTTAAGTTCTCTGCCGTACAGATCACCCGTAAATCCAATAATATGAGTCTCTGCCAGAGGGGAAGAATCTCCGCCTATAGTCGGTTTCACGCCTATATTCGTCACCGATTCATAATGCCATCTTCCAATCAGTACCGACGAAGCGTACACCCCGAATTTCGGCACAAGCTGTCCATCATAAAAAAGCTGGTTCACTGTGGGAAAGTCAAGTGTCCTGCCGATCTGTCTGCCATGGACTATCCTGCCGGAGATCATATACGATCTGCCCAGCAGCTCTGCCGCCTCTGTCACATCGCCCTCACTGAGCAGACTGCGTATCCTGCCGGAGGAAACAGCCTTTCCACCGTAAAGAACATCCTCTGATACACGCACCTCAAAACCGTATTTTCTGCCCAGAGCAGCAAGCTCATTTATACCGCAGGAAGCATCTCTGCCAAAACGAAAATCCCTGCCGCAGGCTACAGAAGCAGCATTCAGCTTTCCGGCAATGATATTTTCTGCAAATTCACTGCCGCTCATATCTCGTATATCTGAAAAATTCTCGCTGAATATCTTTCTGATTCCCAGAGATTTTATAATAGCTGATTTTTGTTCATCGGTGTAGATATATTCGATAACCCGCCCCTGCTTTGTATGGAGGGATGTATTATTAAATGTGAAAACAGCAGAAAACTTGCTGTCCTCTGTTAGTTTCATGACCGCTCTGTGACCAAGGTGAACACCGTCGAATATACCCAGAGCAACGGATTTTTTTCTTCTCCGCATAGTTTCACCTCAGTTAAAATTTTTTTCCACACGAAGCTCTCCGGCGTCACGGTCGATGACGGCGGTGCCGATAAAGCATTTGTCAGCGCTGTAAACGCTGTATCTGTCTGCATTGGGGCGAATGTTATTTATCCTGTTTGTATCAAGCTTAACGCCGCAGCGGTACATCCTGGTCTGTACCGGATTAAGGCGCAGCTTTGGCAGCGAATCGAATATCCGCTCAACGGGGATGATAAGCTCCTCTATTCTTCCATCGTCCCTTGCTTTCTGAATTTCCTCCAGGGTATAGCAGTCATTACAGTTAAATCCGCCGGAGCCTGTACGGATAAGGGACGTCATAATTCCTCCGCAGCCCAATTTTTCTCCGATGTCGTGAATGATAGTTCGGATATAAGTACCCTTTCCGCAGTGAACTTCCATAGTTCCCTCACGGATTTCGGCGCTGTATTCTGTGATACGCAGACTTTTTATTTCTGTTTCACGGGGCGTACGTTCAACTTCTATTCCTTGTCTTGCCAGATCGTAGAGACGCTTTCCTCCCACCTGAACCGCAGAGTACATAGGAGGAAGCTGCATGATACGTCCGGTGAATTTGGGGATTACGGCTTCAAGTTCTCCGCGGCTCACAGCCTTATCGGAAACAGACAGAATTTTTCCCGTAATATCCTGAGTGTCCGAGATTTCACCAAATCTGAATCCGGCGAGATAGCTTTTATCCGTATCCGGCATTATATCGCAGGCCTTGGTGGCAGTTCCTACAAAAACCGGCAGAACTCCGGTAGCCATGGGATCGAGAGTACCGCCGTGTCCGAGACGTCTTATCTGCAATATTCCGCGAAGCTTTGCAATAACGTCAAATGATGTGAAATCACATGGCTTGTTCACGCACAGGATACCGTTCATGGCATTGCCTTTCCTACGGCTTCCACAAGGATTTTCTTTACATCCCTCAGGTTCCCTGTCAGGGCGCATCCGGCAGCTTTTTCGTGGCCGCCTCCGCCCAGCGTCTGGCAGACAGCCGATACGTTAATGTCTCCTGTAGAGCGCATGGATATTTTATATTCTCCGTCAGACTTTTCCTTTATAGTGATTCCTACCTCTACTCCCTCAACTTTAAGCGGCAGCGATGCGCAGCCGTCCAGCTCGTTAAAATCAACGCCCAGACGGCCAAGCATCTCTTTTGTAATGCATACCATAGTGAGCCTGTTGTCAAGATAATACTCCATAACGTCGATAACTGCGCTTTCCATTTTCAGCATGCCCTTTGTTTTTATATCAAACATTTCCCGGTTTATCCGGGCGTAGTTAAGCTTATGACTGCGCATAAGCTCGGAGACGATCTCATGAGTTTCCGCACTTGTATTTTCATACTTAAAACAGCCCGTATCCGTAGCCAGACCGGTATATATGCATGCTGCCCCGTAGTCCGAAAGCTCCTCCTCCATAGCGCATATCAGACGGTAAAGTACCTCGCAGGCAGCCGCGCTTTCCGTTCCGAGAAGAGTTTTTGCCGCATATCCGGTGTTGGAGATATGATGATCGATGCACAGGTCGATTCTTTTGCCATAAATCTCCTCATACCTGCCAAGCAGCTTAATATCGGCTACGTCTACAGCAATAACGGTATCGGGCTCAAAGTCCGGAACATTGTCTGTATCGGTTATATAGCTAAACTTTTTCGGAAAAGGGTCGGAACAGAGAACTGCGCTCCTTTTTCCCATTCTTCCGAGTATATCATGGAGAGCAAAACCGGTTCCGATACAGTCGCCGTCGGGACTTTGATGAGTAAGAATATATACATTATCGCAGTTTTTCAGGAATTCCGCCGCTTCTTTATAACCAATCCGCATAAAATCACCTCCGTATTACAGTTCGCTGAGTTTTCTGCTGATTTCAGCGCTTCTTTCGATAGAGTTGTCTGCAATGAAAGTAAGCTCTGGCGACTTGCGCATTTTGAGTCTGTGAAAAAGCTCTCTGCGTATAAAACCGGAGGCGCTTTTAAGTCCTTTTACCGATTCCTGCGCCCTTTCTATTCCATCAAAGCTGGAAACGTATATTTTGCAGCTTGACATATCGCCGGAAAGCTCCGTTCGCACGACCGTCAGCATTTTGTCGATTCTAGGATCTTTAAGCTCCCGAAGAATCGCTGTCATTTCTCTTTTTATATCTTCAGCCATTCGGCTTCCTTTAAAATTCGGCATAATATCCTTTCATATCTTTCAGAGGTTTACAATAAATCCCTTACCGGCGTCAGTTTTTTCTTCACTATTCTCACTGCTGTTCTCCACGGAATCTGTCTTTGCAGGAACAGTGCATGGAACTTCGGGCTGATTCTGCTGTTGGCAGGAATTTTCATCCGTTCCGGCGGCAAAAGGTGCGGAAAAGACGCGCCCGGTATCTTGTGAAGCTGGAATTCTATCGTTATTCAGGGTATGCTCCGGTTTATCGTCTCCGGCAGGAGCTTCAAAGAAGCCGTTTCCGAACAGATCATCGGAAAAAGCCACATCTTCCGCGCTTATACTGTAATCGGGAATCTCGTCGTCCCCTTCCTCATTATAATAAATGTCTGCGTACTTATGATATTCGGGTTCAAGCTCCTTGTCACTTACAGGGCGCTCTATTCCCATAAGGTCATCGTAAGCGTCCTCCTGCTCTTCTGCTGCGCTGCACTGACCAAGAAGGATCCTCTTTACCGATTCAAAAAAGTAAATGTCAACAGGACCGAAATCTTCCCATGCCAGCGCTTCTTCACAGTATTGAAGCATATCGGCTGTGCTCATTCTGTTATATTTCATTAGTATGCCCCCCTTTGCGCCGTATTTCCGCCGGCTTTTAGTCCTCCCGGTATTCCTCTACAAAGTATGTCTCAAAAATGTCCCCTTCTTTTACGTCGCTGAACTTTTCAAGGCTGATACCGCATTCATATCCTTCTGCAACTTCCTTTGCGTCATCCTTAAAACGCTTAAGTCCGGCTATCTTGTCGTCTGCAATGATAATACCGTCCCTCACAACACGCACCTGGCATCCTCTCTGAGCCTTTCCGCTGAGGACATAGCTTCCTGCTACCATTCCTACATTAGAGATTTTGTATACCTGGCGGACTTCTACACGTCCAAGCTCAACATCTCTGAACTTAGGCGCAAGCATTCCCTTCATAGCGGTAGAGATCTCTTCGATAGCGTCGTAGATAATTCTGTAAAGACGAATATCAACGCCGTCTCTTGCGGCATTTTCAGCGGCAACGGGATCAGGTCTTACATTAAATCCGACAATAATGGCATTAGATGCATTTGCAAGCATAACGTCGCTTTCCTTTACTGCGCCGACAGCTCCGTGAATTACCCTTACTCTTACTTCGTCGTTAGAGAGTTTTTCAAGAGACTGCTTTACAGCCTCCACAGAGCCTTGTACGTCCGCCTTGACGATAACGGGAAGTTCCTTTATATCGCCCTCTGCGATCTGACTGAACAGATTATCGAGAGTAACTTTTCTGTACGAATTGAACTGTTCCTGCTTTGCCTCGTGCTTTCTCTTTTCAACAAGCTCTCTTGCCAGTCTCTCGTCCTCAACGGCGTTGAATATATCGCCGGCGCTGGGAACATCGGCAAGACCGGTGATCTCAACAGGTACCGACGGACCTGCGGATTTGACAGTTCTGCCCTTGTCGTTTGTCATCACGCGGACTCTTCCCACAGCCGTACCTGCAATAAGCACATCGCCCTGCCTGAGAGTACCGTTCTGAACGAGAAGCGTAGCGATCGGACCTCTGCCCTTGTCAAGACGCGCTTCAATAACGGTTCCCTTTGCCAGACGTTCAGGATTTGCTTTAAGCTCCTTGATCTCGGCAACGAGAAGAACATTTTCCAGAAGTTCGTCGATGCCCTCTCCCGTCTTTGCGGAAACAGGAACGCAGATAACGTCTCCGCCCCAATCCTCGCAGAGAATATCGTACTTTGTAAGTTCTTCCTTGATTCTGTCGGGATTTGCGCCCTCTTTATCCATTTTGTTGATAGCAACGATAATGGATACTCCGGCAGCCTTCGCATGATTTATAGACTCAACTGTCTGGGGCATGATTCCGTCGTCGGCAGCAACAACAAGAATTGCAATATCGGTGATATTAGCTCCTCTTGCACGCATAGATGTAAAGGCCTCATGGCCGGGAGTATCGAGGAAAGTAATGTCCTGTCCGTTGATATTTACCTGATATGCGCCTATGTGCTGCGTAATTCCACCAGCCTCGCCGGCTGCAACGTGAGCGTCCCTTATACGGTCGAGAATAGAAGTTTTTCCGTGATCGACGTGACCCATTACAACAACTACAGGACATCTGGGTTCAAGGTTTGTATCGTCATCGTCACTGTCGTCGATAAGACGCTCTTCAATGGTAACGATAACCTCTTTTTCAACCTTTGCTCCAAGCTCCTCGGCAACGAGGGAGGCGGTGTCAAAGTCGATTTCCTGGTTGATAGACGCCATAACGCCAAGCCCCATGAGCTTTTTGATTACATCTGTAGCCGTTACCTTGAGACGTGTGGAAAGTTCCCCCACGGTAATGGAATCGGGGATGAGGACTTTAAGCTGCTGCTTTCTTGCACGTTCCAGTTCCAGCCTCTTGAGTTTTTCTGCCTCTGTCTCTTTTCTGGAGAACTGCTGACGGTTTCTCTGAGCAGACTTCTGGTTTATTTTCTGCTTTTTTGAGGAATAATTGTCTCCGCCGTGTTTTTTATTGTTTCCGGAAGCCATCTGGTCATAACGCTCGTTATACTTGTCGAGGTCGATGTAACTGCCTCTTGTATCAACCGTTCTTCTCTGAGTAGAAGTCTGAGCCGTCTCAGAACTGAATGCAGCGTTGAACTTTGTTCTTTCGCCTCTGTCCTGAGCCTTTGCCTGCGGCTTATCTTTCTTATCGCTTCTCTTTTTGTGCTCCGGTTTCTTTTCTTCCGTCTTAACTGGAGTTTTAACTTCAGCCTTTTTCTCAGTTGATTTAACAGGAGCCTTGACTTCGGCTTTTTTCTCAGTTGATTTAACAGGAGCCTTGATCTCAGACTTTTTCTCTGCTGCTTTAACAGGAGCCTTGACCTCAGACTTTTTCTCTGCCGTTTTAACGGGAGCCTTAACCTCGGTCTTTTTCTCTGCTGTCTTAACGGGAGCCTTAACCTCAGTCTTTTTCTCTGCTGTTTTAACAGGAGCCTTAACCTCGGTCTTCTTTTCATCAGATTTTAAAGTCTCCGGATTTTTTTTGGCTTTTTTCACCTGCACCGGCTTTTTCTCATCGGCTTCACGCTCTGTCTTTCTTGCCGGTCTTGGATCATTTCTTGAAGCAAAATATTCGTCAAACGAACTTACCTCGCGGAGCTTTGTGTAGTGTTCCAGAAGAAGATTCATATCGTTTTCGCTTAACGCTGATCCGGATTTCTTCTTAGTATCTCCCTTTTCTGAAAAATAATTAATAATCTCCTGTGATGAAACGCTGAGATCCTTCGCAGCGTCGCTTAATTTTATCTTTTTTGCCATAGGCTATAGTACCTCCATTTGTCCTGCCGCAATATCTGCGACATCAACGATATTCAATTGTATTATTGTATATATGTCAACACAGAATCTGTGATTATCTGAGAATTTTTGCGAACCCCTCGGAAAAGCCTCTGTCACAGACTGCGATAACCGCCGCCGCTTTTCCTGAAAGCCGTCTTATTTCATCCTTGGAAAGCCCGGAAGCAAGGTGAACCGCTCCGTATTTGCCACAGTAGAATTCAGTTTCCTTAATGGTTTTTGCAGATGCATCAGAAGCAGTTATAATACAGTGTGCCGATCCGTTTTTCAGAGCTTCAACCGACGGATCGAAGCCCCTCACGGCCTTTCCGGCCTTGAAGCATACGGTAAGCAGATCAGCTGTTTTCCTGTTCTTTTCCAAGTTCATCGAGCATCACTCCGTAAATTTTTTCGTCAATCCTGCACGAGAATGATTTTTCAAATTTTCTGCTTTTTCTAGCCTTTTCAAAGCATTCCGTACTGCGGCATATATAAGCTCCTCTGCCGGATTTTTTTCCGGTAAAATCAAGGCTTATATCCCCATCCGGAGATTTCACAGCGCGGATAAGCTCCTTTTTTGGTTTCATTTCGCCGCATCCAAGGCACATTCTCATGGGAATCTTTTTCGGTTTCATATATTATTCCCCGCCGTTTTCATCAGCTTCGTCAAAGGGTGCGGTTTCGGCTTCATCCGGCTCTGTTTCTTCTGCCACAGCGATTTCCGGAGATGCGTCCTCTGTCTCTGCCAGTTCTTTTTCAGCTGTTTCCGTCGGTTCTTCAACAACCGTCTCCGCAGCTTCTTCAGCCGCGCCGGGATCCATCTCAAAATATTCATCCAGAGCTTCGTTCACCGGTTCTTCCTTTACAGGAACAACATAATCCGGCGAAAGCTCCTCCGCTTCCTGATTAGTAATAGTATCAAACTGTGGTTTAATATCAATTTTAAAGCCGGTAAGCTTTGCCGCAAGCTTGGCGTTCTGTCCCTTGTTGCCGATAGCAAGCGAAAGCTGATTATTTGGCACGATAACTGTACATGTTTTTTCCTCCGGAGATATGACCACGGTTTTAAGAACCTCCGCCGGTGCAAGAGCTCTGGCAATAAATTCCTCTATAACTTCGCTCCAGGGGATAATATCTATCTTCTCGCCGTTCAGCTCGTTCACCACTGCCGTGATCCTTGAACGCTTTGCGCCGATACACGCGCCTACAGCGTCAACGTTGGGATCATTAGACCAGACTGCTATTTTTGTTCTTGATCCTGCCTCGCGGGAAATAGACTTTACCTCAACGGTACCGTCGTAAATTTCGGGGACTTCAAGTTCAAAAATGCGCTTGACAAGATCCTTATGAGTACGGGAGATCTTGACGATAGGCTTTTTTGTTTTACCGACAATTCCTGTGATGTAAACCTTTACCGATTTTCCCTCTTCAAGAGTCTCGCCGGGGATCTGCTCGTTTCTGAAAAGGTAAAGCTCCGTACCCTGATAATCCACGGTCACCGTACCTCTGCCCGGCTCGATTTGAGATACCTTAACGGTAATGCATTCATGCTCCTTTGATTCAAAGCGGCTGAGCATCTGCTCACGGTTAATCTCTCTCAGATCGCCCTTTATTGACTGCTTTGCGGAAAGAGCCGCCATTCTTCCGAGCTTGGAAATATCAATTTCTTTGAGAATCGTTCCGCCGACATAAGCGGCTGGATCGATAGCTCTTGCAGCGGATAAATTGATCTCATTCTCGTCAATAGCTATAAGATCGTCCTCAATGACTTCCTGAACAATGTACATTTCAAACTTTTTAGCAGCCGGATCGATCTCCACTCTTATATTTTCTTCGCTGTGGGGATAAGCCTTTCTTGCCGCCTTGAGCATTGCGGATTTTATTTTCTCTATAAGAAGCTCTGTTTCAACGCTGTTTTCCTCTCCAAGGGATTCAAGAGCCTTGAAGAAGTCGGTATTCCTGTTCATTTCTGTTAATTCCTCCAGTATATATAATTATTCAAATTCCATATAAAGCTTTACAAACGCTATATCGGAAAGGGGATATTTTTTTTCTTCGCCGTTTTCCGTTTCCACGGTGACGCCATCCTTACCGGCGTCTGCAAGAACGGCGGTTATTTCCTTTTCTCCCTCGTTTCCGCGGATAAACCGGATCCTTACTGTATCTCCACGGCATATCTCAAAGTGCTCTTCTTTTACAAGTTCTCTTTCCAGACCTGCCGAACCAACCTCAAGCACATAGCTCTGAGAAATGGGATCGGTTTCGTCAAGAAGCTTGTTTATGGGAGCAGTTGCCCTCTCGCAGTCCTTGATGGAAATCCCCTCGTCCTGGTCGATAAAGATGCGCAGATACCACATTGCGCCCTCTTTTTCGTAGCATACATCCCAGAGATAGTAACCCAGTTCGTCGGTTACCGGTTTGATAAGGCTGTATATCTTCTGTTCAGTGCCGCCAAATTTCTTGAATTTCATAGGCTAAGAATATCTCCTTTCAATATGTATATCAGAGCGTGTTCACATAAAGATCAATTTGTTTTTTTCGGCAAATTTCGCCAACTTCTGCGTTAGAAATTCTTGCAATACGAGAGCATTCCTGCGAATTCTTGAGTCTCGACAGTCGTCTCGGTCAATGCTTCTGCTTCGCAGAGGTGTTCACTGGACACCCACACCCTTGCCCTTGGCAAAATTATGCTCAAAAATCTAAATATTGATTTTATGTGAACGAGCTCTAAACGCTAAAGAAAATCATCCGTTTTTTGCATAGCTGCGTTATCGTCGCCGCCGTGCAGCAGCACGCTTTCCTTATATGTTTTGCTATGAACAAGGTCGTCGTCTCATTAACTACTGGACGATTTGCTATAGTGTTTAGTATAAACTAAAGACCGGAATGTTCCGGTCTTTAGCTTAATAGTATCATCTTTATAGTATTATATCACAGTTTTTTGGAAAAATCAAGCTTTTTTTGAAATTTTTTTAAGAGCCTGAAAGTTGTATCTTGCAGAAGTTATTGACAAACCTACAAGAAGTTATTTTTAAAATATCCCATTAACTTGAAATTCGCAAAAAATTATGATATAATAATTATTCTAAACGCTATTGCAAATCACGCATATCTATCGGAAAATTCTGCACATAACTGCGTTGTCGCCGTCACCGTGCGACAGCAAGCTTTCTTTCTCCGCCTTGATATGTGCATAATTCCCTCGACAGCTATTGCGCAATTTGCAATAGCGTTTAGTATATAAAATAAATCAATCAGGAGAAAAATTATGAGTATTTTTGATGTCTTCGACAGGATTTCACAGAATTCGCCCTCCGCAGGGAGTAAAATAGAATACATAATAGCCGGTCTGGGCAATCCCGGAATGGAATACGACAATACGCGGCACAACGCCGGATTTGCAGTTCTTGACGCTCTTGCGGAAAAGGCAGGAGCGAATATCAACCGTATGCGCTTCAAAGGAAAAACCGCAGAAGCCGTTATAGGCGGAAAACGCTGTCTCCTGCTGAAGCCGTCCACATATATGAACAACAGCGGCGAAAGCATTGTACAGGCGTTGGAATTTTATAAGCTGAATATTTCTCAGCTTATCGTTATATGCGACGATATTTCACTCGATCCAGGAAAACTCCGCATTCGCCGCAGGGGCAGCCACGGCGGTCATAACGGTCTTCGCAGCATATGCGAACTGACTGGCAGCGACGATTTTCAGAGGATAAAAATGGGTGTGGGCCAAAAACCTCATCCGGACTATGACCTTGCAAAATGGGTTTTGGGGAAGTTTGGCAAAGAGGACGGAGAAAAAATGAAGACCTCAGCCGAAAACGCCTGCTGCTGCACAGAACTTATGGTTCAGGGAAAAACAGATGAGGCTATGAACAAATACAACAGCTGATCGGAGTACACTAATGAACATTTTTAAACAGCTATTCAGCGAGCTTTCCGGCTTTAAGATAATAGAGGAAGCAATAAATAAAAAAATCTCACCCGTCTCCGTGACGGGTCTTTCCCATATACACAGGGCGCAGCTTATTACAGCTCTGGACAGCGGCAAGATCAATCTTGTCATAACCGGAACCGAAGCGGAAGCAAAAAAAATCTGCGACGACGTCAACTCAATGTGCGGCTGTGAAAGAGCCGTACTTTTTCCCTCAAAGGAACTTGTTCTTACTCCTGTGGACAGCTCAAACCACGAGTACGAGCATATGCGCATATCCGCTCTTGACCGCGCCCTTCACGGCGGATGCGGAACTCTCTGCGCATCGGTAGAAGCCGTTATGCAGCCGGTTATTCCTCCGGAGACGCTTATTTCTTCGGCTATGGAACTGTGCGTCGGTCAGGAAATAGATCTGCGAAAAACTGCCGGCGCACTTTCACGTCTGGGCTATATTCGCTGTGAGAAAGTTGAGGGAGCGTCTCAGTTTTCCGTTCGCGGCTCGATACTGGACATTTTTCCGGTTCAATGCGAAAAGCCTGTGCGTATCGAACTTTACGGCGATGAAATAGACTCCATATCAGAATTTGAAACCGATACCCAGCGGCGTACCGATCCCCTTGAAAAGATCGGTCTGTCGCCTGCCGGAGAGGTGCTTTACAGCAATGAAGAACTGGCGGATAAAATCGAGGCTCTCTGCAAAAAAGCAAGGGGAAAACGTGCGGAGCTTATAAGAGAGCGCCTGGGAGCTGATGTGAACAGGCTCCGTGCCGGGGAAATCCTTTCTCACAGCGTCAAGTATTATCCTTTGGTCTATGGCGAGGCGAAAACCGTTTTCGACTATATTGACGGGGCTGTCCTTTTCAGCGATTATTCGGCAGTTATGGACAGCGCATCCGGAATATCCTCACGTTTCTGTGAAGATATGAAAATTCTTCTTGAGGACGGACAGCTCTGCCGCGGATTGGACGGATACATTATCGGTCTGCCGGAGATTCAGAAAATTGCGGAAAAGTATGTTTGTCTCTATATGAGCAGCTTTATGCAGGGGGGAGAACGCATAGACTTCCGCCGGCTTGTCAGCTTTGAGGCCATGCAGACAGCGCCATGGAGCGGTGAAATGAATCAGCTCTCGGATGATCTTACTGTGTTCCGTGACCGCGGCTGGCGCATAATTCTTGCAGCCGGAAGCGAGAAAACACTCCCTATCATCCGGCAGGATCTTGAAGAACAGGGGATACCCTGCGATATTCTTGGCAATAATACGGTTCCTGCCAGCGGACGGGTATGCCTTATGGCAGGAAGTTTCGGCGGCGGCTTTGAATATCCCGAAAACAAAACCGTTCTTATAACTCAGGGGCGCTCTATGAATTCCTCTCGGAGAAAGAGCCGGAAAAAGAAAAACAAGGCCGAGGAAATACGCTCCCTTTCCGATATTGCCGAGGGTGACCTTGTGGTGCATTCCGGTCACGGAATAGGCAGATTTATCGGTATAAACAAGCTTGAATTCGACGGCGTTACAAAGGACTATATAACCATTCAGTATGCCGGCACGGATAAGCTCTATATACCTGTAACACAGCTTGATATGGTATCAAAATATATCGGACCCCGTGATAATTCCGGCGTTAAGCTGAATAAACTCTCGTCCGGAGACTGGCAGAAAACCAGAAACAGGGTAAAAAGCGCTGTAAAGGATATGGCGCACGAGCTTATCGCATTATACGCGAAGCGTGAAAAAAGTTCGGGATTTGCTTTTTATCCAGACGATGAAATGCAGCGTGATTTTGAGGATCGTTTTCCCTACGCCGAAACCGACGATCAGCTTCAGTCGATTGCCGAAATAAAGGCGGATATGGAGCGCGCCCGTCCTATGGAACGGCTTCTCTGCGGCGATGTCGGTTTCGGAAAAACCGAAGTAGCTCTCCGCGCCGCAATGAAATGTGTGCTTTCGGGAAAACAGTGCGCCATTCTTGCACCCACCACCGTCCTTGCGTATCAGCATTATCAGACTGCCCTGCGGAGATTTGAGCATTTTCCGGTGAACATAGAGCTGCTCTCACGGTACAGAACCCCGAAACAGCAGGATGAGATAATAAAAAAGCTGAAGCAGGGACGGATTGATATTCTTATAGGAACCCATAAGATCATCCAGAAAAATGTGGTTTTCAAGGATCTGGGGCTTGCCATAATCGACGAGGAACAGCGGTTCGGCGTAGCTCACAAGGAGAAATTCAAGGAGACATTTACAGAGGTGGATGTACTCATGCTGTCTGCAACCCCTATTCCGCGAACTCTCAATATGGCAATGAGCGGAATCCGCGATATGTCGGTAATTGAAGAACCGCCACAGGACAGGTATCCGGTTCAGACCTACGTAATAGAGTACAACGCCGGAATGGTAATACAAGCCATTGTCCGCGAGCTGCGGCGGGGCGGTCAGGTTTACTACATCCATAATAGGGTGGAAACTATTATGGGATGCGCCGCGAAGCTGCATGAATATCTGCCTGAAGCAAGGATCGCCTGCGCTCACGGAAAAATGAACGAAGAGGAAATGTCCGATATTTGGGAACAACTGGTGGAGCACGAAATTGATATACTTGTATGTACAACTATAATAGAAACCGGCGTGGACGTACCAAACGTAAATACCCTTATTATAGAGGATTCCGACCGTTTTGGACTGTCTCAGCTTTATCAGCTCAGGGGACGCGTAGGGCGGTCGAACCGCCGGGGATACGCTTATTTCACATATAAGCGCGACAAGGTTCTGACGGAGATCGCCTCAAAGAGACTCAGCGCCATGAAAGAATTTACGCAGTTTGGCAGCGGCTTCCGCATTGCTCTCCGCGATTTGGAAATAAGGGGAGCAGGCAGCATTTTAGGTGGCAGGCAGCACGGTCATATGGAGGCGGTAGGATACGATATGTATCTTCGTTTGCTGTCGGAGGCTATATCCGAGGAAAAGGGAGAACAGCCTGAAAAGGTTCCGGAGTGCGTTGTGGATATACAGATCGACGCTCATATACCGGAAAAGTACATTCCGAGCCTTAATCAGCGTATAGACGTGTACCGCAGAATAATGACCGTAACGGAGGACGCCGACAAGACCGACCTTATTGACGAACTTATCGACCGTTACGGAGAGCCGCCGAAATCAGTGGTGGGGCTTATTGACGTTTCACTGCTGAGAAATAAGGCGGCACATCTGGGGATCACCGAAATATCCCAGAAAAACGGCTCTATGTACTTCTATACGGAGTATGTCGGCAAGGAACAGATAGCCGCGCTTTCCGCCGCATATAAAGGCAGGATCACTTTTAACGGTATGGGTAAATCGTATGTTTCCGTAAAGCTTTCACCGAAAGTGCGGCCGTTTGATATGATGCGGGAAACGGTAGAAATCTTCCATAAAAACCGTAATTCATGATTTTTTTACATTCTATTAATTTACTTTGATACGCATTTGTGATAGAATATTTTTGGCACAAGCTTTGTGCGGTGCTGCCTTAGAGCCTGTTCAGTATCTTTTTTCATACGTCTTTTCGGCAAATTTTGTCGTTTACTGCGTCAAAAATCTTTGCCATACGTCGGTATGTCTGCAAATTTTTTCCCTTGTTATCGTCAAAATTATGCTCGAAAACCAGTACATAAAAAGATACTTAACAGGCTTTTAAAAAGTTCTAGAAGGAGACCTCAGATGATCAGAAAAATAACGGCTGTCATGATGACAGCCTGCTGTACATTATGCCTGTCATCATGCGGAAAAGGAAAGGATTCAAAACCTGTCCCTCCGCCGCCGGCAGAATGCAGCGATCCGAACGCCGTAACCTTTGATGATGAGAATTTCTCATTTGTCACCGTTATAAATGACGACAAGAAGTCGGCAAAGGGAGAACTTTCCGTAACGGAGATCGAGGGCAATAAAATGCTGAAATTTACTGACGATCTTACCGTGCCGCTCGACGGCAAGGTTCAGAAGCTGAGCGTGAATGCCGCACAGCTTCTTTGTCCGGAGGATCTTCCCAAGGTTCGCAGCATCGAGTTTGATATGTACGCCGATGCTGTCGCTGAAAACTACATGAATCAGGATGGAAAAAAGGTGAAAGCTCCCGGAACGATAAGCGCCGGCGGTGGAACTGTGACCGCAAAGAAAAACGCCGGAGGTAAAGGCACATGGTACGATTTTGCCGAATTTGAGGGCGGCGAGTATAACTGCGAACGTTCCGGAGCCGTTCATGCCCGTTTTAAATTTCTGCTTGCGGACAGCGGTCTCTGCTGGGATGAAAATATGGAGGACGCAAATTTTCTTATAATGCGATGGGGATGCGAAAACGATTCAAATCTTTATGTGGATAATATTATCTTTTATGATAAGGACAATAATTCCATACCTCTGAACCTATCTGAATAGTATAAAAGACAGCGCAGATGCGCTGTCTTTTTATTTAATCGCTTTTCATCCAAGTATTACGCTGATCTCGTTAACATCCCTAAGCTTTTCAGCAGCGATATAATTCTCGTCAAGCCTTTCGCCGTTTAGTATAAGTTCTTTTACTCCGCTTTCAACATGAGCAGAGTTGTCCACAGTGATATTGAGCTTTTTGCCGCGGAAATTCTTCTCAATCTTAAATCCGTCCCATTCGGATGGAATAGCCGGTGCAATAAAAAGTCCGTCGGCATCAGGCCGCATACCGCAGATGCCCTCTACGCATCCTACCATAACCGTTGAAGCTGTTCCGGTAAGCCAGTGAACATGAGAGCGTCCCTCATACGGAGATGCTTTAGATTCAGTAAACTGACCGTGTACATATGGCTCCATTACGCGTATCTCAGCCTTTTCATTCATTGCAGCAGGAGAGCTTTCAAGGAAATATTCAAAGGCACGTCCGCCGTGTCCCATAAGAGCTTCCGCTAGAATCAGCCAGCCCTGAGACTGTGAGAAAATACCGCCGTTTTCCTTTGTATCAGCATTAAAGATATGCATAAGCGCACCGTCGAACCAGTGCTCCTTGTAAGGCGGATCCATAAGCTTTGCACCGTAAGGAGTATTAAGAATGTCATGAACGCTATTCATAGCAGTCTCGCCCTGTTCCCTGCCTGCAAATCTGGAAATAACGCTCCACGACTGTGGGTTGAGCCACATATTGGCTTCGGGATCATTTTTAGCTCCGACAAGAACACCGTCTTCACGGATTCCGCGGATAAATCTGTCCTCATCCCAGCATTTTTCAAGAGCAGCAGCAAGCTTTCCCTGAACCTCGTCGATATACAAAATATAATCCGTATCGTTTTTTAAGATTGCCATTTCTTTAATTGCCGTCATGGCATAATAGAGCTGGAATGCAACGAAAGTCGATTCTCCCTTTGCGCCGAGTCTCAGGCAGTCGTTCCAATCGGCATGAAGTCCGGCCGGCATATCATGACTGCCCATGTGATCCATGGAGAATTTAATTGCCCTCTTCAAGTGCTCGTAAACTGTATCTTTGCCGCCGTTGGCATATACGATAACTTCATCCAGAAACGCTTTATTTCCGCTTTCGCCAATATATTTGACAATAGTCGGGAAGAGCCAGAGAGCGTCGTCGGCACGGTAGGAGGGATGTCCCGTTTCCTTTACATACTCCGGATCGTCGGGGGTATTCTCATAACCGGCGTTATGATTGAATTTTACCAGAGGCAGACCGCCGCCGTTGTCAACCTGAGCCGAAAGCATAAAGCGTATCTTTTCCGCAGCCATTTCGGGATCAAGATGAATGATACCCTGAATATCCTGCACTGTATCACGGTAGCCGTAGCCGTTTCTCAGTCCGCAGTATACAAAGGAGGCGGCTCTTGACCATATAAAGGTTATAAAGCACTGATAGGCATTCCATACGTTAATCATGTTGTTGAATTCCGGAGAAGGAGTATCCACCTTGAAATTTTCAAGCTGACCGTGCCAGTATTTTTTTAGCTGTTCGATGTCGGCGTCAGCCTTGCCGGGAGTCTTGTATTCTTCAAGAATAGCGGAAGCTTCAGCGTTGTTTTTCTGTCCCATAATATAGATCAGTTCCGTCGTCTCGCCGGGCTTCAGAACAATATCCGACTGAAGCGCTCCGCAGGAATTGCTGTTAAAGTTAAGGGTATTGTCGCATTTTCCGTTTTCAACGGCAATGGGATTAGAATATGTTCTGTATGGTCCTATAAAGCTGCTGAGAGAACCATTATATGCAGAAACGTCCGCGCCGACCATTCCGAAAAAGCGCTCCCGGTGATTTGAACCGGTTTCGTCAACGCCGTCGTTTTCGTTCATGTGTTGTAT
The DNA here is from genome assembly GCA_910579835.1 of uncultured Ruminococcus sp. Lineage (GTDB taxonomy): Bacteria > Bacillota > Clostridia > Oscillospirales > Ruminococcaceae > Ruminococcus. The sequence continues at coordinate 118,560 of CAJTWQ010000001.1, forward strand.
AATCTTGTTATCTTCAAAGCTTGTACGGGTAATAAAAAGCGTATACTGAAGATTAACCTGATCCTGTTCATAATTCGGTTCATTGGTGAATTCCACGAATCCGAAAACAGAAAGCCTGCGTTCCATGTCGCTGTTGTTGGTGATTTTTGTGCGCCACACTTCATAGGTCTTTCCATAGGGCACATAATATGTAGTCTCAGAACATATATCCGCATATTCGGCAGTAATGACCGTATAGGCGGTACCGTGACGGCATTCGGATTTATACTTATCAAGGGGCTTTCCTACGGGCTGCCATGAAGCCGACCAGTAATCGCAGGTATCGTTGTCACGGATGTAGATATAGCGTCCGGGGAGAGCCATATCGGAATTGAAGCGGAAACGTGAGATTCTTCCGTTTGCGCCTGACTTAACGAAGCTGTAGCCGGCAGCGTTATTTGAGATCATTGCGCCGTATTCCGGATCACCGAGATAGTTTGCCCAGGGCGCCGGGGTTGCTGGATTAGTGATGACATACTCCTTGTTTTCAAGGTCAAAGTGTCCGTACTGCATAGTTTTTTCTCCTTTTACTGCTGAGAAATTTTTCTCATAATATTTTTTCATGATTTAATGTGCATATTATATAATTTGTAATAGTTTTTTAGAACATATTCACATAAAATGAACGTGCAAATTTGCCCAAAATACATGCGGTATATTTTTATGTGAACACGCTCTAATCTCTGCTTTCAACAAAGCAGAGATGTCCGCCTCTTAAGAAGCGGTGGACGTCGGCCTACATTTATAATTGTATCATTTTCAGTCGTTAATGTCAATATCAACCGCTGATATTCAATATGCACCGACAGCGTTTTGTATAAACTTAACAAATCACATTAATGATTATTTTGCATTTTTACGAACATAATAATGTCAGTACCAACAAAAAAATTGACAGAACAACAGCGTTTTGGCCGCCTTAATAAGAATGTTGAACAGGTTTGTACAATCTCACTAAATAATAGCAAAAAAATTTTCTTGCTTTTTCTTTTAAACCTCTTGAAAGATTAAAAAAAATATGATATAATGATAAAGTTAATTGATACACTGGTTTATTTTATGGAGGTTTAATAACTATGACAATGCCGACACTTGAAATTGTAGGAGGAATTGTTCTTCTTATAATCAGCGCACTTATTATTGTGCTTTGCCTTTCACAGGAGCAGAAATCACAGGACAGTATGTCAGCAGCCCTGACAGGCGCAAGCTCGGATTCTTTCTACGGCAGAAACGAGGGCAGAACCAAAGAAGCGATTCTTAACAAGATTACAAGAGCTCTTGGAATTATTATGTTCATTATTGTTCTTGCAATTAACATAATCCCGATTTCCTCTAAGTAATCAACTGCCCCGTGGCTTCTGTCATGGGGCTTATATTTTTACGGTACAGCACAATATGATTTTTCGTCAGATTGCGCAAAACAGAACAAAGGATGTTTCTTAAATGGCTAAAAAGAAGTCTGTTTCAAAAAAGAATACCGCTTTATGCTCTGCTGAGAGCTATAAAAATAAGATCGTCACATTTCTTTCGGCCTGCGATAAAAAGCTTATGTCCGTCAGCGATCTGGAATCAAAATGCCGTACAAAAAAGCAGGGCAGGGATAACTTTCTCAAAGCTTTCGACGAGCTTCGCACCGAAGGCGTTATAATGATGAAAAAAGGCATGAAAACCGGTCTTTGTTCACGTCTCGGCGTACTCTGCGGCACGGTTACCCGCCTCAGCCGCACCTTCGGCTTTGCAGAGGCCGATAACGGAACAGAATATTTTATTCCCGGAAAGTATATGCTCGGCGCAATGCCGGGCGATAAGGTTCTTATTGTAAATATAGCTTCACGATCCGGACAGCCGGAGGGCGAGATCATAGACATTATCAGCTTCGGAAGCTCACAGCTTACCGGCACAATTGAAATTATCGACGGTCAGCCCTATCTTGTGCCAGATTCCGCCGCCAGAAATCATATCACGATAGTAAAGGAGAAAAGCGTTTCCTTTCGGAATGGCGACAAAGTTATTGCAGAGATTGTTTTTCGGGGACGCCGTCATGCGGAGCATACCGTGAAAATCACAGGAGTTTTCGGAAGCTCTGATTCCGCCGCCGCCTGCGCCGCTTCTATTCTTGTAAATCATGGCGCCCCCTCTGAGTTTCCGGATGACGTCCTGAAAGAGGCAAGAAAGATTGCCGAGGGAGGCGTTCAGGATTATTCCTTTAACAATCGTGAGGATCTCAGGAATATGACGGTTTTCACTATTGACGGCGCAGAATCTAAAGATTTGGACGATGCCGTTTCAGTTTCCCGAAAAGATAACGGCTGGCTGCTGGGCGTTCATATAGCCGATGTTTCCCACTACGTCAAGGGCAACAGCGCCATTGACAAGGAAGCAATGCGCCGCGGAACAAGTATATACTACGCCGATCAGGTGATCCCTATGCTGCCAAAAGAGCTTTCCAACGGCATATGCTCACTCAATCCGGACGAGGACAGACTCACGCTTTCCGCTTTTATGGAGCTGGACAGCCGCGGAGAGCTTATATTCTATCGTTTTTGCAAAAGCGCAGTCCGTTCAAGGGTTAAGGGCGTATACAGTGAGATAAATACTATTCTCAGAGGCGAGGAAGCCGAGGAAATACGCCGGAAATACGAGCATGTCAGAGATGATATTTTTCTCATGAACGAACTTGCGGATCTGCTTATTGCCAAAAGGAAACAGCGGTCTGCTCCTGATATATACACTGCTGAAAGCAGGCTTGTCATCAGTGAAAACGGTGTATGCACAGATGTACTTCCGCGCGAAAGGGGCAAGGCGGAGCAGATTATCGAGGAATTTATGCTGATCGCCAATGAAGCTGCCGCGAAGTTTGCCGGAGAGAAAAAGATTCCATTTGTTTACCGCATACACGAATCTCCTCCGGAAGAAAAAACGGAGTTTCTCAAAGAAACTCTTGTAAAAATTGGCGTAGAATATCCTCATTTCAACGAATTCAAGCCATGCCATGCCGCTGCTGTTCTTGACAGCGTGCGGAACACCGATAAATACGAGGCTGTAAATATGCTTGTTCTCCGTTCGATGGCAAAGGCTAAATATTCTTCCGAACCTTTAGGCCATTTCGGTCTGGCGCTGAAGGATTACGCCCATTTTACCTCACCCATACGCCGTTACCCCGATCTGGCTATCCACAGGATCATAACTGATGTTCTTGCCGGATACGGAAATCAGTGGCTTGATAAGCGGTATACAGGCTTCGCTCTCAATGCCTCCGAACGGTCATCCGCCGCCGAAATTCGTGCGATTGCAGTTGAGCGTGAATGCGAGGACTGCTACAAGGCGGAATATATGCGAAAACATATTGGTGAGGTATTTGACGCCAAAATCTCCGGCGTAACGGAGTTTGGATTCTATGCCCAGTTGCTCAATACCGTTGAGGGACTTGTGCATATAAGGACGCTGCCGGAGGGCGAATACGATTATTCTGCACCCGCCGCACTTACCGAAAAATTCAGCGGAGTTTCATACACTCTCGGACAGTCTGTTCAGGTGATATGCGCCGCCGTAAATGTCAGCGATGGTCTGATAGATTTTGTGCTGAATGATTAAGGAGATTTATTATGAAAAGATTTTTTACAGCTTTTATCGCCATAGCCGCTGTTTTTATCATTACAGGCTGCGGAAAAGGCGAATCTTCCGAAAAGAGCAAGGGCAAGGACTCAGGAAACGAAAACAGTGCAGTGGAAACGACTGTTGACAGCAAAGAACAGTCCACAACACAGTCTGACCCGCTGAATCCGGAAAATAAAACCACCACCGCAAAAAATCAGAATACTGCGCCGGCAGCGACGACATCCGCTGTCAGTACAAATACGCCCGATGAAAAGTCAACGGATGCGCCGGCCCAGGAAGTAACTACAGTTCAGCAAGATCCGCTGTACAGTGATTCTTTTGCCTACAACGACGGAGGTGCGGTGATTTTCAAGGATGATTCAGTCAAGGAAAAAGAGGAAATACTTCTCGCCGCGGCCCAGGCGCTTTTTGAATCCGCCTGTCATACTCAATGGAATTTTACCGTGGGATGTCCGTATGAAATAGATTCTGATGACTTTATCGAAACTGATTTTGACTGGCGGTTCTACAGGATTCAGGACAGCAGCATAAGATCTGTAGCTGATGTTGAGAATGATTACTATAAGGTTTTCAGCCGCCGTTATCCCAATACGCTTTCCGAAATCTTTATTGACGGCGACGGAGTGGTTTATGCCCTGAATGCTGCACGAGGAGCCGATATTTTCTACACTGGTTCTGAAATTACCGGAGTTCAGTCAAAAACTGATGATGAGATTTTCTTTACTGTTGAAAATCACTACAGCGGCACCGATCTTGATATAAATACTCCTTATACCCAGACGGATACATTTTCTATCGTTATTGAAAGCGACGGGTCATGGCACGCAGGACAGTTCAGACTGCCGTACTGACCATACTGTAACCGCTTTTGACGAAGTTAGGCAGGAAAATCTGCCGACAGACATGTACGAAAGATACTGAACAGATTCTAAGATAGTGTTCCTCCTGTTCCTGTAAAGGAAAGGGGGAATTTTTTTCTGTTTTTATGTCCTATTTATAGCTTCTGATTTTACTGTATATATGAATCGATTCAAAGAAACCGGAGGACTTGTCATGACGGATAAAGATTGGCTTGTATTATTGGAAAAATCACCTAAAAAGGCTCATTATGCGCTTATAAGCCAATATGGAAATCTTGTGTATGCTATCGTACTCAGTAAGCTTAGAGGATTTGCAACGCATGAGGAAATAAAAGACTGTGTAAGCGATGCCTTTGTAGAGGTTTTTCGAAGTACAGACAAATTTACAGGAAAAGGCTCATTGAAAAACTTTATAAGCACCATTGCAAAAAATACTGCTCTTAATGCTTTTCATCGCATAAGCTACAAGCGAAAAAAGTTCGTCTCCATAGATAATGATGATTTTGAGCTTCCTCCCTCTATTGATAATACGGAGGAAGAAACCGAAAAAAGAATATTTAACGAACGCCTGTGGGATATAGTTAATTCATTAGGTGAACCTGATTCATCTATAATTATATATCAGTATTTTTATGAATTTAAAGTGAGGGAGATTGCCGGGAAGCTGTCCATGACGGCTTCTGCGGTACAGAAAAGAAGTATCCGTGCAAGAAAACGCATTAAAGAGATAATCGAAAACGAAAGGAGCAGTTTCGATGAAAAGAAAAAAAGATGAGTTGTACCGAATCGCTGATTTCGGCGAAAATAAGCTTGAAGAAATTTCTCAGAAATTTCCGGCTCTCAGAAAGTCCGAAATAAAAGAAATTGCAGCATTATGTGAGGAGAAGTTAGATATGAAAAATAACGATTTTTACGAAAAGGAATCAGTTCGGGAACCAGTTGAGGTTATTAGAAAGACTCCATGGTATCGACGTCCTGCCATTGGTATTGCCGCTTCGCTGGCGCTTACCGCAGGCTTAACAGGCGCAGTGTATGCAGGTTTCAGGAACTCAGCCAGCATTGACAGACGCAATTCTTCATCTGATACATCGCTTGTGTTCCGTGAGGATGTTTGTGAAAGCACAACGGCGTCATTTTCTTCTGAAAAAAATACATCTGAAACAACAACTGCGGCGACAACAATATCCGCTAAAGATAAAATAGAAACGCCTACCGAATCTATAACGGAGGTGCCATTAACGGAAAGAAATACACAAGACAAGCCGGAGGCAGAAGTTTACCCGGAGGAGACAGAACCGTCAGTCGAGCAGGCATTTGGAAGCGGTGAAGAAATTGAGATAACTCAGGAAAAAGCGCAGGAATTTTTGTATGCCCTTGATCTTATCGATCGTTTCGGGGGATGCGGTATTCAGTATGACGAAAATGATTGTATTTATACGTCGTCAGGCACGGTCTACAGAGTCACAGAGCCGGGATTTAATACGAGGGATGACGTTATAGCATACATGAACAAATACCTCACAAAATCATACATCGACGAGCGTTACTCCGGCTTCTTCGCAAACGATGATCCTATTCTTATTGACGCGGATATGGGCGGCTGGGATGCTCTTTATACGAGATTTGTTCCAAAAGCCTGCGGTTTTGCATGGAGCGGCGCTCCGGCTATAGAAAAGCAGACGGATGATATGTACACCATTCTCGCACCTTATAATGACTTTGGTGTGACCGATACATTAGCTATAAGTATTATTCGTGACGCTGACGGCATCTGGAAAATAGATATGATAGCATACGGATCTTAAACGTGATCTTTCTCCTTGACAAACAGCTTGATATAATCTATTCAAGACCGCTTCGGCGGTCTTTTTTTATACCGTTAATCCTGATGATTAATAATTGTTTAATTTGTAATCTGCATTTATATATACATATTTAAGACATTTTTAAAAATATTCAAATTTGAATGAAATATGAATCAATTTTGTCTCTTAGTTGGTATGAATTTTAATTATACTTTTGGTATATTAATTTATGTATAAAATAACTAATGACATTGTGCATATTGCTGAAAAATCATCTTTTTTCTTGCTGAAACCCTTGTTTTTTGGTATTATGTAATCACAGAAAGATTACAGAGAGTAAACGGAAAAACAAAGAAATTCAAACCGTTTACCAAATTTATAAAGAGGGTGTAGTTATGAAAAAAACTATAAGAAGAATGGCTGCAATGATGTCCACAATGATGATCGCATTTGGTTGCTTTATTAACAAAATAAACACGGTTGAAGCAGAGGCTGCTGAGTCTTCATCAGTTACCGCTTCCACAACAATTGACGCCGAAGAGATTGCAGAGAAAATGGCCGCCAAGTTCAACGAAGCAAGAGCTGAGCTCGGACTTGAACCACTTTACGTTGTACCTTATCTCAACGAAGTAGCTGAAGTCCGTGCTGAAGAAATTGCAAGCTCCAGCACAGCATACAGCCATACTCGTCCCAACGGCACGTCTTTTGTAACAGCTATTGACGATTCTATCCTCAACTGTGAGAACGCCGGCGAAGTTCTCCTCAGAGGCAGCGCAAACGTTGACGCAATCTTTAACGCATGGAAAAAGTCTCCCAACCACTGGGCTATTATTACAAAGCCAGAGGCAACTCACATCGGTATAAGCGCACACTTTGATCCTGACTCTGAAAAGAGATGGTACTGGGCAGGCGAAATCGTAGCTCTTCCTGAAGGCTATGAAGCAGAAGGCCAGAGACTTCCAATGACAACAGCGGAAGAAATTCACGAATCTAAACAGACAAAGCCCCAGATTGAAGAACCTGCCGAGAAAGTCATCTACGGCGACCTTAACTTCGACGGCATAGTTGACAGTTTCGACCTCATTCTCATGACTCGATATATCAATGGCACAATGGAATTTACAGAGGCTCAGCTGGCTGCAGCCGATATGCTCACAGACGGATTTGTAACAGACCTGGACGCTTCTATCCTTAAGATGTTTGTTCTCGGTCAAATCGACGCACTTCCTATCACATGATAAAGGCTGATACGCTTACAAATGAAAATAAATATAAACTGAAAAAACCGCTGCGAAGAAATAAAGATGCAGCGGTTTTTTCATTGGAAGCGCATAATCGCAGCAAGTATAACCAAAGATTGGGGATGTTTTGCTGCAAACAGGTTCTGAAAACAAAGCTTTAAACAGCTTGTTTTATCAATATCAAAAAGCACAAGATATTTGTATATATCGTAGTAGTAATCTTTGCTAATATTGTGCAAAATGACAGAAATTCGGAATTCAAGGCAAAAAATCGTTGTTTTCTCTTGACGAAACGCCAAAAATAGGGTATAATAACTATAGTGTTAAATAATCTTTAATTATTAACACTCGTTTTGTTGTCTCCTTTCTTTTGTTCTACACATATTTGTTTTAATTTTTCTGTGTACGCAGGGCTTATGCCCTGCTTATTTTTTTGCTTAGAAAATACTGAACAGATAATATATCAGTCCGTATACTACCGAAGCCGAGCAGCCATAGAGGATTACAGGACCTGCTATAGTAAAAATCTTGGCTCCTACGCCTAGTACAAAGCCCTCCGATTTTGACTCGATAGCAGAAGAGCTTATGGCGTTTGCAAAGCCTGTAATGGGCACTAGAGTGCCTGCACCGGCATGCTTTGCAAGCTTTTCATACCAGCCTAATCCTGTAAGCAGTGCACTGAATCCTACAAGCACAATAGACGTCCAGGCGCCTGCGGCAGTACGGTCAAGACCATAGCTCTGAAAAGCGGTAAGAAGCAGCTCTCCGAGGACGCAGATAGCCCCTCCCACGCAGAATGCGATAATGGTATTGGTAACCGATTTGGACTTAGGAGATGCCTTTTCACTCATTTCAGAGTACATTTGAGGCGTTATATTCATAGTGTTCAACTCCTTTACATTTAGAACCTGCCTTCATAAGGTATTCACATGTGTTTTCAGCAGATTTTCATGCTTAAATGCGTCAAAGGTTCTTGCAATACGACGGTATTTCTGCGGACCTTTTTCTTATTATCATAAAAATATGCTCAAAGATCCGCACGCATATCTTAATGAAGACAGGTTCTTATTTATACAAATATTTTGTCCATTCTTCGTAAATATATTCATGAATCAGACGTTGCGGACAAAAAACAACCGCACCCTTTCGGATGCGGTTATTTTTCTGATTTGTCCCTTACAACAAATTTTAAATTTTATAAATACTCAGTCATATTTGTGCAGATTATGACTCAGTATCAATCATGAAAACTGCCACCAATCAAACTCTGTATCTCCGCTGAACACGAAGTATATGTCTTTGGTGCCGGATACGTTATTAACTGCGGGAACCGTTATCTCATCCATAGAGGAACCAAATTCTGCGTAGCCAATAACATCTCCATTGGGGCTGCCAGTACAGATCTTAACTGATCCGCCCTTGCCTCTTAATTTGATGCTTTCCGTACCCTTATTGAAGTTAACGCCGCTTACCTTGATCCATTCGCCTTTTTTGCCAATAACCTTTGTGTCCTGAAGTCCTGATGTCTGGATTCCCTTGGACTGATTTGACATTGTTTCAGCCTGAACTTTAACATAGGGATTAATCGTTTCGATCTGGGACACGCCCTTCATTGAACCAGATGCAGTAAACATTCCATTTGAGAACGCAGCCTCATCAAGATGACACGAACGGTAATTTCCGCCGAGATCCACATTGCCGCTGCTGTCTGTAGCCTGAATATTCATAGCTCTTGACTGATTACGGCTATGATAGAGCATATAGTATTTGCCCTTGAACTCAACTATCGAGTGGTGGTTGTTTCCGCCGCCGTCAAGCTTATATTCGGCAGGATTCTTAAATGCAATGCCCTTATATGTGAAAGGCCCGAGAGGATTTGAAGCAGTCATAACACCGATCTGAGCGTTGCCGAATCCGTAGGGATTGCCGCCTGTCGACCAGTTTGTGCAGTATGAATAATAGTATGTGCCATCAACCTTAATAATAGATGAATCCTCGAAAAGATAGGGCGGATTCATTCTTGCATACTCTCCTGAGAGACTTGTCATATCTGCGCCAAGCTTAACAGCTCTTGCAGTACCGGGATCAGCCGCTTTTCCGTCGGGAACTCCGCCGCCTACATAAAGGTAACCTGTTCCGTCGTCGTCAACCATTACGGCAGGATCGAAAAGCCATGTAACATCGCTGAAACCGGGAGTCGATCTGTTGATAAGAGCCTTGCCGATAGGATCTTTATAAGGACCTTCGGGTGAATCAGCCGTAAGTACGCCGATTCCACCTGCGCTGTCTGCAAAGTAAAGAAAGAATTTATCCTTGCCGTTAATATTTTTCCAGCAGGCATCGGGCGCCCATGCAAAACTTGCCCACTGAGCAGCACCGTTTTGAGTTCTGCTGTTTTTGGCTGCTACGGGAATTGCTCCGTGATCTGTCCAGTTTACAAGATCGGCAGATGAGAAGCAGTTGATTGTGCCGGAGTTATAGGTGTTTGACTGTATAGAACCGTCTGCTCTGTATTCAACTGCGTCGTTTGTTGTGTAAACGTAAAGTCTGTCCTTGTATACCATCCAGCCAGGATCAGCTCCGAAACGCTGAGTCCAGAGAACGTTGTTTTCTCCGTCCTTCTTCCAGCTTTCCGCAATTGACATAGTATTAAACATTGCTTCAAACTTGGCCGTATCAACGGGAGGAGTATTCTTGGGAAACTCCTTTATCTTGCCCAGAATATACTGCTGGAGAAGAACCAGATCGTTGAGCTCAACCTTACCGCTCTGATCGACGTCGGCAGCCTTTACAATATTTGCGTCTGTGATCTTTCCGAGAACCACACGGCGCGCAAGAACCATGTCAAGAGAGTCAATAACGCCGTCCATTGTTGTATCTCCGCGTATCACGCCGCCTACAGGAACTGCGGCAGGATGTCCCTCGCCTGCAATACCCGTGCCTGCTACTGCGCCGATAACTTCGTCAACATAGAAATTTGTAAGAGATTCTTCTGTTTCGATATAAAGTTTGACATTTGAAGCACCCTCCGGAATAGTATATTCCGTATTGTACAACTGTCCCCATGTATCGCTTGGCATTGTCCAGCTGTCAATTTCATCATAGCCGGCATCGCCGTTTGCGTCGGTATACTCCACTTTCATCATTATTTTGACATTTTCGCCGGAGTTCTGCTTTACATGTGCACTGAAGCTGAATGTTTCTCCGGCTTTGAAAATGTTGCTTGGGAGTGTGTATGATGTACCGTTCCATGCAGAGGTTCTGTCGGAAACGAGAAGCGAATTACCGCCCCACTCTGTGTAGTGCTCATCGCTGCTCTGTGAAACAGAGTTTCCGCCTCTGTTGGTCCAGCTCTGTACGCCGTCTTCAAATCCGCATTGGAACCACCAGCCGTACTCGTTAGGCTCTGGAGGCTTTACTTCAACGCCGGGGATTTTTGTACCGTCGCCCCATTCGCTTTTGGGAATTATCGAAGTAACTGCATTATATGCCTCTTTAGGCTGATTGTTTGAATCATAAAGAAGAGGATTATTCGGCTTACCCGAAGCCTTATCCGTTCCTACCCATGAATTTGCGTCGTTAGGTCCCCAAACCTGAACGAGAGTTACCTTACCCTTGTATTTGCCGCTTGTATTACAATCAACAGCGTGCTGGAAAATAGCCTTGTATTTGTTTGCCTGCTCCTGTGCTGAATATTTGCCGCCCTCGGAGCATATATCAAGCTCTGTGATCTGGAGGTCGCAGCCAATTGAAAGGTATCTGTCCATAGCGTCGATATATACGTCAGTGCCTGCAAAACCTGTAGCATTTGCGGGTACATGAGACTGCATGCCCATGCCGTCAAGGAGTCCTTTCTGATAAAGCGGCTTTACAATAGTATTTATAATACAGTCACGCTTGTGATCCCAGTATTCGTTGTAATCATTGTAGTAGAGGGCGCAACCTTCCGGAGCATACTGTCTTGCGTAGTAGAAAGCCTTTTCAACAAAGCTGTTGTCGCCGTAAACCTGAACCCAGGCAGATTTTCCGCCATTGACATTATTGTCGCCGGGTTCTCTTGCGCCGCCGTTGTTTTTCGTTCTGTTTGAATCATCCGAAACACACTCGTTGCATACGTCATAAGCATAAAGGTCAAGAGTGGGATACTGAGTTGCGAATGCATTGAACATATTCTTGATATAGCTTTCAAGACGCTGATTCATTACATCCTTGCTTACCCATGCTCCATTTGCATTAAAGCCTTCTTTGAAGAACCAGGTAGGCGTCTGGCTGTGCCATACAAAAGTATGTCCGCGGAATCCCATTCCGTTCTCAACACAGAAATCAGCAATTGCAGCACATCTGTTAAGAGACACTTTTATATCTGTATTTGTACTGCCGTTCTGAACTAGTGTGGCATCAGGCTTTGTTTCGTTTTCGCACTCGATAGCATTGTGATCTTTGATCATATTTGCTCTGATTCCGGCATTCTGAACAGTACCGCTGTTAAGGATGTTGCCTACACGGAAACCGTAGTTGGCAAATTCGTCCTTAAGACCTTTTTCTGCCGTTGCGGCTGATGCGCCCTGTACGGCTTTTGTTGTAATCTTAACGTCGTCGATAATGAAATCGTTTGTCGAATCGGATGTGACGTTTATCTCAAATTCGCCGCTGTCCTCGGGCGCTGCATAGTTGGCGTTAATAGTTGTCCACTTACCTGCTGCGGCTTTCTTTTTGGCGATCTCAACAACCTTTTCGTTTCCATTGCTGTCTAATGTCCTCATTGTGATGCGGAAAGTTTCGGTTGTTTCACTGTAAACTTTCAGGCTATAATCGTAAGAAATGCCGCCGTAAAGATAAAACCCTTTGGATGAGCTTACGCCGTCCTCAGGGGATGTACGGTCAAAAACCTTCATTCCCCGGCTGCCGTCAAATCCGATGCCATCCTCTACGACAACGCTTCCGTCCATTTCTGTTGCGTGCCAGCCCTCGTAGGTTACTTCAAAGTCATCCGATACTACTTCCGCTGCGTACGCATTATCAGTAAGCGCCGGCAGAAGTGTTATCATTCCTGCTCCGACTACAACGGAAGTCAGACCTGATACAAACCTTTTCAGTCTCATTTTTATTCCCCCTTAGAATGTTGTTAAGTTCTGAATTTGTTTTCTTTATTTATTATATACTTATTTCTGTCACAATTCAACTCACTTTTTGCAGATTTGGTGTAAAAAATGCATGAATTCATTTGCACAAATATAAATGTTGTTATTTATATCTGCCTATCTTACATATTATAATAGTATAAATTTATCTTTGCGAAGATTGTTGATGCTGTCTTCTCTGAGATTTCTGATTCTGACAAACATTTTACCACCTTGTAATATTAATTATATCGTCTGTCACCGTAAAATCAAAGCACATAATCTTCACAAATAACTTTGGCAATAATAAATATAAATGATTTGTTAAGGATTATATAGCAGCAAGACATATAATCAAAAAAATACTTATGGGATAATAACAAACGGAACGGCTCACTATTTAGAGTTGCGGAAAATTTTACAGACAGCGCCGCACAAAAACTGTGCGGCGCTGTCTGCGTCACATTGTTATAACAAAGCTTATGCTTTCTCCTTCATGCGTTTCCACAGATATTCTGAATTTATGCCTGTCAATAATTGATTTGGCAATTGACAGCCCCAGTCCGTAGCCGCCCGTTGATCTGTTTCTCGATTCGTCGCTTCGGTAGAATCTCTCGAAGATCTTGTTCTTCTCTGATTCCCGAATGCCCTTGCCGGTATTATAAACGGTAAGTATCTTTTTATCTCCCGCTTTTTTCAGAATAACTCTGACTGTTCCGCCGTCGTTGGAATATTTCAGCGCGTTGTCAATGAAGATCGCTGTCATCTGCTTTATGTGCTTTTCACTGCCGTTTATGTGTATATTGTCATCTACATCTACAATAAACTTTTTATTTGTTTCAAAGGCCTGACATTCAAAAGGAAGCGCCGTATTGACAACTGCCTTGCTGAGATCAAAATCCTGCCGTATAAAATCTGCCGTATTGTTCTCCAGTCTGGTGAGATTAAGCAGATCGTTCACAAGTATATTCATTCTCTCAGTCTGGGATTTTATATATGTCAGCCACTTGTTTTCTCCTATCTCGTCGGACAGGACGTCCGCATTGGCTGAAATAACCGTCACGGGCGTTTTCAGTTCGTGGCTTGCATCAGAAACGAACTGCTTCTGCTTTTCAAATGCCGTTTTCAGCGGTCTGACTACCTGCCTGCTGAGAAAAAATGCAGCGACAGACAGCAGGAGAAAGGCGGCTGTGCCTATTGTAACCGTAGTGCGGATAAGCTTATTCAGCATATCTATCTCTGCGCTCTTATCGGTAAGAACCATAAGTGTACCGTTGCTCTTTTTCATCTGATAAAACTGAAACTGATTAAGCGTTCCCGTTTCGACGCCCGAATCCAATATTTTAGAAATGTATTTCTGCGCCGTTTCCTGCTCCAGTTCATCATTGTTGAGGACAGCCTTATATTTGCCGCCGCTGTCAGACATTATTATAAAGAAGTCGATAGATCCAAGAGATTTAGGAACCGGTTCCGCTCCGGGACGTATATCGGGCGGAAATTCTTCTTCCTTTTTGTTTTTTTTCGGCTCTTCCGGCGCTGTGCCGGCGCTGCTCAGAAGCATGATTCCGCCGTTTGCGAGATCATCGTTTACCGTACCGCTGACACCTTCTTTGCGTTCATTCCAGCGGTCGTGCTCCGGATAGCCGCCGTCTTGATCTTCGCGAGGTTTAAACGGATCAAAATTACCGGGTGGTCCGTAAGGCGGATAATCGTTCTGCCACCAATCCTGTCCTTCCGGAGGAGGCGGCGGGAATTCCCCTTGTGGAGGTCTGTCGTTTCCCCAGGGGGGCTCCGCCGCAGGCGGCTGTGTAGTCACATCTGGAGTTTCCGGCTCTGCAGGCGGAGTTTCAGGCGTTGTTTCGTCCGGAACATAAGGCGTTTTGGTTTCTGTTTCCGGGGATGTTTCAGTAATATCTTCTGGTATCTCGGAAACGGGAGCCGAAGTCGTTGCTAATGTCGTAGTCGTTGTTGTCAAGGTTGAAACAGTCGTAATCGCCGTGGTCGTTTTTTTCGGCTTATCATCCGGCTCAGGTGGAATATCGTTCATATGCCTGAAATCATCATGATCCGGGTGTACAAATGTAAAAGTAGAAGCCGCGTCGTCATACTCCACTCCCTCTGCTATCTGCTGCAAAACATTTCTGGACTGTCTTTCCATAACCGCTTTCATTATCAGATTGACAGAGCCAAGAACGGCAATAAAAACCGCAAGAAGTATACTTGTAATGATGGCAAAAAGTTTAAGCTGTGCTTTTCGGAACATAAGCTCACCTCTCATACAGTTCATTCAAGAGAATAACCGACGCCTCTGGCGGTTCTTATCTGCACAGGAGCGGAGATGACAGAAAGCTTTTTACGCAGAAACGATATGTATACTTCAATATTATTGTACTCTACGTCGCTTTCATATCCCCAGATTTTCTCGATTATCCGTTCTTTCGGCAGTATCTGCCGCGGATTCGTAATAAGCAGCTCCATGATCTGATATTCTTTCAGGCTCAGCTTGACATCGTTTCCCTGCCAGATAACCGAGCTTGTATTCTTGTTCAGCAGCAGACCGTTATAATCCATTCTGCTTTCGTCGATAAATTCGCCTTTCCGTCGTGTCAGCGCCCTTATCCGGGCAAGAAGCTCATCAGTCACAAAAGGCTTTGTAAGATAGTCGTCGGCTCCGGTATCAAGTCCGTTTATCTTATCTTCAATCTCGCTGCGCGCTGTCAAAAGCAGAACGGGCGTACTTATTTTTTCCTGACGAAGATTACGGAGAACCTCTATGCCGTTCATGCCTGGCAGCATTATATCAAGGATTATGCAGTCGTAGACTCCCGTCAGACCGTTGTCCAGACCGTCGATGCCGTCATAGCAGGTATCCACAATATATTTGTTTCTTTTAAGTATTTCCGTCAGAGCATCAGCCAGCTGCACCTCATCCTCTACAATCAGCAATTTCATATAATTTCCCCTTTAGCGTAAATTTTTATGCGCATATTATTTTAAAATTTAATGCAGATATGTAAACCTATACAATTTTAATTATACCACAGATAATTGAAATAATCTTAAATAAACTTAATGTTAAATATATTGAATAAGAAAAAATAGACATTATTTTTTGTGCACTTCAACAGTTTTGCAAAAATTCAACGGACTTATGTTGACTAAAAACAGGATTTGTGATAGAATTATTAAAAGGATATAAAATTTGTATTAACCGTGATACTTTCGGGAGGGACAATAGCTATGATACCGCCGTCTGAGCGTAAGAAAAACAACTTTGCAAAATCACTCCGGCCATCATTTGGAGCTGAAATGAAAAAATATGAAGAACTTTACGACATGTTTACAAACGATGGTTATACCAAGGAACTCTGCGAAGAATATGCAGAAGCCTTTGTAAACAACGCAAAAAGACCTGCCGCCGACGACATTATTCAGTTGGCCGGTCTTTACGATAAGATTTACGAAAATAAAAGCGCATCATTTTATCTGGATATGCTTGCAGATAAAAAACTTGGCGGCGATGAAAAATTTTGCTACTGTATAGAAATGCTCAAGACTCAGAGCAAGCTGGGCAGATGGCGTGATGCTGAAGATTTCCGCACGGAAAACATTAATTTTATGCAGGTTTTCGCTCAAAAAAAGCCCCTCACTCAGCAGGCGGATATGTATATCGCTCTCGCACTGGCTGACTGCGCTGCAAAACGTTACCGAGATGCTTTCAAGCTTATGAAATTCGGATACAAGCCGCAGGGGAAAAACGATACGAAACTTCTGGAAATAATGATAACCGGCGTTTATCTTATAGCACGTTCAGGTGAAACCGACGGTCTTGGCGCTGCTGTTGATAGTGCTCATGCATGCCTCAAACTGTTCAGTGGGTTTGAATACCGCTGGAGCAAGGAATATTATCTCGGCTGTATAGACAAGGCCGCTCAGGGAATTATATGACCACAGGTTGATATGGGGGATATGCTCCTCTAATAAATTGATGACTTGATGAGCATGTCAGCTCTGCTTTGCCAAAAGCAGAGCTTTGAATTTTTGGGGGATCTGGTGATCCCCATTTTTGTTATAATTTCAAAAAACAAAAAAATCTTTTGTTTTTAATTTGTATTTATATTTGCTTTGAATTTTTTACTTTTTATAAGTTCTGTTAAATATTGAATAAACATTTTGCATTGTTTTAAATTTTAAATTTATTTGTGATAATATAAAAAAAGGTGAAATTTGCCTATAAGTTTTAGAAAAATGAAAATATGACTTAATTTTAATTAATATATATATTGTTTTTTTATTATATATGTATAAAATGATAATATATTTGTAATTTTTATTTATTTATAGTTAAGAAATACAATAAACATATAATTAAACAGCAATATAGTCCTAAATTTAGGCAATATTATCAATTGATTATACTGTCTCCATGATTTATAATACAATTGTTGGATGCGTTGAAAACGCTCCAATACCGCATTAAGATTTTTTAATGTGTCCTGTAAATCCGGCAAATATGATAAGTTTCAGCTTCTCCGGAAAGATTGTCCGGAAGAGTTTCTCCAAAATATTCTGTATTAATCGCTGCCTTAACGCTGCTGTTAAACATTAATGCCTATAATATGTTTAATTGCCTAAAGCAGCTTTGCCGTTTGAATCATAGCAGCATATATTCAACTACGGTCTGAAACTCATATTTTGGCACTGCGGAATTTGTGCCTGCCGTAATGCATTCGCATATAGAGGGTATGTGAACGCATCAAAACAGCGGTTCTTTTTGACTTTTTGAGAGGGGAGTCAATAGAGCCGCTGTTTTTTAGATTCTGAACAGGCTTTAAGACCTTTCTGCATCTATCGGATCGGTCTATTTTTTTACCGTTTTCAGCTTGCGCAGAGTGTATCCCTCGTTGACTTTCATAACGCCTCTGTCAATCGCCAGGGCATAGTCGGGAACGTCCCTTGTTACCGTGGTTCCTGCTGCCGTATATACAGCCTTGCCAAGCTTAATTGGCGCGATAAGATTGGTGTTGCAGCCAATGAAGCAGTTATCGCCTATAACGCATCGGCTCTTGGAGATTCCGTCATAATTTACAGTTGCCGTTCCACAGCCGATATTTACCTTTTTGCCGACGTCGCTGTCACCAATGTAAACAAGATGAGATACTGCTGTTTTTTCACCGATCTGCGAATTTTTTATCTCGACAAAATCGCCTATTCTTGCGCCGCTTTTTATCAGACTATCCGGTCTGACATGAACGAAAGGTCCGATTATAACGCCGCTCTCGATCTCCGAATCATAAATATGCGAGGTATCAATTTCAACATTGTCCCCAATTTTGGAATTTGCCACAACTGCGTTCGGCCCGAGAATACATCCGCTGCCTATACGGGTTTTTCCCCGGATAATAGTGCCGGGCTGAATCTGGGTTCCGGCGCCGATTTCAACGCCCCTTTCAATGATAACGCCGTCGGTACAGACAAATTCCACACCGTTGGCAAGATGTTTTTCAATAACGGCTTTCCGGGCATAATCGTTGAGTTCCAGAAGGTCTTTGCGGTCGTTTGCGCCTCTGATTATTTCAGCGTTTGCGGATTTATACGCGCCCGCCTTTTTCCCCTCGGAAAGGGCTATGGATATAGTATCGGTGAGATAATACTCGTTCTGGGCATTATTGCAGTCAAGTTTTTCAAGAAGCTCTGTCAGATCTTCCGTCCTGAACCAGTAAGCCCCTGAATTCACTTCCCGGATCTGTTTCTGTTCCTCATCGGCGTCTTTTTGCTCCACAATGCCGCTTATTCCCGATTCCGTGCGGATGATCCTGCCGTATCCATGAGGAGCTTCCAGCTCTGCGGTAATAACGGTAACTGCATTGTCTTGTTCTGTGTGCATTTTAAGGGATTCACCGATAGTTTCTGCATCAATAAAAGGAGCGTCGCCGCAGAGTACCAGCGTATTGCCGGACATATCGTTTTTTAGAAAAGGAATTCCCTGCATGACCGCATGACCGGTACCCAGTCTTTCCGCCTGAAGCGCCGTTGTGAACCTGCCTCCGAGGTACTCGTCGATCATTTCCCCCCGAAAGCCTTTGATAACGCAGATGTCCGCAATACCTGATTCTATGCAGGCTGAAATGACCCATTCCAGCATAGGCTCCCCCAGAACCTTGAAAAGAGGTTTGGGCATGTCCGCTTTCATTCGCTTTCCCTGTCCTCCGGCAAGAATTATTGCCTTGTTCATTATGTATCATATCCTTTCTGAAAATGTCGATTCTATAAATCTATTATTACAAACTTTAACAAAAAATTCAAGTCTTTTTTAAAAAATTATTTCAGTTAGCGAAATTTTGTATAAAGTGCAATAAAACTAACTATTATTTTTTGCAGAATTATATATGGTAATTTTTCCCGAAGTATGTTATAATAAATATAACTTGAATCTGTGCAGCTTCTGCCCGGATTCGGTAATGTAAAAAATGGAGGTATACACCAATGGCAAAGAAATATTGTTACCTTTTCTCAGAGGGTGACGCTTCAATGAGAGAGCTTCTCGGCGGTAAAGGCGCTAACCTGGCTGAGATGACCAACATCGGTCTCCCCGTTCCCCAGGGCTTCACAATTACCACTGAGGCTTGCACACAGTACTACGAGGACGGCGGCATTTCGGAAGAGATCATGGCTGAAATCAACGAGTACATTGTTAAAATGGAAGAAATTACAGGCAAGAAGTTCGGCGACAAGGAGAACCCGCTTCTCGTTTCCGTTCGTTCCGGCGCCCGCGCTTCAATGCCCGGTATGATGGATACAATTCTTAATCTCGGTCTTAACGAAACTGTTGTTGAGACAATCGCTGAAAAGTCCGGCAACGCACGCTGGGCATGGGACTGCTACAGAAGATTCATTCAGATGTATTCTGACGTAGTTATGGAAGTAGGCAAGAAGTACTTTGAGGAGCTTATCGACGAGATGAAGTCCAAGAAGGGCGTTACTCAGGACGTTGAGCTTACTGCTGACGATCTCAAGGAACTTGCTGGTCAGTTCAAGGCTGAATACAAGGAAAAGATCGGCGCAGACTTCCCGTCTGATCCCAAGGAGCAGCTCATGGGAGCTATCAAGGCTGTATTCCGTTCATGGGACAACCCCAGAGCTAACGTTTACAGACGTGACAACGATATTCCTTTCTCATGGGGTACTGCTGTTAACGTTCAGTCAATGGCATTCGGAAACATGGGCGACGACTGCGGTACAGGCGTTGCATTCACCCGTGATCCCGCTACAGGCGAAAAGAAGCTCATGGGCGAGTTTCTTACAAATGCACAGGGCGAGGACGTTGTTGCAGGCGTTCGTACTCCTATGCCTATCGCTCAGATGGCTGAGACTTTCCCTGAGGCTTACAATCAGTTTGTAGAAGTTTGCCAGACTCTTGAAAATCACTATCACGATATGCAGGACATGGAATTCACTGTTGAAAACAGAAAGCTTTTCATGCTCCAGACAAGAAACGGTAAGAGAACTGCACAGGCTGCTCTCAAGATCGCATGCGACCTCGTTGACGAAGGCATGAAGACTGAGGAAGAGGCTGTTGCAATGATCGACCCCAGAAATCTCGATACGCTTCTCCACCCACAGTTTGATGCAAAGGCTCTCAAGGCTGCCACACCTATGGGCAAGGGTCTCGGAGCTTCTCCCGGAGCTGCATGCGGCAAGGTTGTATTCACAGCTGATGACGCTGTTGAGTGGGCAGAAAAGGGCGAGAAGGTAGTTCTCGTTCGTCTTGAAACATCTCCTGAAGATATTACAGGTATGAAGGCTGCACAGGGTATCCTTACAGTTCGCGGCGGTATGACTTCTCACGCTGCCGTTGTTGCACGTGGTATGGGCGAGTGCTGCGTTTCCGGCTGCGGCGAGATCAAGATGGATGAAGCTAACAAGAAGTTTGAGCTTGGCGGCAAGGTATTTAACGAGGGCGACTATATCTCTATTGACGGTACAACAGGCAACATCTATGATGGTATCATTCCTACAGTTGACGCTCAGATCGCCGGTGAATTTGGAAGAATCATGGCTTGGGCTGACAAGTACAGAACTCTTAAGGTAAGAACAAACGCTGATACTCCTGCTGACGCTAAGAAGGCTCGTGAGCTTGGCGCTGAGGGTATTGGTCTCTGCCGTACAGAGCACATGTTCTTTGAGCCAGAGAGAATCGCTGCTTTCCGTGAGATGATCTGCTCTGACACAGTTGAAGAGCGTGAGGCAGCTCTTGCTAAGATCGAACCTATGCAGCAGGCTGATTTTGAGGCTCTTTACGAGGCTCTTGAGGGCAACCCTGTTACAATCAGATTCCTCGATCCTCCTCTCCATGAATTTGTTCCTACTGAGGAAGCTGATATTGCCGCACTTGCTGAAGCACAGGGCAAGTCCGTTGAGGATATCAAGAATATTATCGCTTCACTCCACGAATTCAATCCTATGATGGGTCACAGAGGATGCCGTCTTGCTGTAACATATCCTGAAATTGCTAAGATGCAGACAGCCGCTATCATCAAGGCTGCTATCAATGTTAAGAAGAATCACGCTGACTGGAACGTTAAGCCTGAGATCATGATTCCGCTTGTGGGAGACATCAAAGAGTTTAAGTTCGTTAAGAAAGTAGTTGTTGAGACTGCTGACGCTATCATCGCTGAGGCAGGAGCTGACCTTGAATACGAGGTTGGTACAATGATCGAAATCCCAAGAGCTGCTCTCACAGCAGACGAGATCGCCGCTAACGCAGACTTCTTCTGCTTCGGTACAAACGATCTTACTCAGATGACTTACGGCTTCTCACGTGACGACGCAGGAAAGTTCCTTGGTGCTTACTACGACAAGAAGATTTTTGAGAACGATCCGTTCGCTAAGCTTGACCAGACAGGCGTAGGCAAGCTCATGGACATGGCTATCAAGCTCGGCAAGCCCGCTAACGACAAGCTCCACTGCGGTATCTGCGGCGAGCACGGCGGCGATCCTACATCTGTAGAGTTCTGCCACAAGATCGGTCTTGACTATGTATCATGCTCACCTTTCCGTGTTCCGATTGCTCGTCTTGCTGCTGCTCAGGCTGCTATTGCAAACAAGTAATTGAAATAAATAAAGCAAATCTAAAAATTAATCCTCCCCGTTCTTCGGAATGGGGAGGATTTTGAAAAAAATAGTTTCAAATGCACAGTCAGGTATGATTTTGGGCAGGATTATTCCCGAATTACAGCTTTATAGGAAAAATTTAAAAAAATCTGAAAAAATTTTTCAAAAACTCTTGACAAATGGAAAAAGTTGTGATATAATTAATATCGTCGTCAGGGCACAGTACAAACAGTACAAGCCGCTGACAAAAAAGTGTGGGGGTTTAGCTCAGCTGGGAGAGCATCTGCCTTACAAGCAGAGGGTCACAGGTTCGAGCC
>CAJTWQ010000002.1 GCA_910579835.1 uncultured Ruminococcus sp.
TCCGGCTCCATTTATACAGCTCCTTTCATCATGTTACAAACCGGTTACAATGTAATATTATAGCAATTTTTCCTTAAAATACAACGAAAATAAGAGATTTTTTTCTATATTATAAAAAATTCGTATAAATCAACAAATATTAAGTCTGCAATCAGTGATGATTTGTAAAATGCCACGAATAATCAAGCATCTCAGGAGTGTAGTTTTTTAATTTTTCCAGCAACGGAAGAACGTCTTTCTTTGCAGAATCAAGATCATGTTCAAGATAGTTTCCGCATTCAACCGCAGTACAGCCGGGAATTTCACCGGCGTAGTCTGCAATAAACCGGAATGCGTCCTTAACCAGAGAAAGGGCGTTTTCATGCGGTATTCCTCTTGTAAGCAGATAGAAACCGGTGCGGCATCCCATAGGACCGACATATACAACATGTTCTCCGAAAGCGGAATTTCTTGCGTATGTGGCGAAAAGATGCTCTATGGTGTGGAGAGACGGATTTGATATATATACGCCGCCGTTGGGCCTTACCATACGGATATCATAGGTAATTATATCCTCGTCAATGCGGGATATGTACATTCCTATTCCAAATTTTGTGTGATCCACCTGAAAGCTTGCTATTTTTTCCATTATTTTATACTCCTGAAATAATTTATTTATATCCTCCGGAATAGGCAAACTTACGGTCATTTGTTTCCTGGAGAGAGGATCGGTAAATGTTATTTTGCCGCAGTGAAGGGCCTGACGGTTTATATCATTCCTCGAACCGCTGTAAAGCTCGTCCCCGGCAAGAGGATGACCGATATGAGAAAAGTGTACCCGTATCTGGTGAGTTCTGCCCGTTTCAAGGGTGATTTCTGCAAGTGAATATTTTTTGCCGGATAATATCCGCCGGTAATGAGTGACGGCTCTCTGTCCGTCCTCACGGACGCACCGCAGAATTATAGATTCATGCTGACGTGCTATAGGTGCATCAATAGTCCCCTCAGAGCCGATCTGCCCTTCAGCAGCGGCGTAATATGTCTTTTCACAGTTGTTTTGCAGTATATATGCGGAATATGCGTCTTTAGCGATTATGCACAGACCGGAGGTATCCTTGTCCAAGCGGTTTACCGGCCGGAATGTCAGTTCTGGGTAAAGAGCGGCAAAGCAGTTGCCGAGGGTATCGCCTTGATGCCTTATTGACGGATGAACCGGCATTCCGCCCGGTTTATTGAAAATTACCACGGCGTCGTTTTCAAAGGCTATAGGAACGCTGAGATCGTAGTTTGCTTCCAGGGGAATGCCGTTATCCGGACGCAGGATTATTATGTCGCCGTTTTCAACAATATCAATACTGCGGATAGTTTTGCCGTTCCGGGTAATACCGCCGTCCAGCCGTTTCAGCTTTGTAAGAAGCCGTCTTGATACGCCTTGTTTTTCCAGCAGGAATTTTTGCAGCGTCAGAGGCTTGTCGCAGCTGACTGTCAATTTTATTTCCTTCATATTCATCCTCTTTGATATAGATAGAGATGCACAGTGCGGTTGCTGTCATAAGACTTGTAAGTGCAATCGGCAGACCTATTATTGTTATCATCGGAAGAAAATACACTGCCGCGAGTCCGGCAAAGGCCGATCTTCTTCCTCTAGTGAACTTTATGGAAAGCAAAATAATCCGTAAAGGGCTGTATTTCGGAAAGTGAGCCATAAGAAACGGAGCGGCGGCAAGGCTGATTTTTAGAGAGATCCACATAAGGACGGAAACTGCCGTTAGCATGAAAGCATGACAGGTAAGAAACAGTTCTCTTGTATTTCTTGCAGTGGAAAACAGAGAGCAGGCCGTTATTCCGAAGAAAACTGCCGGCGCCAGCGCAATCATCGAAGCAGCCTTTGACAGAATAGAAATTCCCAGGCTTTTGCGAAAACATTTCCGGCTCATAAGGATTCTGGAAAGCGGAGTTACGGACCGGCTGCCGCCGCAGAGTTCCATAAGCCGGACTGCTGCAGCAAAGGTCAGGGGAGCGGTGACTGTAATTCTGAGAATAGTTATAAACAGTGTGACTGCCAGTTGAATTCTGCTCTCGCCGCTGAACAAAGCTACCGGCTGCATCTGTCCGAAATAAAGAAGCAGACTGTATATCGCTGCTTCTGCAAAGCGGAAAAACAGTTCCGCCGCTAACGGCAGCAGACAGACAGTCATAGTAACAGCCCGCCGGCCTTTTAGAAGCTTTCTGGAAAATGAAATAAGCTCTTGGATTCTCATACTTGCAATACCTCCATGCCCGAAAGGGCTTTTTGGTATTTTGTGCTATTTTTTTAATTTTATGCTATAGTAAACCCTAATAATTTTGAGCGCTTATTATTTGACATCTTTTGCGGCAGCCGATTTATCGGCGGGCAAAAAGACGCTCATAGTAAGTGGATTTATTTCTATTACTATAATCCTCTGCTCTGATTTTAGAAGAAATCTTCGTCAATCGGATCGGGAATTTTTTCATAGGGACAGTATCCCAGAATTTCGAACGCCTGTGAATTAAGCCACATCTGAGCGGTTACGATAATGTCGAATCCTTCGCCAAAATCGGCGTTAAGCGTTTTAGGATCGTATTTCGGAAGTCCGAAGCAGCTTAGCATATTGGAAATAACGCCTCCGTGTGTTATCATGGCGCAGTGCGTGAGACCATCGTTCATCATGTCCATGATTATTTCGTGAAGAGCCTTGAAAGTACGCGCTGTCATTTCTTCCAGACTCTCGCCTCCGACCGGACGCGCGTCCATGCCTCCGCGGAGCCATTTTTTATAGTCGTCACGCTCCAAAAGCTCGTCAACGCTTTTATTCTCAAAATCCCCCAGATCAAGCTCCCGGAGATCGTCAACCGTACACATTTCCGTGCAGGGAAAAAGAATTTCCGCTGTTTCGGTGCACCGTTTGAGCGGTGAAGAATATACTCTGTGGACAGAGGGATAGTCGAATCCATCCATTTTTGAGACAAGTTCGCCGGCGCCCTTTCTGGATAGAGAGAGATCGGTGGTTCCTATGTATATGCCTTTTTCATTAGCCTCTGTCAGTCCGTGGCGGAGTACGCTGATACGATAGCCTTTCATTTCATCAGTCCTTACTAATACCGGTTCCATTTTAAATTTTTTAATCGGTTTTTGTGTTTTTACCGGAAACATTATAAAAATAAATAACCGCCCTCAAATCCCGGTTGCGGCGGTCATCATATCCTTATACATTATAACAAAATACTGCGGAAATGTCAATAGCGGGTGAAAATAAATTAGGAACAAGTGGCATTTTGTAAATACATACGTCCTTAAAATAAATTGCTGCCTGCTTGTTGAAATGCTTTTGATGAATTGCACAAAAAAAACTAATAAAATTTTATATCTTAGAAAATCCTACAAAAAACAGCGAAAAAATTTACAATTCTTCAATAAATCAGCGTATTTACATATTATACATTTTGTATTATAATAATATTGTTGTTTAGGATGCTAAAAAATTTTCAGGAGGATCATTATGAATTCCGATTTTGCAAGAATTATAACATTACAGAGAAAAGAACGTCACATCAGTCAAAAGAAAGCGGCAACGGATCTTGGGATTTCTCAGGCGCTCCTTTCGCACTACGAAAAGGGGATCCGTGAATGCGGTCTTAATTTCCTTGTAAAAATTGCAGATTACTATAACGTTTCCTGCGACTATCTCCTTGGAAGAACTCCTGACCCTGAGGGAAAAACCATTACTGTCGAGGATATTCCCGATGACGACGGAAACAACAATCTTGAAATGCCTTCTCCCGAAATTATCAATTTCAACAGAAGGATCATTAATAATTCAATCAGTCTTCTTTTCAGCCTTGCACAGAAAGCCAACAGTATTACTCTTATAAAAGAAGTTTCTTCTTATCTCATGCTTTCTGTATATAAGCTGTTCAGGATAATCTATAATGCTAATCCGCACAATGACCAGAAGCTTTTCCGGATTCCGAAAGTTATTGCCAATGACAGCGCCAACGCTATCGTATCCATGAGCGAGGCAAATATCAAGGCGTCGTCATGCGGTATTCCTCTGGACGGAAACGACTGTATTGACAATTTTGACACGCTGTATGTTACTACTGCAACGCTTCAGAAAGATTATGCGCCGTATTCATCGTCGCTGCTGAATCTTATTAAGCGGAGCGAGGACAGTATTGACCGTACCCGTGCAAAATATCGTCCGGATGGAAAATAATCTTTTCCCAGCGTAAAGTAAATATATAAAAGGAGTATTGTTTATGTCAAATACTAATATCCCATACAAAATTTATCTTGAAGAAAACGAAATGCCAAAGGAGTGGTACAATGTCCGTGCGGATATGAAGAAAAAGCCGGCGCCACTGCTTAATCCTGCTACGCTCAAGCCTGTTACGGCGGAGGAACTCGGTCATGTTTTCTGCGACGAGCTTGTTGCTCAGGAGCTTAATGAGACAGACCGCTTTATTGTAATTCCGCAGGAAATTCAGGACTTCTACAGAATGTACCGTCCTTCTCCTCTTGTAAGAGCCTATTGTCTTGAAAAAAAGCTGGGAACTCCGGCTAAGATCTACTATAAGTTCGAGGGCAACAATACCAGCGGAAGCCATAAGCTGAATTCCGCCATAGCTCAGGCATATTATGCCAAGAAGCAGGGACTTAAAGGCGTTACCACAGAAACCGGTGCAGGTCAGTGGGGAACGGCTCTTTCAATGGCGTGCTCCTACTTTGATCTTGACTGTCAGGTTTACATGGTAAAGGTTTCATATGAGCAGAAGCCTTTCCGCCGTGAGGTAATGAGAACCTACGGTGCCGCTGTTACTCCCTCTCCCTCTGAGACCACGGAAGTGGGCAGAAAGATCCTTGCCGAATTCCCCGGAACGGGCGGAAGTCTCGGATGCGCTATCTCTGAGGCTGTTGAAGCTGCAACTACTCAGGAGGGCTATAGATATGTTCTCGGAAGCGTTTTGTCGCAGGTACTCCTTCATCAGTCTGTAATTGGTATGGAGACGAAAATTGCGATGGATAAGT
Source organism: uncultured Ruminococcus sp. (assembly GCA_910579835.1). Classification (GTDB taxonomy): domain Bacteria; phylum Bacillota; class Clostridia; order Oscillospirales; family Ruminococcaceae; genus Ruminococcus. The sequence goes on from CAJTWQ010000002.1 coordinate 5,030, forward strand.
ATGGCATTAAGCCTGATATTATTATCGGATGCGCTGGAGGCGGCTCGAATCTGGGTGGACTTATTTCTCCATTTATGGGTGAAAAGCTCAGAGGAGAGGCGGATTATCGCTTTATAGCTGTTGAGCCTGCTTCATGTCCCAGCCTTACAAGAGGCGTTTATGCGTATGATTTCTGCGATACAGGAAAGGTTTGTCCTCTCCAGAAGATGTACACTCTCGGCAGCGGCTTCATGCCCTCGCCTAACCACGCCGGAGGTTTAAGGTACCACGGTATGAGTGCAATTCTCTCGGAACTTTATGATCAGGGACTTATGGAAGCAATTTCTGTTGAACAGACTTCTGTTTTTGAAGCTGCGCAGATGTTTGCAAGAGTCGAGGGAATTCTTCCGGCTCCGGAAAGCAGCCATGCTATCAGAGCTGCTGTTGACGAAGCGGTAAGGTGCAGGGAAACAGGAGAAGAAAAGACCATTCTCTTCGGTCTGACCGGTACGGGCTATTTTGATATGTATGCATACGGCGCATACAACGACGGAAAGATGAGCGATTATATTCCTACTGACGAGGAGATAAAAAAATCGACGGATATGCTGCCTGATATTGATTCAATATCAAGCAACTGAAATAACTTAATATTGGGGGCAGACGCATAGCGTCTGACGCTTTATACCGTATATTGGTATAAAATCTTTCTTATACAATTCTCTGCGTCGTCTGCGGCAGATAAATTCATTATATTAATAGAGAATTTGTAAATGGTATGATTGCAGCAACAATCGGCAGGCGTTTCTGTCATTGATTTGTTATAGGTTACGGCGGAGGTGCTTTAATGGAGATAAGATCGGTCCTTGTTTTGCTGCTTGCGGCGTGGCTGGCGTTTTTTTCCGAAATTCCGGCGTTTGCCGAGGATATATATGTACCGTCGGAGCAGACCGTTAAAGCTATGGAAAATGACTACTATACCATTGAACCGGCGGATCCGGAGCTTATTTCCTACAGCGAATATTATGATATGCACTGCAATAAAGTCCGTCCGGGAAATACTGTCGTTATTGGAGCGGAATATTTTTCTTTCTCCTGCAGTTCTGCCTCTCTTGTACCTCATACGGCTGAAAATATAACGAAAAACACTGTTGTATGGAATAAAAGCGGCGGTGAGATTTCCGGTGACGTAAATATTCCGGAGACCGGGATATACTGCATCAAGGCTGATTACTGTCCTCTTGCGGAAACCAGGCAGGCTATAGAGCTTTCCGTTAAAATAGACGGATGCATTCCTTTTAAGTCGGCTTCACGTCTTACTCTGGGCAGGGTATGGGTCGATGAAAGAGATATCTATGATAATGTCAGAGGAAATCAGATACGTCCAGTACAGGTTCAGCAGGAGAAATGGCAGAGCTGTTTTTTAGGCGATCCCGATGGACTTTTCAGCGATTCCCTAATATTCTTTTTTGAAGAGGGAGAACACGAAATAACTCTTTCCTCCGGTGTTGGTCAGCTTGCTCTGGAGAGCCTGAGATTTGAAAATCCTCCGGAGCTTTCCTCCTACGAGGAATACAGAGCTTCAGCGGCAGAAAAAGTTTCTCCGGAAGATACCCCCTCCCGTCTTTTTCGTATAGAGGGGGAATCGGCAGCGTTTAAGTCGGATTCTTCTCTCTGCGCTAATTTTGACAATACGAATTATCTTGTTTCTCCCTCCGATCCGTCATGTATCGTATACAATACCTTTGGCGGCGAAAGCTGGCAGAGACCTTTGCAGACCGTGACATGGAAAATATCCCGTGAAGATGTGGGAAACAGCGGCTGGTACAAGGTCGGCATCAAGTACAGACAGAATTTTCAGAGGGGATTCAGCTCCTACAGACGTATTTATCTGGACGGAAAGGTACTTTGCGGTCAGATGGATCAGGTGCGGTTTGGCTATGACAGAGACTGGAGCATTGCTTCTCCCGACATTCTGGTATATCTTGACGCCGGCTTTGACCACACTTTTACAATGGAAGTGATTCCCGGAGATATAGGAGAACCCCTTCGTCGTCTGGAAGACGTTCTTGCGGACATAAATGAGGAATATCGCCGCATTCTTATGATTACCGGCCCTGCGCCGGATAAATACACCGATTATTATGTTCATGAAAAGCTGCCTGATCTGACGGAGCGTCTGGAGGAGCTTTCCGGTCAGCTTAAAGATATTCAGAGCAATATGGAAAGCCTCAGCGGATCTTACGGCTCAGAGGCGGCAGTTGTCGGAAATATGGCTGTTATCCTTGATAAATGCGTTGAAAAGCCTGTGAAGATACCCTCGTATCTTGCACGGATAAAGGACAGCGTTACATCTGTTTCGGCATGGATGAGAGAGTGCCGGGAACAACCTCTGGAGATAGACTATATTGAATTTGCATCTCCTGACAGGAATTTTTCTTCATGTAAGCGGAAGCTCCTCAAATCGGCTGAATTCGGTCTGCGCGCGTTCATTTCTTCTTTTTTTCAGGACTATACCACTCTTTCCGATGTTTCGGGCAAGGAAGCTGTGGAGGTATGGGTGGCTCTGGGAAGAGATCAGGCGGAAATAGTCAGAGAAATGACGGAAAATGAATTTACTCCGGAATACGGCATTCCTGTTTCCGTAAATCTTGTGAACGGCGGCGTCGCAGAGGCTGCTCTTGCTGGAAAGGCTCCCGATGCAGCGCTGTTTCTTGGAGGGGAGTTTCCCGTGAATCTTGCTTCCCGAGGTCTGCTGACGGAGCTTTCACAGTATGACGATTACGGAGCGGTTACGCAGAGGTTCGGAGAAAGCGCTTTGGTGCAGTATTCATGGAATGGCGGTGGCTATGGCATTCCTTTAAGCCGTACATTTCCGATGATGTTTTACAGAACAGATATTCTTTCGGAACTGGGGTATGATCATCCGCCGGAAACCTGGGATGAGCTTATGGATATGCTGCCGGCGATCCAGCGGAATTATATGTCTGTGGGGCTTGTTCTTCCGTCAACAAATATATCTCCTGCAACAGAACCGGGGCACACCTTTGCAATGCTTATGCTTCAGAACGGCATGAATTACTACAATGATGACCTGACAGCGTCGGGCTTTGATTCGGCTGCGGCGGGCAGGTGCTTTGAACAGTGGACGGATTTTTATACAAAGTACAGTTTTGATCAGTCCTACGACGCATTCAGCCGGTTCAGGACAGGAGAATATCCGATTCTTATAGCAGATTATACCTTTTTTAATCAGATTGAGGAAGCGTCCCCGGAAATAAGGGGAATGTGGAATTTCTGCCAGGTTCCGGGAACTGTCGGAGCAGACGGAACGGTTTCGCACGCTGTCAATTCCGCCGGAACAGCAGCCGTTATATTTAGCGGTGCGGAGAATCAGGACGGCGCATGGGAATTTGTGAAATGGTTTTCAAGCACCGGGGTGCAGACGGAATTTGCCTCGCGGCTTGAGGGGCTGAACGGGGTAATGGGACGCTATGATGCCGCAGATCCACTGACATTGGAGCAGCTTTCATGGTCTGAGGATGAGCTTGCACGTCTTATGGATCAGTATGAGGAGCTTGCGGAAATACCTATAACGCCGTCGTCCTATGCCGTTACAAGAAATATAATGAATGCCTTTCGGGAGGTAATAAACGAGGGGGAGAATCCACGTAATACGCTGCTCTGGTACAACAGAGACATTAACGACGAAATAGAGCGAAAAAATGAGGTAATGCCCTGAACGGAGGCAGACTATGAAAAAAAAGAAAAGGCTTCGGAGAACTTTCAGAGAGATAAGAAAAAATTGGGCATGCTATGCTATGCTTGCACCGTTTATGATATTTTTTATTCTGTTTACCGTAATTCCGGTGGTAATGTCACTGCCAGTGGCGTTTACCGATTTCAATATGGCACAGAAGCCGGAATTTGTGGGACTGTCAAACTTCCGGACTCTCTTTCTTTCCGATAAAGTCTTTATGGGTTCTGTACGGGTTACAATAGTTTTCGCTTTGCTTACCGGACCGGTAAGCTATGTGCTCTGTTTTTTACTGGCGTGGCTCATAAACGGAATGCCGAGACGTCTGAGAACGTTTTTTACGCTGATATTTTATATCCCGTCGCTGGCATCTGTATATACCGTGTGGCAGCTCATTTTCAGCGGCGACATGAACGGATATCTGAATGCGTTTCTGATTGACCTGGGAGTAATAAATTCTCCGGTGCAGTGGCTGACTGACGGAAGATATGTACTTGGCGTGACAATTGCCGTACAGCTCTGGATTTCTCTTGGAGCAGGATTTCTGGCTCTGCGTGCGGGATTCCAGAATATCGATCCGGCTCTGTATGAGGCAGGCGCTATAGAGGGCATGCAAAACAGGCGGCAGGAGCTGATTTACATTGTGATTCCGTCTATGGGGCCTCAGCTTATGTTTGCAGCCGTGATGCAGATAGTCAGTTCGTTTACGGCAGGAACCATAGCGCAGAATCTGGTTGGTTTTCCCAGTACGGATTATAAGGCGCACACGATTATGACTCATGCCTACGATTACGGATGGGTGCGTTATGAAATGGGCTATGCTTCTGCAATATGCATGATGCTTTTTATTGCTATGTTCATACTTAGCAGGCTTATAGCAAAGGGGATAAGAAGAATTACGGAATAGCGGCGAAAAGCAGGTGAGTACAGTGGCGGCGGATATAAAAAAACTCAGAGCTTCTAACAGACAAGCAGGCAGGAAAAAGTCCGGAACAGCGGCAGCGTTTGTGTTTCTGGCAGTTTTGGGGGCGTTTATGGTTTTTCCAATATATCTTACCTTAGTAATGTCTGTAAAGCCTGTGGAGGAGCTGTTTGTATTTCCGCCGAAACTCTATGCCATACGTCCTACACTTGATAATTTTCGGGATATGTTTGTCGCTGTCAGGCGGAATAGGGTGCCTTTTTCAAGATATTTATTCAACAGCGTTTTCGTAACGGTTTCGGTGACTGCCGCTCAGTGCGTTTTTTCGTCAATGGCTGCTTTTGTTCTTGCAAAATGCCGATTTCCCGGCAGCCGTGTAATAAACGGCGTTATCGTTGCGTCTCTCCTCTATCAGAGCAGCGTTATTTATATCATGCTGTATATGGTCATGGCGCGGCTGCATATGATAGATACTCCCCTTGCGCTTATTCTTCCGGCTGCCGCTTCTCCTCTGGGCGTTTTTCTTATGCGTCAGTCCGTCAGTCAGCTTCCCGACGCTATGCTTGATGCGGCAAAGGTGGATGGAGCCGGACTTTTTCGGATATGCTGGCAGATAGTCATTCCCAATCAAAAGCCGGCGTTTATGACTGTTATGATCTTTGCTTTTCAGAGTGCATGGAATATTCAGGGAGGAAGCGTTATTCTGCATGAACAGTACAAGACCCTTCCGGCGGCGGTGATGCAAGTCTCCTCTTCCGGTATGGCAAGGGCCGGCGCAGTTATGGCGGCATCGGTGTTTATGCTCATCCCTCCGGTCATTGTATTTATACTAGCTCAGAGATCTGTTATTGAAACCATGGCTCATTCCGGGATCAGCGAGTAGTCTGGGGGTATTTAATGAAAAAAGCTTTCCTTTCTATTGTAGTGTCCATGCTTTTTCTTGTCTGCTTTATATCTCCGGCATACGTTTTTGCTTTCAATCCATACGAAACATACGGTTACGACAGCCGTGGAAACGCTGTTCCGTCCCAGGCTGGATATACCGCTGAAAAAAACGTTTCAGGCGATGATCTCGGAATAGGAGCGTTTAATTCTCCTGCGGATATTTTCTATGCAGAAAACGGAACATTCTATATTGCTGATACCGGAAATAACCGTATTGCTGCCATAGACGGTGGGTTCAGCAATGTGATCGGGATATACGAAAACTTCATTATGCCGGACGGGAAAACAACATTTCTCAGTTCACCGACAGGTGTTTTTTCAGCTCCGGAAAGGAACATAATGTATATCGCCGACAGCGGCAATGAAAGAGCGTTGGTATGCACCTTGAGCGGAGAAGTTGTCATGGAGATCACAAAGCCTGATTCTCCGGCTTACGGCAGCGATAAGACTTTTATTCCGAGGAAGATACTTGCGGATAAAGCGGGGAATATCTATGTGCAGCTCGGTAATATTACTGCCGGAGCAGCTATGTTCAGCCCGGACGGTGAATTTATTGGTTTTTACGGTGCGAATCGTATCGAGCCTACGGCAGAAGTAGTCATGCAGCGGCTGAAAAATCTTTTTTCCTCTGCCGAAAAACGTGCTCAGCGCACAAGAAACATACCTTCGGGAATAACCGGGTTTGATATAGACGGTGATTTTATTTTCACCTGCACCGATTCGACTGTCCAGGGGCTGGATACGGTGAAGAAGCTTAATGCCGCAGGGAAGGATATTTTTGCGGATAAGGAGCTTGCTTTCGGTGATTTTGCGCCGTTTTACAGCACATCTCAGAATAAGTTCACGGATATTGATATTTCGGATGAGGGATTTATTAATTGTCTCGATATGACTACGGGACGTGTTTTTCAGTATGATGAGAACTGCGAGCTGATTTTTATTGCCGGCACAAAATCGTCCCAGCTCGGAGGATTCAAAGAACCTGTCGCTCTGGAATCAGCGCAGGAACGGCTTTATATTCTTGACTCCGCAAAGAATACGGTTACAATTTTCAGAGAGACCGAGTTTGGTGAAATTGTTCATCGGGCGGTAATTCTTTACAGCGGCGGCTATTACGAGGAGGCTCTCGAACCGTGGTATGAGGTAATGCATCGGGACGGTAATTACCGTAAGGCATATGTTGGGGCCGCATCGGCTCTGCTCAACAAAGGGGAATACCGTGAAGCCATGAAGTACGCTCGTCTTGGCTATTCTCCTGATATTTACAATAAAGCTTTCGCAGGCTGGCGCGAGGTTTTCATAAGAAAAAATTTCAGCCATATTTTTTTGATTATCCTCATTCCGGCAGTCTTATACGCTTTCAGGAAAAGACTTAAAAAGCTTGTTTCCAAGATATTTCCGGCGGTGCACATCCGCAAACGCTCTGTAAGAAATAGTAGGAAATCGTCCCTTAAAACATCGTTTGTCATTGTTATACTGCTGTTTTTCGGTCAGATAGCCTACGGACGCCTGTATGGCTTTCAGTTCGGATATCCAGACGACAAAACTTTCAGTATTGTACCGTATCTGGTGAAAAGCTTCATTGTTTTTGCCGCCTGGGTAATCGGAAGCCGGGCTGTAAGTACCTTTCTTGACGGTTCTGGAACGGTAGGAGGGATATGCATATCCAGCGCGCGCGCACTTATCCCATATATTGTACAGCTTTATGTCTGCGTCGGGCTTTCTCATATTCTGGTGCAGAACGAAGCGATATTTATTCAGGTGGTACACTTTTCCGGTATTATCTGGACGGCTGCTCTGCTGTTTCTTGCCGTAATGAATATTCACGGCTATACGCCTGGCAGAACGCTTTTTTCTATATTGCTTACAATAGCCGCCATGCTTATAATGCTCTTTCTGCTCGTACTGTTCATGTCGCTTATTCAGCAGGTTTGGGTATTTGTTTCTTCCGTTTTTACCGAGATAACTTATCGTATAAGAGAGAGGTGATTTTTAGGGATGCCTGTAATCAGCAGAATACGGGCGGCTGTATTATGCCTGCTGACGCTGCCCACAGTAACCGCCGGCGGCACAGTATATAATGGAGAGCCGGCGGCAATAGTCGTAAGCGATGCAGAAGAGCCGCAGACGGAGGAATTCTCTAAACGGTATGAGAGGACTGAAAAACCGGATTTTGAGGCACGCCGCGTCAGGGAGCTTTTCGTATTTGCAGGCAGTTCTGGCGGGCTTGATATTTATGTCAGGAACGATGACACGCTTACGGATGAGGAACTGGATGAAGCCGAAAAGATTGGCGATGCAGCCGCTCTTTTGTCCGATACAGGAGAGCCTGCCGCCGCTTTTGAGAAACTTTCGGAGAACAGGGAGAACCGCAGCTTTATAAGTGAAGAAGAACGGTATATTGTGGAAATCGTGGCAGACGGAGTTAGTGTGAAGTCAGTGGTTTCCACCCTTGACAGCGATAAAGTATATCTCACCAACGACGGCGATATGCTGGAACTTCTGTCGGACAATAAGAAAACAGCCGAGGCGGTATTTCGTATAAGCGGCGAAAGAGAAGGTATGACGGTATATAACGAGGAAAGCGGAGAGAGGTTTGCATGGGTATCGGCTGATATGACGCGGTTTTACGGAATTTATCGATACGGTGCAGAAAATGAACGTTTCCGTATGCTGGTGGACGATGAAAACTCTGTATTCGGTATGGAAGATAAGAAGACGGGATATATCTGGTGGTCGTCTCCTCTCGGAGCTTCTCATGATACCTCCACTACAGAGCTCCTTGCCGGCGGTCTGCGATCCTCGGTGATACTTAATTACGGGATACCCGAAAAACGCAGCGAAAAGAATACGCTGCGCTCAAATACAGACGACTGCGTTATGACGCTCACAGATATTGAAAACGGCGTCCGTGTTGATTATGATTTTTCAAAGGCAGGATTTAAGTTCCCCGTTGAGTATGTTTTGGAGGAAGATCATTTCCGTGCATCGCTTAGAATAGAGGATATAAAGGAAACGAAGCCGGAAAATATCATTACCGAAATAACTCTTATGGAGACTTTTGGCGCGGCGTCATCCGAAGAAAATGGGTATTTTATTATCCCCGACGGCTGCGGAGCGGTTGTCCGCTTCAATAACGGACGTACTATGGAATCAAACGCCTATAAGCAGCCGATATACGGCGCTGATATTACGGCTGTTCCCCGAAACAGGGGAGCGTACACACGTCAGATCTATCTGCCTGTTTACGGTATAGTCAGAGACGGTGAGGCTTTGCTTGCAGTTGCAGAAAAGGGGGATTCCAACGCCTCGATCTCGGTTAAGGTTTCCGGACAGTCTAATACCGATTACAATATGTGCTCATTTAATTTCACCCTCCGTGAAACGGACGCTTATTATATGTCCGGCAGTCAAAATCAGCCTCTTACAGTTTTTGAGGGGGGGAAAATAAAGTCGGACGATATTGAAGTCAGGTACTACCCCGTTTCGGCGGAAAACGCCGATTACGCAGACATTGCCGCAAGGTACAGGCAATATTTAACGGAGGAAAAAGGCGTTGTTCCAAAGGTAAAAGAGAACAGCGCGCCGCTTTATATAGACCTTTACGGAGGAGTGCAGAAAAAACGCTCCGTATTAGGAATTCCTCTGACCCTGAAAACGGCGCTGACGTCCTATGAACAGAGCGAAAGCATTCTCAGGGAGCTTGAAAGCGGCGGCGTTGATGAAATGGTGGTATCTTACAGAAACTGGACTGACGACGGCATAAGGAACAAGGTGGATACCGATGCGAAACCATCCCGTGTTTTAGGCGGAAAAAAGGATTTCAAAAAGCTTATGGATTACATGGAGGACAGAAATATTCTTTTCTATCCCGTTTCCGGCAATGTAACGTTCAGGAGCGGCGGCGGATATTATTCCTTTACAGATACTGCTGTCCGTGTGTCCGGAAGCTATTCCAGAATAGTCAGCTACGACCTTGCCTATGGAACTTCCGATGGCAGCCGCAGGAATTTGTCGCTGCTTTCTCCAAACAACTATGGCAGTCTTTTCGGAGAAATGGCAGAGGGCTTTGAAAAGACCGATCTTGAGGGTGTTTCTGCCGGCAGGCTTACTACGGCTCTTTACGGCGATTACAGTAAGAACGGAGCGTCAAGGTATGAGTCGATGAAGCGTCTTGTAAAGGGATATAAGGAACTGAACGCATCTCTGGATAACGGTATTATGGCAGATGCCGCAAATGCATATGCGCTGCCATATGTCAGTCATATCAAAAATGTTCCGGCGACCTCCAGCCGTTTTGATATTTTTGATGAGGACATACCCTTTTATCAGATGGTGATTCACGGTCTGATTCCATACACTACCGAGGCAGTGAATGGAAGTCCCTCTCCGTCGGATGAGATTCTTTATGCGGCGGAAACAGGCAGTTGTCTGAGATATGATATGATTTATGAACAGACGGGAATACTGGAGGATACGGAGTTTGATATTTATTATTATGCAGACAGCGGCTGGACAGATGAGGCGGCGGAATCTTATAAGCTTATAAAGCAGGTTCTCAAAAGCGTAAGTGCGGCGTATATCACAGGAAGGACAACGTATGACGGAGGCAGCAGGATAACGGTTGAATATTCCAACGGCTCTGTGATAACTGTGGATCATAGTCAGAAATGGATAGAACTGAACGGATGCAGAGTATATCAAAGGCAGGTGAGCGGAAATAAATAAAAAAACGAAGAAAAAAACGCTGCTGACTTACAGCCGTCGCAGGCAGCTTTACGGCTGGAGCTTCATTTCGCTTTGGTTCATAGGAACGGTTATGTTCTTTCTGATACCTCTGTTAAAGTCGCTTTGGTATTCCTTCAATACGGTGACTATCGAGCCGGGACAAATAAGAACGGAATGGAAAGGGATGAGCAAATTTACTTATGCTCTAAACGATCCAAAGTTCACAGAAGCACTGGGAGGCACGCTGATCGAGACTCTTTGGAAAACGCCGATGATACTTATTTTTTCGCTGTTTATCGCTGTTGTTCTTAATCAGAAATTCCGTGGCAGGGCTTTGGCAAGGGCAGTTTTCTTTCTGCCGGTAATTATAGTGACGGGACCGGTTTTCAAGATAATCAGCGGCGATATGGATTCTTCCGGCAGCCGCAGCGCAGAGCAGTTTTCTACGATGATGTCCACTGATCTGGTGGATGAGCTAATGAGATTTCTGGGCATATACGGGATCAACAATAAAATGAGCGCGTTTATAGGGGCAGTGGCAGACAATATTTTCGGTATTGTTTGGAGCTCCGGCATACAGATACTTCTTTTTCTTGCCGCACTTCAGAATATACCTCCGTCCGCGAGGGAGGCGGCAATGCTGGAGGGGGCGACCTCATGGGAGTATTTCTGGAAGATTACGTTTCCCTATGTAAGTCCTTTTATTCTGGCAAATCTGATCTTTACGGTCATTGATTCCTTTACAAGCCCCATGAATACGGTAATGGAACGTATACTGCGAATGAAGTCAGAGGTGCTTTACGGAGAGGCTTCGGCTATGGCATGGATCTATTTCGTTATTATAATGATAATGATAGGAATTGTTTCGTGGATCGCCGGAAAATTTATTTACTATGAGAACGATTAGGATGAATATTATGTCAAAAAAGAATGCAGGCACAAGGCTGTGGGGATTCTTCCGGTTTATTATGCTTTTCGGACTTGGTTTTATTGTTCTCTATCCGCTTATTTACATGATAAGCTGTGCATTCAGGGAGCGTGCGGATATGAGCGATCCCACTGTTATGTGGATTCCGCGGCGCTTTACCCTTAACATTATAAAAGAAACATGGCTTGCAATGGATATGGGAAGTACGCTTAAAACTACATTTTTTCTGAATATCGGCTGTGCTCTTGTGCAGGTAGTATCTTGTGCCCTGACCGGATACGGCTTCGCACGATTTGATTTTCGGGGGAAAAGGTTTCTTTTCGGTATTGTTATAATGATGATACTTGTGCCGCCTCAGGTCATATCTCTGCCGCTGTATACGCAGTTTCGTTTTTTCGGTATCAAAGGGCTGTTTTCGGTGAACCTTATTGACAGCATGCTGACAATGTATCTGCCTGCCATGACTGCAAACGGAATACGCTCCGGGCTTATGATACTGATTTTTCGTCAGTTTTTCCGGGGGCTTCCCCGTGAACTGGAGGATGCCGCCTGTATTGACGGCTGCGGTCCTTTCATGACCTTTGTGCGTGTTATGATACCTAATGCGACGTCGGCGTTTCTGACTGTTTTTTTATTTTCCGTAGTCTGGTATTGGAACGATTATTATGTCAGCACTTCCTTTTTTACCAACACCCAGACAGTGGCTACTGTTCTGTATGATCTGGATTCAAGGCTTAGCCGCGCTCTTTACGGCGATGCAAGAATAAAGCCAAGCGCTCGAGAGCTTATTGTCTGGAAAGAAGCCAGCTGTCTAATGTCTGTTCTGCCCATATTAATAATGTATGTTTTTTTACAGAGGCACTTTACTGAGGGAATAGAACGTTCAGGAATTGCAAATTAAGTTATAAATATTAATTTGTTTAATAAAAATTTACAATATTTTTTAAAGGGAATTATCCGGAAAATATTGCAATTTTGTCTGCAATGTGATATAATTACAACTGTTGAGTGCGCTGAAAGCGTACTGACTGCGAAGATATGCGTTGAAGCAGAAGGTTGCTGCCGGTATGGCAGGTAATTTCTGTGGAGTATGTCCGATTTCAAACCGGGCGATTGGGATATTGAACACAGTTTGTGGTATTTTGTCTGCACAGCTTGCGTATGTGCAGAATTATGCTCTTTTTGTGCTCATATGCTTTGTCACCTGGAAAACATTATAGTTTTTCGGGTTTTTTTATCAGATACGGCATGAAACACACGGAAACGTGTGAATCCCAGATCTGCGTCCCCATAATCAATCCTAAGGAGGCGAAAATAATGGCAGTCAACGAAAAGATCAGATTCAAGATCAAGGGCTACGATCACGCTACTGTTGATATTGCGGCAGCTAAGATCGTTGAGGCGGCTAAGAGAAGCGGAGCAAGAGTTTCAGGTCCTATTCCGCTCCCTACTGATAAAGAGGTCGTTACAATTCTTCGTGCAGTTCACAAGTATAAGGACAGCCGTGAGCAGTTTGAAATGAGAACTCACAAGAGGCTTGTAGACGTTATACGTCCTACAGACAAGACAACGGCAGCTCTTGAAAAGCTTGAAATCCCCGCAGGCGTAGACGTTGTTATGGAGGTTAAGTAATTAACCCGAATTGCGCAGGCAATACCGCAGTGGGATGCGGAATGGCGGTAGTCCGCCGGTCATGTTGACGATTTTTGTCAACCAATAACCTAAACAGGAGGAAAACGATATGCAGAAAGGTATTATCGGCAAGAAGATCGGTATGACTCAGATCTTCGATGAAACAGGAAAAGTTGTTCCTGTAACAGTAGTTGAAGCCGGTCCGTGCGTTGTTGTACAGAAGAAAACTGTTGAAAACGACGGCTATGCAGCTCTTCAGCTCGGCTTTGGCGACGTAAAGGTTCAGAGAATGAACAAGCCTATGAAGGGACACTTTGATAAGGCAGATGTTGGATACAAGGCAGAGCTTAAGGAATTCAGACTTGACGACTGCGGTTCTCTCAACGTTGGCGATCTGGTAAAGGCTGACGCTTTTGCGGCAGGAGATGCTGTCGACGTTATCGGAACCAGCAAGGGTAAGGGATTCCAAGGCGCAATCAAGCGTCACAACCAGCATAGACTTAAGGAGACTCACGGTTCAGGTCCTGTTCACAGACAGGCTGGATCAATGGGCGCATGCTCCTCGCCTTCAAGAATATACAAGGGCAAGGGCATGGCTGGTCATATGGGCGCAGAGCAGGTGACTGTTCAGAATCTCGAAGTAGTTAAAATAGACGCAGAAAACAATCTCATCGCTATCAAGGGCGCTGTTCCCGGACCTAAGGGCGGCATTGTATATATCGTTGACAGCGTTAAGGCTTAAGGAAGGAGGAAACGTATATGTCTACAATTTCAGTATTTGATATGGCTGGTAATCAGGTTTCCGAAACAGAGCTTTCAGACGCTGTATTCGGAGTTGCTCCCAACGAGGCGGTAATGCACGCAATGGTAGTAAATTATCTTGCTAACCAGAGACAGGGTACACAGTCCACACTTACAAGAACAGAAGTAAGCGGCGGCGGAAGAAAACCCTGGAGACAAAAGGGAACAGGTCACGCAAGACAGGGTTCAACACGTGCTCCTCAGTGGGTTCACGGCGGAATCGCTCTCGGACCGAAGCCAAGAGATTACAGATATGCTCTTAATAAGAAGGTAAGAAGACTGGCTATGAAGTCGGCTCTTTCCTCAAAGGTTATCGACAATAATCTCATTGTTCTTAACGAACTAAGTCTTGACGAGTACAAGACAAAAACCATTGTAAATATGCTTAAGGCTCTGGGTGCTGAGGGAAAGGCTCTTATCGTGACCGCAGAGGCTGATGCAAAGGTTATCAAGAGTGCAGCTAACATTCCCGGTGTTAAGACTGCTGCTGTAAACACTCTTAATGTATATGACATCCTTAACTGCGACAAGTTTATCGTTGTTAAGAATGCTGTAGGAAAGATCGAGGAGGTGTACGCATAATGAAAGCACCGCAGGATATTATTCTGAAGCCCGTTATTACCGAAAAGTCAATGGATGAGCTGCAGAACGGCAAGTACACCTTTAAGGTAGCTACAGATGCCAACAAGTCAGAGATCAAGAAGGCTGTTGAGGCTCTCTTTGATGTTAAGGTAGCTAAAGTGAATACTCTCAACTGTAATGGCAAGGAAAAGAGAGTAGGCAGATATGTTGGCAGGACAGCCGATTGGAAAAAGGCGATTGTAACTCTTACAGAGGATTCAAAGGCTATTGAGTTCTTTGAGGGTATGGTTTAATTGTCTGAATCATCGGAAAGTATGGGAGTAATGCTCCCGCAAAAAACGCATTTTAAGGAGTGAAATAAATGGCTATTAAAAGCTACAAGCCTACGACACCGTCGAGACGTCAGATGACTGTTACTGACTACTCGGTGCTGTCCAAGGTTGAGCCGGAGAAGAGTCTTCTCGAACCTATGAAGAAGAAGTCGGGAAGAAACAGCTACGGCAGAATCACTGTCCGTCACAGAGGCGGCGGAAACAGAAGAAAGTATCGTATTATCGACTTCAAGCGTGATAAGGATAACATGATCGCTACAGTTCTGACACTGGAGTACGATCCTAACAGAAGCGCATTCATCGCCCTTGTTCAGTATGAGGACGGCGAGAAGAGATATATTCTTGCACCCAACGGCCTTAAGGTCGGTGATAAGGTTGAGTCTGGTCCTGAGGCTGATATCAAGCCCGGCAATGCTCTTAAACTTGAGGATATTCCTGTTGGTACGTTCATCCATGCTATTGAGCTTTATCCCGGCAAGGGCGCGCAGCTCGTAAGAAGTGCAGGCAATCAGGCTCAGCTTATGGGCAAGGAGGGCGCTTACGCTCTTATCAGACTTCCCTCGGGCGAAATGAGAAAGGTTCCGATCGGATGCAAGGCTGCAATTGGTCAGGTTTCCAATATTGACCATGAAAACGTAAACTACGGCAAGGCTGGAAGAGTCCGCAATATGGGCTGGAGACCTACTGTAAGAGGTTCCGTAATGAACCCCTGCGATCACCCTCACGGCGGTGGTGAAGGTAAGTCGCCTGTAGGACGTCCCGGACCTGTAACACCTTGGGGTAAGCCGGCTCTTGGCTACAAGACCCGCAAGACACACAACAGAACCGATAAGTTTATCGTAAAGCGCCGCAACGGCAAGTAATCTGAAAGGAGGAACTTATTAATGAGTAGAAGCATTAAAAAGGGACCTTATGTCCAGGAGGTTCTTCTGAAGAGAGTTGTGGCTATGAACGAGGCAGGAGAAAAGAAGGTTCTTAAGACATGGAGTCGTTCTTCAACAATTTTCCCTGATTTTGTTGGTCACACATTTGCTGTTCATGACGGACGCAAGCACGTTCCGGTATATGTTACAGAGGATATGGTAGGACACAAGCTCGGTGAGTTTGCACCTACAAGAACTTACAAGGGCCATGCAGGTTCAAAAACATCAAACAACGGTAAGAAATAAGCGGAAGGAGGAGTTCAGATGGAAGCAAGAGCTTATTTAAGAAATGCTCGTATATCACCC
This sequence comes from uncultured Ruminococcus sp., assembly GCA_910579835.1. Classification (GTDB taxonomy): domain Bacteria; phylum Bacillota; class Clostridia; order Oscillospirales; family Ruminococcaceae; genus Ruminococcus. Next base: position 20,865 of record CAJTWQ010000002.1, read on the forward strand.
AGAAAGGTGCAGATCGTTCTTGATCTGATCAGGAACAAGCCTGTTGACATCGCTTTGGCTACTTTGGATCTTACTCCGAAGGCTGCAAGTCCTATCGTTGCAAAGCTTGTAAAGTCCGCTATGGCAAACGCTGAAAACAATTTCAGCATGAACAGGGACGACCTTTACGTTGCAGAGTGCTTCGTAACCCCCGGCCCGATCATGAAAAGGATCATGCCAAGAGCACAGGGCAGAGCATATAGAATTTTAAAGAGAACATCACACATTACAGTTGTTCTTAAAGAAAAAGAATAATCCCAAGGAGGTTTGAATAATGGGCCAGAAAGTTAATCCGCACGGACTCCGTGTCGGCGTTATTAAGGATTGGGATTCGCGCTGGTATGCCAACAAGGCAGATTTCGGCGACACTCTTGTTGAGGACTACAATGTTCGTAACTTCATTAAGAAGAGCTTGTATGCAGCGGGTGTTCCGAGAATCGAAATCGAGCGTTTCGCCGATAAGGTAAGGATCCACATTCACTGCGCTAAGCCCGGTATCGTAATCGGCAGAGGCGGCGCAGAAATCGAAAAACTCAGAGCAAAGCTTGAGGCTATGATGAAAAAGCAGGTTTACATTAATATCCTCGAGGTTAAACAGCCAGATATGGACTCACAGCTTGTTGCTGAAAAGATTGCTCTCGACCTTGAAAACAGAGTGTCTTTCAGAAGAGCTATGAAGCAGTCTATCGGCAGAACAATGCGCCTTGGCGCAAAGGGAATCAAGGTTAAGGTTTCAGGCAGACTTGCCGGAGCTGAGATCGCAAGAAGCGAAAGCTATCACGAGGGTACTATTCCGCTTCAGACGATCCGTGCAGATATTGACTACGGCTTCGCAGAGGCAGATACGACCTATGGCAAGCTTGGCGTAAAGGTATGGATATACAAGGGCGAGGTTCTTAAGGGTGATGCAGCTAAAGCGGCAGCTCAGAGAGAAAAGTTCGAAAGAAAGAACGACAGGCCGAATGACCGCAGACGCCGTGACGACAGACGTGACGGAAACAGACGCGGCGGCAGAAACTTCAACCGTGACGCTAAAAGAGAAGGAGGTAATCAGTAATGCTTCTTCCAAAGAGAGTTAAGTACCGCAGAGTCCACAGAGGACGTCTGAAGGGCAAGGCATACAGAGGAAACAAGGTAACTTACGGAGATTACGGTCTTCAGGCTCTTGAACCGGCATGGATCACCTCCAACCAGATCGAGTCCGCCCGTATCGCTATGACACGTTACATTAAGAGAGGCGGTCAGGTTTGGATCAAGATATTCCCCGACAAGCCTATTACAGAAAAGCCCGCCGAAACACGAATGGGTTCAGGTAAGGGTTCACCGGAATACTGGGTAGCAGTTGTCAAGCCCGGCAGAGTCCTTTTTGAGATCAAGGGCGTTGCTGAGGAGACTGCAAGAGAAGCTATGCGTCTTGCTATGCACAAGCTTCCTATCAAGTGTAAGTTCGTTAAAAAGGCAGAGCAGGAGGTTGAGCAGTAATGAAGGCATCGGAAATCAGAGAAATGTCAGTTGACGAGCTCAACGAGAAGCTCGTAAGCCTGAAAGAAGAGCTTTTCGCTCTCCGCTTTCAGCATGCTATAAATCAGCTTGATAACACAGCTCGTCTTAAAGCTGTAAAGAAAGATATTGCTCGCATCAAGACAACTCTGCGCGAGGCAGAGCTTGCTGCACAGCAGTAAGAAAGGGAGGATTTAGCTAATGTCTACTGAGAGAAACCTTAGAAAAACAAGAGTAGGTAAGGTTGTAAGCGATAAGATGGATAAGACCGTCGTAGTTGCTATCGTTGATAACGTTAAACACCCGCTTTACAAGAAGATCATCAAGCGCACCGTAAAGCTCAAGGCTCACGACGAGAACAATGAGTGCAGAATCGGTGACCGTGTTGAGGTCATGGAGACACGTCCGCTTTCCAAGGACAAGAGATGGCGTGTTACAAATATCATTGAAAAGGCTAAGTAATTTTGATAGAAGCTTAATGCTTGAAAGGAGGAACTCGCTGTGATACAGATGCAGACTTATCTTAAAGTCGCTGATAACACAGGCGCTAAAGAGCTTATGTGTATCAGAGTTCTGGGTGGTACACGGAGAAGATATGCAAATATCGGAGACGTTGTGGTGGCTTCAGTTAAGAAAGCAACACCCGGAGGCGTTGTAAAGAAGGGCGATGTTGTAAAGGCAGTTATCGTTCGTTCAGCTAAGGGTCTCAGAAGAGAGGATGGAACTTATATCCGCTTCGATGAGAACGCTGCTGTAATTATTAAGGAAGATAAGAACCCCAAGGGTACGCGTATCTTCGGACCGGTTGCTAAGGAGCTCCGCGAAAAGGAGTATACTAAGATTCTCAGCCTCGCACCGGAAGTTCTTTAATGGAGGTGTCATTCGATTATGAGTAAGGTACATGTAAAAACCGGTGACACTGTTATCCTTCTCACCGGAAAGTATGAGGATAAATTCACAAGCAAGGGCGACAGAAAAACAGGTAAGATCGTTGAAGTAAGCCCTAAAGAAGATAAAGTGATCGTTGAGGGAATCAACATCATTACAAAGCATGTAAAGCCCACAAGAATGGGTGAAAAGGGCGGCATCATCAAAACCGAGGCTCCCGTATATGCTTCTAAGGTACAGCTTGTCTGCCCTAAGTGCGGCAAGCCCACAAGAGTCGGTCACACATTTGACGGGGACGGAAAAAAGCTCCGTGTCTGCAAGAAGTGCGGCAAGTCTTTTGAATAAGGTAAAGGAGAACGACAATGGCAAGATTAAAGGATTTTTATGTTAGCGACGTTGCTCCTGCAATGATGAAGAAATTCGGATATAAAAGCGTAATGCAGATTCCGAAGCTTGAAAAGGTTGTTATCAATGTAGGCGCCGGCGAAGCTAAGGATAACGCAAAGGTTATTGACGCAATTATGACTGATATCGCTGCTATTACAGGTCAGAAGCCGGTAATATGCCGTGCAAAGAAGTCGGTTGCCAACTTCAAGCTCCGTGAGGGTATGCCTATCGGCGTTAAGGTAACACTAAGAGCCGAGAAGATGTACGAATTCGTAGACAAGCTCTTTAATGTGGCTTTCCCACGTGTTCGTGACTTCAGAGGCATCAGCGCAAATTCCTTCGACGGCAAGGGCAACTACTCTACAGGTATCAAGGAACAGCTTATCTTCCCTGAGATCGAGTATGACAAGATCGATAAGGTAAGAGGCATGGATATCAACTTCATCACAACTGCAAATACTGATGAAGAGGCTAAAGAGCTCCTGACGCTTCTGGGCGCTCCGTTCATCAAGTAATCAGGGAGGAATTAAAATGGCTAAGAAGGCAATGATCAATAAGCAGCAGAGAACTCCCAAGTATTCCACAAGAGCATATAACAGATGCAAGATTTGTGGCAGACCGCACGCATATCTCAGAAAGTTCGGCATCTGCCGTATCTGCTTCAGAGAGCTTGCTCACGACGGTCAGATTCCGGGTGTTAAAAAGGCAAGCTGGTAAAATACGAAAAGGAGGTCATTCGGCATGCAAATCACTGATACAATAGCAGATCTTTTAACAAGAATTCGTAATGCGAATACTGCAAAGCACGCCACAGTTGACGTTCCCGCTTCAAGAGTAAAGAAGGATATTACACAGATTCTCGTTGACGAGGGTTATGTAAAGAGTTTTCAGCTCATTGAGGACGGCAAGCAGGGTGTTATCAGAATTACGCTTAAATACGGCGACAACAAGTCACCAGTAATCACAGGTCTTAGAAGAGTTTCTAAGCCCGGTCTGCGTATCTATTCAAGCTGCGCGGATATGCCCAAGGTAAGAAAAGGCCTTGGCATCGCAATCGTTTCAACTTCAAAGGGAATCATGACCGACAAGAAAGCAAGAGCTCTTAACGTCGGCGGCGAGGTTCTCGCATACATCTGGTAAGGAGGAACAACATTATGTCAAGAATCGGCAAAATGCCTGTCAGCGTTCCCGCAGGTGTAGAGGTCAAAAACGACAACAACTGCATCACAGTAAAGGGACCTAAGGGCGAGCTTACAAGACAGTTTTCAACTGAGCTTACCATTGAGGCTGCTGAAGGTGTAATCACAGTTACAAGACCCAGCGACGATAAAAAGCATCGTTCGCTTCACGGTCTTACAAGAACACTCATCGCAAACATGATCGAGGGCGTTACAAACGGCTATTCCAAGACTCTTGAAATCGAGGGCGTAGGATACCGTGCCGCAAAGCAGGGAACAAAGGTAACTCTTTCGCTGGGTTACTCTCACCCTGTTGTTATCGAGGAAACAGACGCTATCAAGCTTGAGGTTCCTCAGCCTAACAGAATCATTGTAAGCGGTATTGATAAACAGGCTGTAGGTCAGTTTGCAGCAGAAGTACGCGAGAAGCGTCCGCCTGAGCCGTATAAGGGCAAGGGAATCAGATACGCCGGCGAGCATATCATCCGCAAGGAAGGCAAGGCCGGTAAGGGCAAGAAGTAATTAGAAGGAGCAAATTGCTATGATTAAAAAATTTGACAGCAATAAGGCAAGATTAAAGAGACACCGCAGAGTACGTGCAAAGATCTCCGGAACTGCTCAGTGTCCACGTCTCAATGTGTTCCGTTCAGCAAAGCATATTTACGCTCAGCTTATAGACGACGTAAACGGTGTTACTCTTGCCAGCGCATCAAGCATGGACAAGGGCTTTGAAGGAAACGGCGGCAACGTTGAGGGAGCACGCAAGGTTGGCGAGATGATCGCTAAGAATGCAGCTGATAAGGGCATCGCCGAAGTTGTTTTCGACAGAGGCGGCTATCTTTATCACGGCCGTGTTAAGGAGCTTGCAGAAAGCGCACGTGAAAACGGATTAAAGTTCTAAGAGGGAGGTACAACAATGGCTAATATTGAAACACAGGCTCCTGAATTCGTTGAGAAGGTTGTTGCAATCAACAGAGTTTCCAAGACCGTTAAAGGCGGACGTATCATGAAGTTTGCCGCACTGGTTGTAGTAGGTGACGGAAACGGTACTGTAGGCTTCGGTCTCGGTAAGTCCGGCGAAGTTCCGGATGCAATCCGCAAGGGAATCGAGGACGCTAAGAAGAATCTTAAAAAGGTGGCGCTCAAGGGAACCACCATCCCTCACGAGATCGTCGGTGAATTCGGCGCAGGCAGAGTTCTTATGAAGCCCGCAGCACCCGGTACCGGCGTTATCGCAGGCGGCCCTGTCCGTGCTGTGATCGAAGTTGCAGGTATCAAGGATATCAGAACAAAGTCTCTTCGTTCCAATAATCCCTGCAATGTAGTAAGAGCTACTATCAACGGTCTTACGTCATGCACATCCGCTAAGGAGGTTGCTGCAAAGAGAGGCAAGTCCGTTAAGGAAATCTTAGGTTAAGGAGGCAGTAACACATGGCTAAGAATATCAAGCTCGTAAAGAGTCTTATCGGAAGAAAGAAAGACCAGATTGCTACTGCTCAGTCACTTGGCCTTAAAAAGGTCGGAGACGTAACAACTCAGCCCGACAACGAGCAGACAAAGGGCAAAATCAATAAAATCTCACACCTTGTTGAGGTTACAGAAGCGTAAGCAAGGAGGTGCACATTAATGAAAATTCACGAATTAACTCCCGCCCCCGATTCCAACAAGGCTGTTAAGCGTATCGGCAGAGGCCACGGTTCGGGCAGCGGAAAGACTGCCGGCAAGGGTCACAAGGGTCAGAATGCACGTTCAGGCGGCGGAGTAAGAATCGGCTTTGAAGGCGGTCAGATGCCGCTTACAAGAAGAATTCCTAAGAGAGGCTTCAACAACATTTTCGCTGCAAAGTATGCTATCGTAAATGTTTCCGATCTCAATGCGTTCAAGGAAGGTACTGTTGTTGATACAGAGCTTCTTATAGCATCCGGTCTTGTAAAGAAGGCTTATGATGGCATTAAGGTACTCGGCAACGGAGAGCTTACTGCAAATTTAACTGTAAAGGCTGCTAAATTCTCACAGAGCGCTATCGAAAAAATTGAAAAGGCTGGCGGGAAGGCAGAGGTGATCTAATAATGTTTCAGACCCTGAAAAAGGCGTGGGGCGTTCCTGAAATAAGGAAAAAGCTTCTCTATACATTATTCATGATCATTATCTTCAGATTTGGAAGCGCTGTTACCGTTCCTTTTCTTAATTCCGATGTTGTAAGCAGCTGGATGGACAGAAACGCTACAGACGGCAACTTCCTTGAATATCTGAATATCATTACCGGCGGCGCGCTGTCGCAGGCTACTATTTTCTCACTTTCAATCACTCCGTTCATCAATGCGTCTATTATCATGCAGCTTCTGACTTATGCGCTTCCTCCTTTGGAGCGAATGCGTAACGAGGGAGAAGAAGGGCGCAAAAAGATTGAAAAAATCACAACGTTCGTTTCAATGGCGCTGGCCTTTTTCATGGCTTACGCTTATTATGTAACACTTACAAGAATGGATGATCCTAAGACAGGAAAATCTGCGGTTAAGTATCTTGGTAAAAACATGGATCAGTATTTTTCCGCAGCGGTTATTATTCTTTGTTTCGTTGCAGGCGCGGCGCTTGTAGTATGGATGGGAAACAGAATCAGCGACAAGGGTATCGGAAACGGTATTTCAATGCTTCTTTTTGCAGGTATTGCTGCAAGATTCCCTACCGATGTAGGTATTCTTATAGATCTTACCAAACAGCAGGCTCAGAAATATCTTTTCGTTTCGATCGGTTATCTGATCTTTGTTATCGCTGAGATAGCGTTTATCGTATTCATGAACGAAGCGGAAAGACGTATTCCTATTCAGTATGCTAAACGCGTTGTGGGCAGGAAACAGTATGGCGGTCAGAAAACTCATATTCCGATCAAAGTTTGCATGAGCGGTGTTATGCCTATCATTTTCGCTATGTCGTTTATGGCTCTGCCGCAGACAATACAGCTTTTTAAGCCGGATACAAAGTCTACAGGCTTCTACCATGCTTTCTGTGAGTTCTTCAGCAGATCAAGCTGGTCTTATGCGATCCTGTACTTCCTGCTTATAATTGCTTTCAACTATTTCTACGTTTCAATTCAGTACAATCCCGTTGAGATTGCCAATAATCTTCGTCAGAGCAACGGAGGCATTCCCGGAATCAGACCCGGAAAGCCGACTTCTGACTACATTCAGAGAGTTCTTTCAAAAATTGCTCTTGTTGGCGCGTGCTTCCTGGGACTAATCGCTATTATACCTGTCGTAATGGGTATTGTTGATGGAAATCTTCAGGCGCTTTCAATGGGCGGTACAACAATTCTTATTTCTGTAAGCGTTGCGCTTGAAACAACGCGTACGCTTGAATCACATCTTATGATGCGTCATCATAAGGGCTTCTTAAAATAATAAAGGAGGACGGTATATGAATCTTATCTTTTTAGGCGCTCCCGGCGCAGGCAAGGGAACACAGGCTGAGGTGGTTTCTGAAGCTTTGAATATTCCTCAGATTTCCACAGGCAATATTCTTCGTGAAGCCGCAAAGAACGGTACGGAGTACGGTCTTAAAGCCAAGGCCGCAATGGATGCCGGCGCTCTTGTATCAGATGAAATCGTTATCGGAATCCTGAAAGAGAGAATTGCTCAGGACGACTGCCAGAACGGATTTATTCTTGACGGTTTTCCGAGGACAGTTCCTCAGGCCGAAGCTCTTGACGCTATGAATATCAGGATTGACAAGGTTATCGAGATCAATGTAGCCGACGAGACTATCAAGCAGAGAGTTTCGGGCAGACGTGTATGTCAGGGCTGCGGAGCTTCATATCATGTTGATTACAAGCCTTCAAAGACAGAGGGCATATGCGATAAGTGCGGCGACAAGACTGTTATCCGCAAGGATGATCAGCCGGAGGTCGTTCTCGAAAGACTGGCAACTTATCACGAAAAAACAGCTCCTCTCAAGGACTACTACGAGAAGCAGGGAAAGCTTGTTACTGTAGAGGGACAGGAAGAGGTAGCCGATACTTCAAAGCTTACACTGGCAGCAGTAGGAGCATGAGGTAATGAGCATAACCATAAAATCAAAGTCCGAGCTTGCCATAATGCGTGAAGCAGGTAAAATCACCTGCGGCGCACTGTGGTATGCGGGCGAAAAATTAAAACCAGGTATGTCTACTTTGGATGTAGATAAGCTGATCGGTGAGTATTTCTCACGACACGGCTGCAAATCTGGTTTCAAGGGCTTATACGGATTTCCTGCAAACGCCTGTATTTCAGTAAATGAAGAGGTTATTCACGGAATTCCCAAGGCCGGCCGCAGGTTGAAAGAGGGCGATATAGTAAGTATCGACACTGGAGCCGTGTACAAGGGCTTCAACGGCGATAGCTGCTGGACTTTCCCTGTGGGTAAAATTTCTGATGAGGCTAAGGCATTGCTTGAGGTAACTGAGAAAAGCCTGTACGAGGGGATAGCTCAGGCTCAGGTGGGCGCAAGAATCGGAGATATTTCTCATGCTGTTGAAGAGTACTGTGCTTCACGAGGCTACGGAATCGTAAGAAATTACTGCGGCCACGGTATCGGCAGAGAGCTTCATGAATCGCCGGAGGTTCCGAACTGGGGCAAGCCGGGGCATGGACCCAGGCTGGTTTCCGGCATGACAATCTGCATCGAGCCAATGATAAATCAAAAGGGCGACGATGTAAAGGTTCTCAAGGACGGCTGGACTGTGGTTACAAAGAATGGTTCACTGTCAGCTCATTTTGAGCACGCAATCGCAATAACTCCTGACGGTCCCGTCATTCTGACTCAGTCCTGACGGAGGGATGTATTGTGAAGCTGCAAAAAGGCTCGGTTGTCAGGGCTGACGCCGGAAGAGACCGGGGGAGATACTTCACGGTCGTATCGGCGGACGAGAGATACTGTTTTATGGCTGACGGAAAAAGCAGGAAACTTTCCGCTCCGAAACGCAAGAACATAAAGCATATCAGTCTGACAGGCGGCATGATAGAATTAAACGATATAACTGATAAAAGGCTCAGAAAAATGCTTGCGGAGTTCCGTCAGGTGTCTGAGTGAAGGAGGTTATCAAGGTGTCCAAGGAAGACGTAATCGAAGTTGAGGGCGTCGTAACAGACGCACTGCCTAATGCAATGTTCAAGGTTCAGCTTGAAAACGGTCACGAGGTTCTTTCTCATGTTTCCGGCAAGCTCAGAATGAATTATATCAGAATCGTGCCGGGCGACAAGGTAAAGCTCGAAATGTCGCCGTACGACCTTTCAAAGGGACGTATTACATGGCGCGTTAAGTAATGAATACAGGAACACGGATATGTGTTTCACATCCGCTGTAAGGAGGTATTTTAAATGAAAGTAAGACCTTCAGTAAAACCTATTTGCGAAAAATGCAAGGTTATCAAAAGAAAGGGCAGAATCATGGTGATCTGTCAGAATCCAAAGCATAAGCAGCGTCAGGGCTGATCCCCAAAGCGCATTTAATGGAGGTGCAATTTTAATATGGCAAGAATAGCCGGTGTTGACCTTCCCAAGAATAAGAGAATCGAAATCGGTCTCACTTATATCTACGGAATCGGTCGTCAGACTGCAACAACCATCCTCGCTAACACAGGCGTAAATCCGGACGTAAGAGTCAAGGATCTCGCTGAGGAGGATGTAGCTAAGCTTCGTGACTATATCGACGCAAATTACACTGTAGAGGGCGATCTCCGCCGTGAGGTTGCTCTTAACATCAAGAGACTTGTTGAAATAGGCTGCTACAGAGGCGTTCGTCACAGAAAGGGTCTCCCTGTGAGAGGTCAGAGAACCAAGACAAACGCAAGAACCCGCAAGGGTCCTGTAAAGACTATTGCTAACAAGAAGAAGTAAGGAGGTTATGAGCTTTGGCACAGCAGAAGGGTAAAAAGGTTACTACTGTCAGAAGACGCAGAGAACGCAAGAACATCGAAAGCGGCGCAGTTCATATTCAGTCCACTTTCAATAATACAATCGTAACTATCACAGATACAGCCGGCAATGCCATTTCATGGGCAAGCGCAGGCGAGCTGGGCTTCAGAGGTTCAAAGAAGTCTACTCCTTTTGCAGCACAGACAGCAGCAGAAACGGCTGCTAAAGCTGCTATGGAGCACGGACTCAAGAACGTTGAGGTTTATGTAAAGGGACCCGGCGCAGGTCGTGAGGCTGCTATCAGAGCACTTCAGACTGTAGGTCTTGAGGTAAAGATGATCAAGGACGTTACTCCCATTCCGCATAATGGCTGCCGTCCGCCCAAGAGACGTCGTGTCTGATCAAACAGGAGGTGTTTTAAAATGGCAGTACAGAAAGAACCAATTCTTAAAAAGTGCAGATACCTGGGCATCAGCCCCGCTGTTTTAGGCGTATCCAAGAAGGAGTCTATCCGTTTCAAGAACGTACAGAACAGAAAGAAAGTATCTGAATATGGTCTTCAGCTTAAAGAAAAGCAGAAGCTCAAGTTCATCTACGGCGTATTGGAGAAGCAGTTCTATCACTACTTCGAGATCGCTTCAAAGATGGAAGGTAAAGCAGGTGATAACCTGATTACATGTCTTGAATCAAGACTTGACAGCGTTGTTTTCAGAATGGGTCTGGCTCTCACAAGACGTGAGGCAAGGCAGTTGGTTGTTCACAGCCACTACACTGTAAACGGTAAGAAAGTAAATATTCCTTCCTACAGAGTCAAGCCAGGCGATGTTATCGCTCTCCGTGAAAAGGACAGAACCTCCGATAAGTTCAAGGCAACTGTTGAAGAAACAAAGGACAGACTCGTTCCCGTATGGCTCACAGCCAATAAGAACGATTTCTCAGCTACTGTAAATCGTCTCCCTGGCGCAGAGGATATTGATTACGAGGTTGCAACACACCTTATCGTCGAGTTGTACTCTAAGTAATAAGCTACTTGACTTGTCAGAACTCGAAAAAAACAGTTATTGTGAAACAGGAGGGTTTTTATGCTGGAAAAAATTAATAAGCCTGATATTGATATTGTCGAGCTTAAAAGTGACGGCAAATACGGCAAATTCGTTTTAGCACCGCTGGAGCGTGGATACGGTATAACACTTGGAAACAGCCTCAGACGTGTGCTGCTCTCCTCACTTCCGGGTGTTGCTGTGACTTCCGTAAAGCTTTCGGGCAAGGACGGCACAGTTCACCACGAGTTGTCAACTATTCCGGGTGTAAAAGAGGATGTCACAGAGATTATCCTCAGCATCAAGGGTCTGACTGCCAAGCTCTATGGAGAAGGCCCGAAAACGGTCTATATAGAAGCAGAGGGTGAGTGCGAAATTACCGCCGGAGATATAAAAACCGACTCTGAGGTTAATATCCTCGATCCCGGTATGCATATCGCAACACTGGGTAAGGACGCTAAACTTTACATGGAAATTACTATCGACAGAGGAAGAGGATATGACTCGGCTGAGCGGAACAAGAAGCAGGTCAACCTCCCTGTTGACGTGATCGCAGTAGACAGCATCTATACCCCTGTTCTGAAGGTAAACTATACAGTCGAGGATACTCGTCTGGGTCAGGTTACCGACTATGACAAGCTTACTATGGAGGTATGGACTGACGGTACTATCTCCGCAAAAGAGGCTCTGTCACAGGCAGCCAATCTCCTCAACGAGCATCTGAAGCTGTTCATTGACCTCTCTGAGGAATCCGGACTGGCCGAGGTTCTTGTTGAAAAGGACGAAAAGGGTAAGGAAAAAATCCTTGAGATGACCATTGAGGATCTTGACTTGTCGGTACGTTCATTCAATTGTCTGAAGCGTGCCGGAATTAATACCGTGGATGACTTGATTAACAAGTCCGAGGAAGAAATGATGAAGGTTAGAAACCTTGGAAAGAAATCCTTTGACGAGGTTAAGGAGAAGCTCCAGTCACTTGGCTTCGACCTTAGCTCCGAAGAAGAATAAACCATATAATAGTGTGTATAGCGCACTGAAACGAAAAGGAGTGAAATACAATGCCGGGTACAAGAAAGCTGGGCAGAACAACTGACCATAGAAAGGCTATGCTCAGAGGCATGGTAACTTTCCTTCTCGAAAACGGTCAGATCGAAACTACCGTAACGAGAGCTAAGGAAGTTCGCGCTGTTGCAGAAAAAATGATTACTATCGGTAAAAACAATGATCTGCACTCCAAGCGTCAGGTATTTGCATACATTACAAAGGAATCCGTTGCAAAGAAGCTTTTTGATGAGATTTCTCCCAAGTATGCTGACAGAAACGGCGGTTATACTCAGATCGTAAAGATCGGTCCTCGTCGTGGCGACGCTGCTGAAATGGCAGTTATCAAGCTCGTTTAATCGCAGATTTACAAAATCCCGCCCTCTGAAAAGGACGGGATTTTTAGTTTGTAACCGTTGTGTTATCAGTCTTTACGCAGGTAACGGCAATTGCATGATGATACTGTGAAATTTAAAAAATATTATTGACATTTTCACAGATTTGATGTATAATTATAATAGATAATATTATGCAGACCGTTATTCAGGCAGTTTGCATAGGCTCTTTACGATGCTAAAAACCGTACTATAATATTACAAAAGAAATGAGGTTATAAAAATGGCAAATGAAAAAAGTCTGAAGGTTCTGATTGTTGACGATGACAAAAATATCTGCGATCTGCTGAGGCTTTACCTCGAAAAGGACGGATACAGCGTTATACTTTCTCATGACGGTGAAGAGGCTGTTGTTAAATTTAATGCGCTTAAGCCCGATATGGTTCTCCTTGATATTATGCTCCCCGGTATTGACGGCTGGCAGGTATGCCGTGAAATAAGGAAAAAGTCAAATGTACCAATCATTATGATTACTGCCAAGGGTGAAACGATCGATAAGGTTATCGGTCTTGAGCTTGGTGCAGATGATTATATAGTAAAACCGTTTGATGCCAAAGAGGTTATTGCGCGTATCAATGCCGTTACCAGGCGTGTAGGAACAGGCAATGCTGAGCCGGAGATCAAAGAAGTGCATTATGATAAGCTTTCAGTCAATATGACGCGGTATGAACTGAAAGTTAACGGAAAAACTATTGATACTCCGCCTAAGGAACTTGAACTTCTTTTTTATCTTGCATCAAATCCTAACAGGGTATATACCCGTGATCAGCTTCTTGACGAAGTATGGGGATTTGAATATTACGGCGATTCGCGTACCATAGACGTTCACATCAAGCGTCTGCGTGAAAAGCTTGAAGGAATTTCCGATAAATGGGCTTTGAAAACAGTCTGGGGCGTCGGATATAAATTCGAGGCAGACGAGGAAGAATAAACGATTTTCCTGTGGGCAGCGAATTACTCAGGGGGACGCATTGTCCCCCTTTTTTGTGGGAGGCATGATATTTTGAATTATAAGGAAAGTTCTTATCACAGACTTTTTAAGTTTGCATTTATTATTATAATTTCGACGCTGATATTTATCGGCATTATTCTTATTACTATCACCTCCCGCATTTATAGGAATTCCGAGCTTAGACAGCTTGAAAAGACCGGAGATCTTTATATAAAAATGTTTGAGGATGAATATAAGAGCACCGGCAATATATCGGGATATGCGCTGCAAAAGCTACATTACAGCTTCTCCAAAGGTGAAAAGCTTAAAATCTATATTTATGACAAGGACGGAAAGTGTATTTTCTCAGAGGGAGATTATGATAGAGAAGCAGTAAACGCTAATAACCGTTTTCCTGCGGTCAGTGCGGACTCCGTATCCAGCGAGGATATAAAAGATCTGGCAAGTGAGATCAGAAAAGAAATAAACAGCAGTAAGGAAAGAAAATATCTTGAATTTGATTCCAGTAATCTGTCTAAAAGCGAACCGTTTCTGCTGTATGGTACAAAAATGACGCTGCCTGTCAATAATTCCAGTGACAGGGAAAAGATGTATATCTTATTTTGCGGAAAGACTGACAACATTAATTCCTTTACGCTAAAGGTACTTATTGTGTACTGCGTAATATCGGCTGTTGTAATATACCTGTCATATGTTATGCTGAGCCGCCGGACGAAAAAGCTTACCGTTTATGAGCATGATTTTCTTAAGATCAGTGAAATGTATGTTAAAGGCGACTTCTCCGAGCAGATTAATACCGATATTGACGGTATTCCTAAGGAGATAGCGCAGTATGTCAATGCACTGGCCGAAAATGTAAAGAACAGCGATGAAGCGTCAAAGACGTTTATTGCCAATGTTTCGCATGAGCTGCGTACTCCTATAACTACAGTCGGAGGATTTGTTTCAGGTATTCTGGACGGTACTATACCCAAATCCAGACAGAATGAGTATCTCGTTATTGTATCAAAGGAGATACAGCGGCTTAAAATATTGATTTCTTCTATGCTTAATATGACCAGGTTTGAGACGGGAACCATGAAACCTAATTTTCGGGAGATCAACCTTACCGAGCTTGTTATACAGACAGTATTAATGTTTGAAAAGAAGATCGAGGAGAAAAATCTTGAGGTACTGGGGCTTGACAGCCAAAGACTCGTTGCTGTTGCCGATGCCGATCTTATGCAGCAAGTAATATATAATCTTGTGGAAAATGCCGTTAAATTTTCAAATTATGGGGGGACTTTGACCTTTGGTTTTGAGAAAACAGAGGGAATGAACTGTGTAAGCATAAAGAATACGGGAGAGGGACTCCGCGACAACGAGTTGCAGCAGATTTTTGACCGATTCTATAAAACTGATGCATCCCGCGGAAAGGATGCCACAGGTCTGGGACTGGGATTATCCATTTCCAGAAAGATCGTTCATCTGCATAAGGGGCATATTGTGGTTAAGAGTATTTACGGCGAATATACGAAATTTATAATTCAGATTCCTGATCTTGATGCGAGACAGGAAAAGGCTGATGAAAGGACTGAATATGGACGAAAGAAATGATGATATCACAGTTGGTATATCCGATTCTCAGGAAAAACCTCATGTGCCGCAGCAAGAGACAAGGACGAATTCGGCGGAGCATCAGGGGGCAAGTATAGATCAGCCTATTTATACATCTCAGCCTCAGCAGGCAGCATATGACCGTTTCATGTATGAGCCTATTGGCTTTGAGGAACCGGGCAACTCCGTAACGGATAATCCTTTCGGGAAAAAAATTAGAAAAAAAAGAACCGGCAGGAGTGAAGCCACAGCTGTAATACTGTTTCTGACGCTTTTGGTAGCGGCATTCAGTTTTGCTGCATTCGGAATTGTCAGTGACCTTCGCAGCAGCGACGCGGCTCTCGAAAGGCTTGCCGCCAAGAAGCCGGCTGTTGTTTACAGAACGCCGAAGTCTCAGGATTTTGATGATGATGTTATGAAGCTGGATGAAAACGGAAATTATTCCATTAAAGGAGTCTCTAAGCTGGTTATGCCGTCTATTGTTGAAATTTTTACTTACGAAAACAGGGCGGAGTATAACGCGGGGAATTTTACAGGTTCGGGTTCGGGAGTAGTTATAACCGATGACGGATACATCGTCACCAACGCTCATGTACTTCGTGCAGATGGGTTCCATGAGGTAAGTACGGCGGACGGAAAAAAGTATGCGGCTGAGATCATTGGCAGGGATGTAAAAACCGATATTGCCGTTATAAGAGTTTCCGGAGCAAAATTTACTCCGGCTACTCTTGGAAATTCCGACAATGCGGTAGTAGGAGAACAGGTAATTGCTATCGGAAATCCTGTTAATTTGTCATTTACTGTTACAGATGGTATAATTTCTGCGGTCAACAGAAAAATAAGAAGCGATGAGACTACTTTTGAAATGGAATGCATTCAGACCAACGCCGATATAAGTCCGGGAAACTCAGGCGGTGCACTTATAAATTTAAAAGGCGAAGTGATTGGCATAACCTCCTCAAAATATGTGAGCAGCAGTTATGAGGGACTGGGATTTGCAATAACTATAAACGAGGCGCTTCCGATTATTGAAGAACTTATAGATCACGGCTATGTTAAGGGAAGATTCAGAATAGGCATACAGCTTATTGATATGTCTGAACCGTCTAAAATCCATCTTATTGAGGAGGAATTGGGATTCGATCTGCCTGACGGCTTTACAGGCATATACATCGACAGTATTTCAGAAGATTCTGATATTGTAAATACCGACCTCAAGCCCGGAGACTTTATTACAGAGATCGACGGCGCGAAGGTCAGAACGTATACTGAATTCTATAATGCTATCACTATCAATTATGGCGCAGGGGATACGGTTCCTGCCAAATGTGCACATATTGATAAGGACGGACATGTGACTTATTATAATATCAGGTTCAGGCTGATAGAAGATACCACCGGTAATTATTAGGAACTTGCCGAAACAGAGATATTACCGGCGAATAAAAATAAAAAAACCTCCATAGACTTAAATATAGTATCTATGGAGGTTTTTTTATGCGTCGTTACCATAAAAGTTTTTGGGCAAATTTTAAGCTGAGTCTGATTTTTTCATCACTTTTCGGCATTATTTTTCTTATGGTTGGAGTCTTTTTTATTTCCGGATTCGCATTTTTCTTTATATCCGACTTCCGGCTTCTTAGGCTGCTTTCTTTGATCCCTGTCTTTGCAGGTGCCTTTGCCGGAGCATATATCTGTGGAAAATACCGCCGCAGCAAAGGAATGCTTTCCGGCATTGTCTGCGGAATCATTATATATGTCTTTATTTCTGCCGCAGGAATCATTACAGCCGGCCGACCGGCTCATATAGGCAAGCTGCTTCTTCTTGCAATAGCAGGAGCTATAGGGGGCGTTGCAGGAGTAAATTCAAAAAGACCAAAAAAACACACGCTGTAGGATTTAGTTATTTTCTTTTTTGTCTTTTTTCTTATCCTTTTTTTTGCTGCCGTTCTCATCGTCTTCATCAGCCAGTTTTGCAGAAGCCACCCCGGTAGAATCGGATTTTTTTGCGGCAGCGGCTGCTTTCATTTCCTTAAGGCGTTCCATAGCGGTTACGTTTTCGGTGATAGCCCATTTCTTGATTCTGAGCTTATGTCTTTCTCCTCCTGTCTCAATAACAACAGTGTCGTCTCCGGTACGGACAACTATTCCAACGATTCCGCCTCCGGTAATGATTTCATCACCGACTTCAAGGCTGCTCTGCATTTCTTTAAGTTCCTTGTCTCTTTTTTTCTGCGGTCTTATGGCAATAAAATAGAGAAGCGCAAACATAAGAATGAGAGGAAGCAGGAATCCCCATATACTTCCGCCTGCCTGCTGACTGCTGTTTGAAGCTGCGGTAGTTTCTGCGGCAGCTTCCTCAGCAAACGCAGATACTGCTGTAAATGCTGCCAATGCCGACATGGAAACGGCAGTGGTCAATGATGAAATAAGCTTTTTAAATTTCATGATTTTCTCCATTCCGAGCTTTGCTCAATCAATTAAATCAATAAATACAAATATAATTATATCATACGCTGGATATAATTGCAAGTGTTTTTTTAATTTTTCATCTAATGTTCGTAAAAGGCGTTTTTTTGTTTCTTTTTCTATAAAAAATAATGATATTAATATTAACATGTAGATTGCTATATTGTGCAAAATCATGAAAATTGTGGAATGCTCTTGATTTATTGAAAAAAGGTGGTAAAATATAATTAGCACTCAAAGAAAGAGAGTGCTAATTGAACGGTAACTATTTTAAGGAGGTATATATTATGATAATCAAACCTTTACAGGACAGAGTCGTAGTTAAAATGGCAGAGGCAGAGGAAACTACTAAGAGCGGCATTATTCTTTCAGGCTCAGCCAAGGAAAAGCCGGAGATTGCTGAGGTTGTTGAGGTAGGTCCAGGAACATCCGATGTAAAAATGGAGGTAAATAAGGGCGACAGAATTCTTATTTCCAAGTATTCAGGCACTAATGTGAAGCTTGAAGGACAGGAATACATTATAGTTAAAATGGAAGATATTCTGGCTGTTGTAGATTAATGAAAATCCGGCGGCTATACAGCAATAAAAATTTTAAGGAGATTGATTATTATGGCTAAAGATATTAAATACGGCGAAGATGCAAGAAATTCCCTTCAGGCAGGTATTGATAAGCTTGCAGATACTGTAAGGATCACAATGGGTCCTAAGGGCAGAAATGTCGTTCTCGACAAGAAGTTCGGCGCTCCTCTTATTACAAACGACGGCGTGACTATTGCCAAGGATATTGAGCTTGAGGATGCTTTTGAGAACATGGGCGCACAGCTTGTAAAGGAGGTTGCTACAAAGACCAATGACGCTGCCGGAGACGGTACGACAACGGCAACTCTTCTTGCTCAGGCTATTGTTCGCGAGGGTATGAAGAACATTGCAGCCGGAGCTAATCCTATGGTGCTCAAAAAGGGTATTGCAAAGGCTGTTGATACGGCTGTAGAGGCTATCACGGCTAATTCCAAGGCTGTAGAGGGCAGTGACGATATTGCAAGAGTAGGTACCGTTTCTTCTGCTGACGAGAGTGTAGGAAAGCTTATTGCTGAAGCTATGGAAAAGGTTACTGCCGACGGTGTTATTACTATTGAGGAAAGCAAGACTGCCGATACCTACAGCGAGGTTGTAGAGGGCATGCAGTTTGACCGCGGATATATTTCACCCTACATGGTTACAGATACAGACAAAATGGAAGCAATTTATGACGACGCTTATGTTCTTATTACAGATAAGAAGATTTCTTCTATTCAGGAAATCCTTCCCCTTCTTGAGCAGATCGTAAAAATGGGCAGAAAGCTTGTTATAATTGCTGAGGATGTTGAGGGCGAGGCTCTTACAACAATAATTCTTAACAACCTCAGAGGAACATTTAAAGTTGCTGCTGTTAAGGCTCCCGGCTTCGGTGACAGACGCAAGGAGATGCTGAAAGATATTGCCGTACTCACAGGCGGTGAAGTTATTTCCTCTGAGCTTGGTCTTGAACTGAGCGAGACTACGATCGAGCAGCTTGGTCAGGCTAAGCAGATTGTTATTCAGAAAGAAAACACTATAATCGTTGACGGTGCAGGAGATAAGGGCGAGATCAAGTCCAGAGTAAATCAGATTCGTGCCGCTATTGAGACTACAACCTCTGATTTCGACCGCGAGAAGCTTCAGGAGAGACTTGCAAAGCTTGCCGGCGGAGTTGCCGTTATCAAGGTAGGCGCAGCTACAGAGATTGAGATGAAAGAGAAGAAGCTTCGTATTGAGGATGCTCTTGCAGCTACTAAGGCGGCTGTTGAGGAAGGTATCGTTGCAGGCGGCGGTACGGCATATATCAACGCCATTCCTGCTGTTTCAAAGCTCATCCCCAATCTTGAGGGAGACGAAAAGACAGGCGCTAAGATCATCCTTAAAGCTCTTGAAGCTCCTGTTCGTCAGATTGCTGAAAATGCCGGTCTTGAGGGCAGCGTTATTGTTGACAAGATCGTTAGATCAAGAAAAGTTGGATATGGTTTCGATGCTTACAAGGAAGTTTACTGCGATATGATTCCTTCCGGTATTGTTGATCCTACTAAGGTAACAAGAAGTGCGCTTCAGAATGCTGCATCCGTTGCTTCAATGGTTCTGACCACAGAGAGCCTTGTTGCTGACATCAAGGAGGATGTTCCTCCCGCACCTGCGATGCCTGCCGGCGGAATGTATTAATAACAGTAAACTTTAGCAATTGATATTTATCAAAGCGACCTCTTTGAGAGGAGCTTTGTGTCAGTGTTTAGGGTTAAAAAATAAGCTCTGTAATGACAAGTGCATTGCAGAGCTTATTTTGTTTTTGTTTAAAATTATCTTAGAGAAATACCTGAGGATAAACTGCCGAATAGTTGACATTTTCCGAAATTCATGGTATAATCGACATATTATATGATATAGGAGGAAAAATATGAATCAGGAATCATTTAAAAGTATTTTCTTTAAGGGCATTATGGCAGGGGTGATGATCGGTATCGGTGGTATTATCTACCTGGCGGCTGAAAACAGAGTGATCGGCTCCCTTTTGTTCAGCTTTGGGCTTTTTACCATAATCCGGTACGGCTTTGCTCTTTATACAGGCAAGGTGGGATATATTCCGGAAAAGAATTTCCGTTACATTCTTGAGGTAGCTGTGACACTAGCCGGAAATATCTGTGGTACGGCTCTTGCAGCAGGCATGGCTCTCAGTACAAAAATAGGAGATACGATTCATGCCGGTGCACGGTCGACAATGAATTCCAAGCTTGACGATAGTGTTCAGAGCTGTTTTATCCTTGGGATTTTCTGCGGTCTGCTTATGTATCTTGCCGTTCAGAATGCCCGTAACTGCCGTGAAACAGGGGCTGATACGTCTCTTGTATTTGGTACGGTAATCCCTGTAATGATCTTTATTCTCAGCGGGTTTAATCATTCTGTTGCCGACTGTTTCTATTACTTTGCATCATATCCTACAGTTAAGGGAACACTTTATTTGGGTACAGTTGTACTAGGAAATGCAGTGGGAGGAATGCTTGTTCCTCTTTTGAAAAAATATGCGTTTGATAAAGAAAATTCAATATAAAGCTGTACACTGTTTACGGCCGGATTGTAAATCTTTCGCTTCGTATGATCCGACAAGAATTTAGGGGATTTAAGGAGGAAAATAAATGGATGAAAAATCAATAGCAGAGAAAAAGTCCTCGATGACATATCAAAAGCTCTTCTGGCTATTTATATTCGGAAGCATTATGGGCGTACTTATTGAAGGCGTCTGGTATTACTTCATGCACGACCGCTGGGAGACTCATGTAGTCACTGTCTGGGGACCTTTCTGCATTATTTACGGCTTCGGTTTTGCAGGATATTATGCCGCCTGTCATGCTTTCGGGAAGCTTAATATTTTTTTGAGATTTCTTATATATGCCTGTCTCGGTTCCGGAGTAGAGCTTGCCTGCGGACTTCTTATAAAATATACTATTAATATGAAAGCCTGGACATATGCTCATTATCCTATGAATTTTATGGGACTTATATGTCTGAAGATGACCATTATCTGGGGTTTGGTGGGACTGGTATTTCAGCTTCTTCTGCCTCTGTTCGACAGGATTCTGAGCCATATGGAAAGCAGACAGTGGAACATAGCCTGCATTATTTTCTCGATTTTTATGGCAGTAAACTTTATTGTAACCGTTTTCTGCTTCCTGCGCTGGAAGGAACGCCATGATAATAAGCCTTCCTCAAACCGTATTGAAGAAATTATCGATAAGCATTATGGAAATAAATTTATGAAGGAACGTTTTGTTGAGTGGAGATTTATAAGTTAAGAATTATGACTTGCTGACGCAAGTCGTCTCTGCTTGCAATAAAGCAGAGATTTGAATACTATTTCCAATTAAAAAAGCTGCCGCAACATGGAGAAGTTGCAGCAGCTTTTGATTTATACTCTTATTAAACCGGAGGAATAAAGTTATGATCAAACACAAGGATCCGGTATTCTGTATTGTTGATGAGTACAGAAAGCTCTTTGGTTTTTTCCGTAAGAAGCGGACTTTGTATATTGATAAGAGTCTGATACTCTCCGGGGTTCAGCAGGAGGAAGTATTCTTTCTGCTCCGGCTGATCCTTGTACCATTCCTTTGAGGATTGATAAATACGTGCTGTAACACCGTAATCATCAATGTTGACATCACGAACCTTGACTTTTGAATCAGTGATAAGAGTAATGGCGTTAGCCTGCCAGAACGAGGAATATCCGTAAGTCAGTCCCTCATCTTCAAGGTAGTCGGCAATACCGTAGAGGTTATTTGCTTTGTGATAATCTTTTTCAATATCCTTTACAGCTTTGAGGTTAAGCATCGAAACCATAAGCACAGGAACAGAAAGGAATACGGCTATTCTTTGTACCGGTGTATTTGTAGATATAGCCCAGTGAACGAAGAAAATTGAGAGTATGAGCGAAGTTCCGAGGATAGGTGTAAGTCTCCAGTCTGCGCCTGAAAGAACGCCGAAGAAATATCCCATAAGAACGATAGCCGAGCAAGCCCAGTGCATCCATACGAAAATGCGTATCATATGACCGTCTTTTGCCTTTTTGTATTTGGGGTAGAAGCAGGTTGCAATAATCGGCATAACAAGAAGAATAAGGGATGAAGCAATATAGATAAGATTCTGGATTCCTTCCTTATCAGAGATTTTTATGCCCTCTCCTTTATCGTTGACCATATAGACAATATCCTGTACACCGTTAAGCTTCATCCATGCAAGAGGGAAGTTGTGGAAATTATTTGTCCATTCTCCGATAGGCGAGAAAATTGAATATGCATCCTGGTAGCCGGCTTTGAGGTCGCCTGCCCATTTTTCATTAAGCTTCATTCCAAGGATAATCATAATGCCGAAGCATCCGACCATAGCAATTGTTTTGAGAGCCTTTTTGCTTGCAATATTATTGTCCGTATTTACAAAAAATTCGGCGAACAAAGCGGCGATAAACGGAACGGCAAATATAGAAAGAGCTGATATACCGTCGGTTGCCGTAAACATAATGAATACTGAGAGGAATACAAAAACGATCATAAAGCGCAAAAATGTGATTTTGCCTTTAGTATCTTTCGGGTTCAGGCTTTTCAGCTTTTCATTAAGGTTGACCATATGAAAATAGAGATAAAGGCCGATAACAATGAACAGTATGCCAAGAGTGTAATAAATAGTGTGCTGCCAGAAAATCTCTCTCAGTTTCTGCGAAGAAACCGTCATTGAAAGGAAAACGGAACAGGCTATAAGTATGCTTCGGATGTTCCAGTGCATTTCCTTCAGCATGAGACAGAAGAAAAGGGTAAGAAGTATAAAATAGCTCATCATGCCCCAGATATGAGCTTTCATTGTAAGACCGAACATATTTATAAGGGGCTGCATTATGACGTTTATACCGAACGGGAGGAAACAGGCGTAACCGAAATTTTTGTCATATACTGATCCGCCCTCGATAGAGGCGTTTGCCCAGAGGATGGTATCGGTACAGTCAGAGTGGAACTCCGCACGGTATGCGGAGGTAATGAAGTATATAACTACAGATACGACATAGAGGAATATGGCTGCCGGAATGATATAGGAAATTACTTTGGCCGTAGGCTTTTTATACTTATTATAGAAGTTTTTTCCCTTGTTGCCGTAATATTTCAGTTTTTCCGGAAATGAAGACGGAACAGCAACCGCAGTATTTCCGGTGTTTTTTTTATGGACAGTTTTGTTTTGGGCAGTTCCTGATTTTTTCTCAGTCTGCTTTGCTGTACTGTCTGTTTTTTTGTTTTTATCCATTTTAAGCCCTCGTATTATTATTTGTTAGAGCCTCTTTTTTTGTAAAAAGAAGTATCTTTCTTGCAAAGAAATTCCAGAAAAAGGCTGCGCCTGTAGATACGATTTTCGCAAGGATCTGGAAAGCGTTTGTCCTGTCTGCAAGCCACCATTCAAAGAGCTTTGTTATGCCCATTGTCATGAAAAGTCCCACCAGACCGATTGCTGCAAAGCCCAGGAATTCCATAAGTCTCGATTTGACTTTGGAATTTTTGAAAATCCAGAACGTGCTGATAATGTAGTTGACTGCCAGTCCTGCAACGAACGAAAGCGAATTTGCCACAACAGCGTAATTTTCATTAAATACGAATTTAAACAGAATGTAGGAAATTCCCCAGTCCACTACAGTTGCCAGACCGCCTACAAAAAGGTAGCGGAAAAACTGAATGAAAGTGTTTTCAGTATCGCCGGCAAAGAGACTGCCGAATTTTTTTGATTTCAGGATTTCTTTTATTTCGTTGAAGTTTTCATTATTCATTTTATCACCTGTCAGAAATCCGGAAACGGGAATTTTGCTTCAAAAAATTCCCGTTTTCCGGTATTACATTATACGAAGCAACTGATCGTCAGCTTATTTCTTTCCTTCTTCGTGATATTCTTTCTCTGTGTTTACATTCCAGATATTGGACTTGTCCTTTGCGCCGGACTTGATGTTCTTAACAGCCTCAAAGGATGTGCACATTGAGTGATCAATGTTATTATAGCGGTGCTGACCGTTTCGTCCTACACAGTAAAGATTATCGATCGTATTGAGGTAGCCGATAAGGGTATCCATTTCGTCGTAGGTATCGAAGTAAGCGGGATAAGCTTTCTTTACCTTTTCCATATGTGTGTCGAGTACCTGGTCTGCGCTGTCGATAAGACCGAGTTTTATCATTTCCTTTACACAGAAAGTAGAGAACTGCTTTTCTGTCATGTTCCAGAACTTATCGCCTTCGGTAACGAAGTATTCAAGACCGAGCCATACGGTGTTTTTAAGGTCCTTGACCATATAGGGAGACCAGTTGTTGTAGATCTGGAAACGTCCCATCTTAACTCGCCTGTCCTGAACATATACCCAGCAGTCGGGAACGATATTGCCGACTGTTTTCATCTCTGTCTTGTTTTTGAGGTTGAGCTTGGGAACAAGTACGCCAAGTGTCATATAGTCACGGTAGGGGAGTCCAGCGGCGATTCTTGCAGGCTCTTCCGGAACATCGTTCATGCCGGCAACAAGATCCTTTACAGGCATCGAGGAGATAATGCAGTCGCCGTCCAGATAAATTTCCTGTCCGTCTTTTATATAAGTGACGCCGGTAAGCGTATTTTCATCATTCTTATGGAGTTTTTTTACGCCTGCGTTCATGATAATATTTCCGCCAAGCTTTTTTATCTCATCGGCTGTGACTTCCCAGAGCTGACCGGGACCGAGCTTAGGATACTTGAATTCCTCGATAAGAGAAGTGTTTACTTTACGGTTTTTAACTTTAAACAGCTTGCCGAAGAAGTCTTTTATAATGCCGACAATAGACAGTCCTTTTGTACGCTGAGCGCCCCATGATGCGTCTATCTCGCTTGGATGTCTTCCCCAGAGGTTTTCGGTGTAATATTCAAAAAACATTGAGTAAAGCTGCTTACCGAAGCAGTTTATATAGAAGTTTTCCAGATTATCTTCGGGGCGTTTGTGGATAACCGCCGCAAGATAGCTGAAACCTACTTTCATTGTGGTTAAAAATCCGAAGTTTTTAATAGTTTCAGGTTTTAGGGAAACCGGGTAGTCGTAAAACTTATCATTGAAGAGAATTCTTGAAACGCGGCGTCTGGAGAGCATAACACGGTTTTTCTTCTGAGGATCAGGGCCGCCTTTGTCAACGGCGACATTTCTTTTCAGCAGGAGGTCGTCATAAGACGGTGAACCCTGCATTGGTAGCATATTACTCCACCAGCTATTTACTTCAGGGATTTTTGAGAAAAAGCGGTGTCCGCCCATGTCCATGCGGTTGCCTTTGTAGTTAACGGTTTTTGAAATACCTCCGATAGCGTCTGTTTCTTCAAGGACTGTAACGTCGTATTCGCCGGAATTATCTTTAAGAAGCTCATACGCTGCTGTCAAACCGGCAGGACCGGCGCCTATTATAATTATCTTTTTCATAGCGTTCTCCTTTTTGTGTTAATATACAGATTTGTGTCCGGAATTATTGCAGATGGACACAACATAATACTTTATATTATAACATAAATTATTGATATTTACAAGCTTTTTGGCAAAAAAATCGAAAAATTAAATTTTGGCTTTTCAGGGAAATTTCAGAAAAGGTACGCACATACTTGTATATTTTAGTCGGCAGTAAATTTTATTTTCTCTCAGTAATTTGTTTAATTTTGTAATATATTACATATCGTGAATTAATATTTTGTTTAGAAGGACGAAATGTATGTTTTTATGGTTAAAAATAAAATATATGTTCTGTTTTTCTTGACAAATAAAAACTTTTGTTCTATAATTAAAAATAAGAAAAAATGTTCCACTAAAAACTCCGCCGGCGTCTTATATTAGGAAAGGAGGAATGGCTGCCGGCTTCTGTGCCAAAGGAGGAAAAAATGAAGCAGATGATAAAAGAATACGAACATAGCTGTCTGCTTGTGAAGCAGCGGATCGTCCAACTTACAAAACAAAGAAATGAACTTAGAAAGGAGGGGAACAACGGCAGGATTGACGAGCTTGATCTTGACCGCCGTATACGTCTTCTCTATACAGAGCACAGCGAACTGCGTGAAATTGTGCAGCATCTTATGAATTATGTCAGGAGGGTTGAACAGCGTGCCGAAGCGTGAAAGTTATTCAGATTTGTTTACCGGTGAGTCGGACAACGGATTTCGTGATATAATTGATGGCAGCAGTGATTCCGAGTCAAGACAGAAACTGAAAAAAATACTGTTAAATATTATAAAAAATGAGCTTACTCCGAGACAAAAGGAAATTATTATGTTATACTATTTTAAAGGGATAGATATTGTGCGTATAGGAGAACAGCTTAATATTACTCCACAGGCCGTTTCGGCGGCTATGTCAAGGGCAAAAGTGAGGATTTTCAGAATTCTGAAATATTATATCTGATAAGGAGGGACTGAGATAATGACAACGCCAATTTACGATTTTATAAATAAATATGTATCTTCCGGGACGCTGCGCTGCCATATGCCGGGGCATAAGGGCAGATCTCCCGAAAGTGTTTCGGATAATATTTATTCCTGTGATATTACTGAAATATACGGAGCCGACAGTCTTTTTGAGGCGGAGGGGATCATAGCTGAAAGCGAAAAAAATATGGCTTCTCTTTATGGAACGAGGGCTTCTGTTTATTCGGCGGCAGGATCAACGCTGTGCATTCAGGCTATGCTGTATATTATGAAACAGGAAAAACGCCGAATCTTTGCGGTACGCAATGTGCACAGGAGTTTTCTTAACGCGGCGGCGCTTCTTGATCTGGACGTGGACTGGCTCCTGCCGCACTATTCCGGAGGAATACTTTCAGGTGAGATTGATCCGGCGGAGGTCGGGAGTAAACTTTCCGCCTGCGCCGAGCCTGCCTGTCTCTATGTCACGTCTCCCGATTATACCGGGAAAACGGCGGATATAAGGAGTCTTTCAGAGATATGCCGCCGTTATAATGCAAGGCTGATAGTGGATAACGCTCACGGTGCACATCTTCATTTTTTTGAGGAAAGTATGCATCCTATCGCCTTGGGGGCAGATATATGCTGTGATTCCGCGCATAAAATGCTTCCTGCTCTTACGGGCGCGGCTGTGCTTCATACCTCGCGGCGGTCGTATGCGCCTTTGCTCAAGCCGGCTATTAGTCTGTTTGCATCTACAAGTCCGTCCTACCCGGTTATGATGTCTCTTGACCTTTGCAATAAGTACATTTTCGAAAGGATAAGAACAGACATAATGCGTAATCTCGAATATATAAAAAAATTCCGGGAGGGATTTTTCGGAAAGCTGATTTTTGTTGATTCAGAGCCGTTCCATATTACTGTAAAAGCGGCGGAAAGCGGATATGACGGCAGAGAGCTTGCTGGAATTATGAGGAAAAACGGCGTTGAATGCGAATATGCCGACAGAGAGCTTTTGGTGTTGTTGATGTCCCCCGTATGCCGTTCTGAGGATTATTCACGCCTGTCAGGCGCATTAAAAAGAGCCGTTTCTGAATCGTCAGGAGTGTGCGGTGAAATTGTTCATTCGTGTATACCTGCGCTCTGTACTAAAGCAATGAGTATTCGGGAAGCCGTGTTTTCAGCAAGCGAGGAGATAAATGTTGAAAATTCTGAGGGAAGAATCTGTGCAGCCGTGAGAGTTCCCTGTCCGCCGGCAGTTCCCATAGCCGTAAGCGGAGAAATAATAGACCGGAAATGTATAAATATTTTCAAAAACTATGGAATTTCAACTGTAAATGTGGTAAAATGATATTAGAGCCTGTTTTTACAGGGTATTGCCTATAATACTTGATTTGCAATTAAAAAACAGACGATCTTGACAGCTATCGTTTTGTCACTCTGTATTAGAAAAACTTACTGTGCGAAAGCATGTCTGGATTTTTCTTTCTTAATTGACAAAACGCTATCTCCGATCTTGTCCGCTTTTCAGTTGCAAATTAGTATAAAGACAAGTTCTTGGGAGAAAAATATGAAAAAAATTTATGGAAATGATTATCTGCTGTCGACTCTGGAAAGCATGATACGCAGAGACAGAGCGGCGCATACGGTGCTGTTTTACGGTGAAAAGGGGAGCGGAAAAAAGCTCCTTGCTAAATATTATACAAAGCTTCTTCTCTGTGAATCACCGACGGACGGACATGCCTGCGGATGCTGTACTGCCTGCAAAAATGTAGAATCTGGCATTCATCCGGATGTTATATATCCGGAGAAAAGCGGAAAGTTAGGCGGTTATTCCGTAGAAACAGCAGGATCGGTAGCCAGCGATGCTTTTATAAAGCCCAATAACAAAAGCGGACGGAAAGTTTATATTTTTACAGATTGTCGTAATTTTGACAGCCGTCCCCAGAATAAGCTGCTGAAGCTTATTGAAGAACCGCCGGATTATGCTTATTTTATATTCACTGCTGAATCTAAATCGGTATTTCTGCCGACTATAATTTCACGGTGCGTTTGTTTCGGAGTATCGGTCTGCACCGAGGAACAGGCAAGACAGGCGCTGGCAGCCGATGGATACAGTCCTCAGGAGATCCAAAGCGCCGTAAGCTGTTTTCACGGAAATATCGGGATGTGTAAAAATTATCTTTTAGACGAATCCCTCCGCAGAAAAGTTGATTTGACAAAATCTCTTGCAGATAGTATAATAAGAAGAGATGAATATGCGATGAATGCGGCGTTCCATACCGCAGCAAAGGATAGAAACGATGTGATCGGTATCTTTTCCATGCTTGATAAACTGATACGCGATGCGGTGGTGTTAAAAAAAGAATCGTCAGCTCAGAATATCGGTTGCTTCGGCGACGGAGCCAGAGCACTTTCAGAGAAGCTTGCGGTATATCAGGCGGTAAGAATTCACCGGCATATTGAAAAAGCACGCAGAGCGATAGAAAGCAACGTAAGCATTCCGCTTGTTCTTGCTGCGCTGTGCGCCGAGATTATAGATACGATATAATGGGAGAAAAATATGAAAGAAATAGTAGGAGTACGCTTTAAAAGCGTAGGAAAAATATATTACTTTTCGCCGGACGGTATAAATGCAAAGATCGGAGATCATGCTATTGTGGAGACCGTAAGGGGAGTTGAGTGCGGAGAAGTAGTTATTGAAAATCGGCAGATTGAGGATGATCAGATTTCCTCCTTTCTTAAGCCTATTATAAGAATAGCTACCGAGGCGGATATGAAAATTGTTGCCAAAAACAAACAGCGTGAAAAGGATGCCTTTGCCGTTTGTCAGGAGAAGATAGCTTACCGTAAGCTGAAAATGAATTTAGTTGACGTGGAATGTACATTTGACAACAATAAAATACTTTTTTACTTTACAGCAGAAAATCGCGTAGATTTCCGAGAGCTTGTAAAGGATCTTGCAGCAGTATTCAAAACGCGTATTGAGCTGCGTCAGATCGGCGTCAGGGACGAGGCGAAAATACTGGGTGGAATGGGAATATGCGGCCGCGAATTCTGCTGTAAAGGATATATGGGTGATTTTCAGCCGGTATCTATAAAAATGGCAAAGGAACAGGGACTTTCACTTAATCCTACCAAAATTTCTGGAACCTGCGGACGTCTTATGTGCTGTCTTAAAAATGAACAGAATGTTTACGAGGAACTTCTTAAAATCACCCCCAAGGCAGGCGCTTTGGTAGTGACTCCGGATGGTGACAGAGGCAGAGTCGAGGATGCAAATCTTATTACTGGCAAGCTCAGGGTAAAGACGGATAAGTCGGAGGTTCCGATAACTCTGGACAGGAGCGAGGTAAAGCTTCTCAAAGATGCGGAGATCAGGGTTAATCGTGACGAGCTGAGAGCGTTAAAAAGCCTTGAGGACAAGTAAATGTATTTTATGAGCAGGATAAATTATGATAAGATTATGTCTGAGACTATAGCTGCTATCAATGACGATACAAAGCCGCGGTTGTGCCTTCATGCCTGTTGTGCGCCGTGCAGCAGTCATACACTGACGGTTCTGGTAGAATATTTTGATATAACGCTTTACTTTTTTAATCCCAATATTGCTCCGGAGGAGGAGTACAGATTCAGGTGCAGCGAGCTTAAAAGGCTTGTCAAAGAAATGGAACTTGATGTGAAGATAATAGAGGGGGAATATGATCCAGCGCCTTTTTACGAGCTTTCCAATGGGCTTGAAGATCAGCCGGAAAGGGGAGAACGTTGCCGTAAATGTATTTCTCTGCGGCTTGAAGCGACAGGTGCAAAGGCAAAGGAAATTGGCTGCGATTATTTCACCACTACTCTTACTATAAGTCCCCACAAGGATTGTGATTTCATCAATCAAAGAGGGATTGAAATTGCGGAGGAATGTGGAGTGTCATATCTTTGTTCCGATTTCAAAAAGCATGACGGATATAAGCATTCTATCGTACTTTCACGGCAGTATAATTTATATCGCCAGAATTACTGCGGCTGTCGGTTCTCGGCACGTCAGGCAAAGGGGAGCGATGAAAATGGCTAAAGAAACAAAAACGAACGCAATGCGTTTTCTGGATAAATCAAAGATAAAATATGAATTCAATACATATCAGTGCGATGAATTTATTGACGGAGTTACTACCGCCGGTATGCTCGGACAGCCGATTGAGGAAACTTTCAAAACATTGGTGGCACAGGGAAAAACGGGTGAATATTACTGCTTTCTTGTTCCCGTTGCGTTGGAGCTTGATTTGAAAAAATCTGCAGTCAGCGTAGGAGAGAAATCGGTTTCTCTTCTTCACGTTAAGGATATTACAAGAGTTACAGGATATGTACGTGGCGGCTGTACGCCTATCGGTATGAAAAAGCAGTTTAGAACTATCGTTCACAGTTCTGCGGAGGAACTTCCTTTTTTCTATATAAGCGGCGGCAGGATAGGGCTTCAGCTTCGTCTTTCTCCGGCGGATCTGGCGGCGGCGACCGGCGGCAGATTCTGCGATATTGTCATGGAATAGCGGTTATGGCATAGATTTTGGGCATCCCGTAAAAGGATGCCCTTTTTGTCAGTTGATTTCCAGCCGCTTTGTGACAGGTTCTTCGTGTTTTTTCTTTGGAAGCTCAACGGTGAGAATGCCGTTTTTATATTCCGCATTAATTTGATCGGCATTTACATCGGATATATCAAAGCTGCGCTTATAGGCTCCAAAGCTGCGCTCACGGCGGATATAGCTTCCTTTTTCGTCTTTTTCTTCATTGTCGCTGCGGCGTTCGGCAGAAATTACAAGATATGATCCATTGATATCAAGTCCAATATCTTTCTTGTCAAAGCCCGGGAGCTCTGATTCAAGCACATATCTGTCACCCTCGTCCTTTATATCCGTTCGGCATGAGCAGACGGAAGAACGGTCTCCGAAGAAGTTTTTGTCAAAATCGTTGAACAGGCTGAAAATATCATAGCTGTTCCGTGAAAACGGTGTTAGTCCGTACATAACAATAACCTCCATAGTTATAATAAGCAAAATGAATTTGTTTATTATAATTCATAAAATGCCATTTTGTCCTCCGATAAATCGGCAGATGCAAAAGATGGCAAACAGTAAACGGCAAAATATTTTGTTGTTTACTACAGACATATTGATTTATACAGCAGCCTGCCTTTGCAGACGTTCTCTATAACTCCTATGTCCATAGATTTACAGAGAACTAAAGCAGGTCTGCCGTATCTGTATTATATGAGGATTTTTCTGTTTGATACATCATACCTGTTCAGGGATCACTTTATTATATTTTCAGATAGAATGACTGTTTTTTCGCAAATGATATATCAGTGGCCGAAGCTGTATTCCTTTCATTGCCGCCTCTGCCGCTTGTGGAATCATTTCAAATTCTGCAACCAGAGAAGCTGGCTTGTTTACCCAGTCGTCTTGGAGCATTGGTACAAAATAATAATTTTTTCGGTTAAAAAGCTCTCCCAGATTTTTTGCTGAGCCGAGGAGAGAGTCGTTGGACGCTATGGCAAGCAGTACCGGTTTTCCGCTGCGCAGATGCGATTTTACAGCCATTGTCACGGAAGTATCTGTTATTCCGTTTGCCAGCTTTGCCGCCGTATTGGATGTACATGGAGCTACGATAATTAGATCAGTCATTCCCTTCGGACCTATCGGTTCGGCGCCGGCAATATTGATTATTGGTTCACGGCCGCAGATTTCCCGGAGACGCCGTAGATTTTCTTCCGCAGTTCCGAAGCGTGTATCTGTAGATGATGAATTTTCTGACATTATCGGCAGAAGTTCCGCCCCCATATCCCTTAACATTTCAGCCTGATCAAAGCTTTGGCTGAATGTGCAGAAGGATCCTGTCAGAGCATATCCTATTTTCAGCCCCTTTAATATCTCAGCCATTTTCATCCTCCCTTCCTGAAAGTACGCCGCTTACTGTTTCAGCAATGATCTCGCCGGAGGTCACAGGAGCTGTTTTTCCCGGCAGGCCCAAGGCCCAGATGGCCTTTATTCCAAGCTCTGCGGCGGCGTCAAAGTCAATTCCTCCGGGCTTGGAAGCAAGATCTATGAACAGAGTGCTTTCATCAAACCGGCCGAGGAGTTCCCGGCCGAAGATGATATGCGGTACGGTATTAAATACCAGAGCGTAGCCGCTGTCTATTTTATCGGTGCATATTGATTTTATACCGTGGATTCTGGCATTTGCTGCTCCCTTTGCATTATGAACTGCGGCGGTTGCATCTGCACCGAAGCCTTTAAGAATTTCTGCAATAGCCCTGCCTATTCTGCCCATACCTACTATAAGAACTTTAAGTCCGCTAAGCGTTACAGGCAGCTCTTCCAGGGCGATCTGTACTGCTCCCTCGGCAGTAGGAACAGCGTTTTTCAGGTTCAGATCTTCGCGTTCCATATAGTCGCATATTTCATAGCCTTTAAAGGCTTCACGGAGCTGTCTGTCTGTGCGGCCTGCAAAAATAATTCCACCTGGTTTAATAAGATTTTTTATATTCTCTGCAGAAAGATTTCCGCTGAAGCATGGGGCGTTTATATTTCCAGTGCTGTCAAGAGGGGGAACAGGCAGGACTGCACAGTCAAAGGAGGCTTCTTCCGGGAGATGAGCAGTTGAGAGACTGTCTGGAACAAGGTCTTTGTCAAAGCCTATGATCGCAGTGTCATATGCGGCTGCAAGATGGCGGTGGCAGTACACCTGACGCATATCGCCGCCGGCAATAAGTATTTTAAACTTGCTTTTCATAAATATCTCCATTCTGCCGCTATACGGCGGTGTGTAGTTGATTTATGATTCATTATATGAAAAACAGGCCGGATATGTTATAGTGCTAATTGCAGTTAAACAACGGACAACAATTTGCTGTGCGTCAGGCTGCAAATAAAGTCATTTGATTTAAAAAGGGGGCACTCCTTGGCAGGGTTCAGAAGCAGCGCCTCTGGTAGGGCTTGGGGACATCTCACATATAGCCACAAAAGGGCTCTGCAAGATGGGAAAATCAAAAAAACAGTCCGGTGGACTGTTTTTTGATATAGAATGCTCCTACTTACAGAGCGTTCTCTAAAAATATAGTTTTTTGACAAACTGACGGACGATAATTTGACGTCCGTCAAGTCTATTCTTCAAAAAATCCGCTTTTGTATCTTACTTCCCGTGCGCGGTCACCATGGCAGTCTATTTCAATAATTTCCCTTTTCATCATTATCTTTATACCGAAAAAAAGTACTATGTATGCCAAAGCGTTTGCGATGATACTGAAATATATTCTGACACCCATATAATTTCCGAACAGTCCGGCAAGCATTATAATAATGCTTCCTATTATCAGCAGTTCAAATTTCTGCTTATAGGGATCAAAATAAACAAATGTGAAGCATACGGCAGCCGAAGCAAGAACGTGTATGATATAAAGCCACAGAGAATAGGGATTGTAAAACTTCCTTACCGTTAAGCCGTTTAGTTCGCAGAACATAAGCAGGGCTTCCATTGCAAGATATAATGAGAAAGCTATTTTAGTTGTCTTTCGCATTCTCACGGCAGAGCATATGAAGTAATCGCAAATCACCAATACGGCGAAGCCGCTTATTTCAATGAAATATGCTGTAATCTCAATTATTTTTATGAGTCCGGCAGAAGCGTCAGAGGTGAACAGATGATGATACAGAAGTGATGTAAGGAGAAACAGTATAAACAATCCGTTTCCGATAATTCCCAGAGTCAGCGCTCTGGACAGCTTAGCTTGCATAGGCGGCTCCTTAATCAAGAGCCTTTAAAGCTCTCTGACCAATATCTTTTCTGTAATGAGCGCCTTCAAAGCTAATCTTTGCAACGCCCTCGTATGCTTTTTTAAGTGCAGCCTGAAGATCGCTGCCCTTTGCAGTAACGCCGATAACCCGGCCACCGTTTGTAAGAAATTTTCCCTCATCAGAAAACTTTGTTCCGGCATGATATACAAAGCATCCGTCAATCTGCCCTTTATCGTCCATACCATTCATTTCGATGCCCTTGGGGTAGCTTTCCGGATAACCTCCGCTTGCCATTACGACGCAGGCGCAGCTTCCCTTGTGCCATTTTATATCAAGTTTGTCAAGCTCATGATCGCAGACAGCTTCAAACACCTCGTAAAGATCAGCGTCAAGCATGGGCAGAACTACCTGCGTTTCGGGATCTCCGAAACGGCAGTTGTATTCGATTACCTTTGGTCCTTTGGGGGTAATCATCAATCCGAAGTAAAGACAGCCCTCAAAGCTGCGTCCCTCGGCGTTCATGGCGTTTACCGTGGGCAGGAAAATAGTCTCCATACACTTTTTTGCGATTTCCTCAGTGTAGCATGGATTTGGTGAAAGCGTTCCCATTCCTCCTGTATTCAATCCCTTGTCACCGTCAAGAGCACGTTTGTGATCCATCGAGGATATCATAGGAACAACAGTCTTTCCGTCGGTAAAGCTGAGGACGGATACCTCCGGACCTGTGAGAAACTCTTCGATAACAATACGTGCAGAACTTTTGCCGAACTTAAGTTCGTCAATCATATCGTGGACAGCCTGTACGGCCTCTTCCTCGTTCTGGGCGATGATAACGCCCTTTCCAAGAGCAAGTCCGTCCGCCTTTATAACGGCAGGATAGCTGTTCTGTTCTTTAAGATAGGCGATAGCCTTATCGCTTTCGGTGAAAACCTCATAAAAAGCCGTGGGGATATTGTATTTCTTCATAAGCTCCTTTGAGAAAACTTTTGAGCCCTCGATAACTGCGGCGTTGGCATTTGGTCCGAACACCTTGAATCCCTCCGCTCTGAGGGCGTCAGCCATGCCCATTACCAGTGGATCATCAGGAGCGACAACCACCATATCGGGAGAAAGTTCTTTTGCCAGAGCCACAACGCCGGGTATATCTGTTGCTCCGATGTCAAAGCACTGCGCATACTTCGATATACCGCCGTTTCCGGGAGTACAGTATATTTTTCCAACGTGTTTGCTTTCTGCAAGCTTTATAATAATGGCGTGTTCACGTCCGCCGCCGCCGACTACTAATATATTCTTCATGGGAAATTCCTCCTATATCAGACCTCTTCGGAAACTAAAATGCACTGTCTGACTTGTCTTTTTGGCATTTTGCTTTGTCAGCTTCTCTTGGAATACATACAGTATTCCTGCGGAAACCTGACTTTGCAAAACACAAAAAATCATACGTCATACAACACATTTCAGTTTCTGAGGAAATCTATTTTCTATATTTTTATTTTATCATTTTTTATGTATTTTGTCAATAATAAGGAGAATTCATTTTATTGTGATGTTCTCTGTGACTTTTTTGATATCAGCGTTGTATTGTTCCCTCAGATCATTATGACATACAGTTATACCCTGATAACATACTCCGTCTTTCTCAAAAATATAGTAATCAACCCATACATCCGGTACGTTCTTATAGAGTATATGTTCACATTCGCAGTCCATAAATTTGGTTTTATCCCGGGTAAGTTCAAACCCTTCCAGTTTAGCAGCAGCATTTTCCGCAGCCGTCTCTGCATTCGGTTCGTCAGGCAGCGCACTAAATGAAAACGCATACCAGATATCATTATAATCATTCTGTATATTAAGTCTTATTGATGCAAAATCATCTTTCGTTTTACTAAAGTACCACTTCGGCTCGATAGTCATAGAAAAATAATCGTTTTCAAAGGTTTCCGGCTCAGTTTTCAGGGCGCCGCCGCGGTACCTGACAGTGCTGAGGATAATATCGTTTTCCCTTTCGCAGACATCCAGGCTTGTTGCTGGAGACGATGAAATAACTGCAAAAATATCTCCGTTTCCAAATTGTACGGTGTTAACAGTGAAGATATAGTCGTTTTCATAATCGGCAGTAATTCTGTAAGCAGGCGAATCCCCCACAGTGAGGGCTTTGCCGTTAAGATTGCTGAATTCGCCTATTTCGTCATAGCTTGTATACAGACCTGCCGAAAATCCCTCCGCAGTCTGGTGGAGATTGGTGATGGGCATGATACCGAGAGAAATATCATGTTCTTCTTCACGGAATAAAAACTGACAGTTTGTACCGATAATAGTGTTTAAATCGTTTTCTGCATCTGTCTGCATAATATTTTCAGACGTGCTGAAGCTGAAAAGTCCGTCTATGGTTTCGAATGAGCGCAGATTCTCCGGCAGCTCCGTTTCTTTTGATATATCAGTAATATTCGTTTCCAAAGATGATTTCTCCAAGGAGCTTTTTTTGTCTGTACAGCTCCATAGAGAAGCTGAGAAACCGATAGCCGTAAGAAAGATTAATATTCTTTTGATTTTCATGATAAAAGCTCCTTTTAGCAGCTTGCCGGTATTCGGATTAGTGGTGGAACAGACGGATTCCCGTAAATGCCATGGCAATATTATATTTATTGCAGGTCTCGATAACGTTGTCGTCACGGATAGAGCCGCCGGGTTCTGCGATATATTCAACGCCGGACTTCTTTGCGCGCTCGATGTTGTCGCCAAACGGGAAAAATGCGTCAGAACCGAGACAAACGCCGGTATTCTTTGCAAGCCATTCTTTCTTTTCCTCTCTGGTGAATACTTCGGGCTTTACTTTGAAGATCCTCTGCCACTCGCCGTCACGGAGAACGTCCTCGTATTCGTCACCGATATAAACGTCGATAGCGTTGTCACGGTCTGCACGGCGGATATCATCGACAAACTGGAGCCCCATAACTTGCGGAGACTGTCTCAGCCACCAGTTATCGGCTTTCTGACCGGCAAGGCGTGTGCAGTGGATTCTTGACTGCTGACCTGCGCCGATGCCGATTGCCTGTCCGTCCTTGACATAGCAAACGGAATTTGACTGTGTGTATTTAAGTGTAATCAGGGAGATAAGGAGATTGTCTTTCTTGTCGTCGGGGATGTCCTTGTTCTCGGTAACAATATTTGCCAAAAGATCACGGTTGATATCCAGTTCATTTCTGCCCTGCTCGAAAGATACGCCGTAAACCTGCTTTGTCTCAATAGGATCGGGTTTGTAGTTCTCATTCATTTTAAGGATACAGTATGTGCCCTTTCTCTTGGATTTAAGAATTTTCAGAGCCTCGTCGTCGTAATCGGGTGCGATAACGCCGTCTGAAACTTCTCTCTGAATCATCTTTGCGGTGCATACGTCCACTTTGTCGGAGAGGGCGATAAAATCGCCGTAGGACGACATTCTGTCAGCGCCTCTTGCTCTTGCGTAAGCACTTGCAAGGGGAGAAAGCTCACCGAGATCGTCTACCCAATAGATTTTCTTTAAATCGTCGGAAAGAGGTCTGCCTATAGCCGCACCGGCAGGGGAAACGTGCTTGAATGATGTTGCTGCACATACTCCTGTGGCTGCTTTAAGTTCTTTTACAAGCTGCCAGCCGTTGAGAGCGTCAAGAAGATTGATATATCCGGGCTTGCCGCAGAGAACCTCGATAGGAAGCTCGCTGCCGTCAGCCATGTAGACTCTTGAGGGCTTCTGGTTGGGGTTGCATCCGTATTTTAACTGCATTTCATTTGACATAATAATGTCCTCCTTTTTATTTTTGGTTTGGGTTATAGTTTGGAGAAGCATATCAAACGAAATGCAGCAATATTGCCTGCGGAGGCTGCTCTGCTATTTCGCTTGACATAATAATATTCTCCTTACTTGGCAACTTTGTAAGCGGCATTTTCAGGTATCTTTATATCCTTATCCGCTGGAGCCGCCACGGGAGTTTCCACATATGCCAACTCAGACGGAATTGCCGTACCTTCGGACTGCTTGCTGTCAATGCTTCCGCGTCCCGTAAGAAAAGAAAGACATAAAATTACAGAAGAAAAAATTTTCAGTCTCATACCTTTTTGACTATCCTTTCTGCAAGTCGCCTTTTTCAGGGGCAATTGTAATCTTCATATTCGTATTCGCATATGATGAGAGATTCGTCATCATAAGCATTGGCATCATAATAAGTGGTTTCACTTTTAATGCGGTTTTTCCCGTCATAAGTATAAACTGTTTTGTAATGGATTAAATCTCTGTAAACAGATTTTTCTGCAATATTGCCGTTTTCATCATAAGTGTAGCTTGTAACGGAAATATCGTCTTTTTCGGTCAGGATTTTTCCGTCATCCGAGTATTCATATTTAATACTGTTTGATTGTATGCCGTCGGAGGTATAATACTGTTTTTGCACAAGATTTCCACGAACATTGTATATATATTCAAGTGTATAGTCAGAAACATCACCATAATGCGATTGCTTTTCCCTGATAATATTATCATTCTCATATTCATATTGACTTAAAATAAATAGCTCGGAATCTTCGCCTGTATAAAAAGCCTCTGAAATAAGTTTGTTTTCCGTGTTGTAATAATAAACTGTTTTACTGATAAAAGCATCTTCGCCGCTGTCTGTCGCTGAATAATTTGACGTAAGAAGTATATTATCATTCTCATCATAATAACTAACGCTTTTGGTTGTATATATATCATGGTAAAAACGCTTTTTGGTTTGCTTATATGCTGCGTTTTCGGAAATATTGTTCTCTCTGTCAATTGGAGCAGTTTTATCGGTATCCTTCGTTGTGACATATACGGCAGCTGATTCTGTCATTGAGACTGTCGTTGCTTGCTTTGCCGTGAAAGTTTCTGTAGTCACAGCTTCAGCCATATTTTCGGAAACTAAGGTTTTATCCGATACAGCAGATTTTTTATCGCCGCAGGAAGTCAGCGAGATCAAGCAGACAGCCCAAAGCAAAAGACGTTTCATTACTTATTCTTGTTTACGATCCTTGTCTGCACATCGCCTGTTTCAAGATCAACATAGCGGACAAAGAGAGAAACCTTGTTGTCTTCGTTGAGATTCGTCCAGAGCATATCGGTAAATTCGTCAATATTTCCGCTGATTCCCACAAGCTTAGGTTCGCCTTCAAAGCTGGGCAGGGGATTTCCATCGCCCATATAGGTGTGGATGAAATGTCCCTCGCCGTTTATGGGATTATTGTAGCTGAAAGTGAATCTCTGGCATGAATCGGGATTGCCGTTTGCGCTTTTCAGAATAGACATGGCATAGTTGAAGCCGCCGTCCTCAAAGCGGAGGATTCCGGAAATTCTGGGGGTGTAGTTAGGAGCGTCGTCCTCAAATTCTCTTGTGCGAAGTGACTGCTCAAAGGTGAACTGTTTGTCCATAAGCTCATAGATAGTATCGGTCTGATCGCCGTTTGTTACAATGAGCTTGTTTCCCAGAACTCTTACGGGAGCATAAATGATAAGGTGCGGATCTGTGAGCTTTGAGGGATCAAACGCCTCGGTGCGGATGCCCTTTCCCTCCTCGACAAATACACGATTGCGGCTGTTTTCGCTTCTGCCCATAATGAAATATGCAGTAACGGCATACTTTCCGCAGTCAGATTTGCCGATAACAATACCTCTTCCGGGATATGCGTTTGAACTGAGTTCCTGTGATAAGCTTAACTTATTCATGGTATTTTCTCCTTTATTTAATTAGAAATGTGTAAATGCAGTCGGCGGCAACTATGACAAGAACCGTGGCTGCGATGATATTTATAGTTTTTCGTGACGGCTTTGAGAGTATCAGGTCAAAAACCGGCTGGACAATATACATAAACGCCGTTCCGCCGATGCCGAAACGCACTGATGTTGACAGAGCTATTCGCGCCTGAAAATTGTATTTGTATCGTTCGTATGTCTGCCATGGCCATGCACCTGTCGCAGCTTCAAGGATATAGCTTGCAATAAGCTCGATAAGGGTAGCTGCAGCCATGCAGCCAAGAAATATCAGTATGGGTTTTATAAATTTCAGCCACGGCGGCTCTTTCTTTTTCATAAGCCAGCCAAAGCATAAAAGAAACGTCAGTGCGCCTACGCCGTATACGGGGCAGTAAGGTCCGAAAAGTACGCCTCTGTTGGAAAATCCCCAGCGGTATATAAATGTTTCAAGAATAACCTCATAGCTCCAGCCGAGGACGGCGTACATCATGAAACACAGAAAGAGTTTCTGTACAGATTGCTTTTCTCGTATATTTTGGAGCTTCATATGATTATTCCTTTACATAGGCTTTTCCGTCAGATATTTCAATTTTATCCTGACAGAACAGTGAAACAGCCTTTGGCAGAAGCTTCCATTCCACGTTTTCCATAATGCGTCTTTGGAGAATTGCAGGGGTATCGTCTCTTTTCACATCAACAGTACCCTGGAGAATAATTGCTCCGGCATCGGCTTCTTCGTTTACAAAATGAACAGTTGCCCCTGATACCTTTACACCGTAGTCCAAAGCCTTTTCGTGGACTTTCAGACCATAGAAGCCCTCGCCGCAGAATGACGGTATCAGCGCCGGATGAACATTTATTATTTTATATGTATAGGCTTTGGTGACGCATTTATCGAGGATAGTCATAAAGCCGGCAAGTACCACCAGATCGGCTTTTTCTTCATTAAGGGCGTCAAGAATTGCCATGCTGTAGGTCTTGCTGTCGGGATATTCCCTGCGTGGGATAACTCTGGTGGGAATACCGCTGTTTTCCGCCCTTTCAAGAGCGTATACACCTGGTTTTGATGAAATTACGCAGGTGATTTTTCCACCCTTGATAATTCCAGATTTTTCAGCGTCTATAAGCGCCTGTAGATTTGTTCCGCCGCCGGAGACAAGTACAACTATTTTCTTCATTGTCAAAACCTTTCTTTATTTGATCAAAAGATACATCAAAAGTATTCCGGCGATAACTCCGCCGAACATTATAAACCTGTAGTAGTCCTTTACCAGATCGTCTGTACGGTCGGAGAAGTAGAAGAACATGGGATTATCGGGATCGTAGCAGATCATTTTTTCATCGCCGATCTCATAGCGCATTTCTCTGTCTTCAACGGTGTAGACCGAGGTCATCTCCCTGCCCGTTTCTGTTTCGTATTTCACAACTGGGTAGAAGCCCTTTTTTCCCGGAACATTCGATCTGTGATATTCCACTATCGTTCCGTAAACGGCAATGCTGCCGGACAAACGCCTTTTTACAGCGAAGATATGGTAAATGAACAGTATCGCCATGAGTGCATATATCAGCAGCAGTCCCTGAATAAGCATTCTCCTGCGAAATGATATTCCCACAATAAGCATGGACGCAGCCGCCCATGCCAAATCAATTTTTTCAACTTTCATAATTATTCAGGAAGCTGGACATGACCCTGTATTATTTCGGTATCGTCGCAGGAAAGGGGAATATTTTCGTCGATAACCATCTGACCGTAAATATCCGTTATGCGGAAAGTGAACGGTCCCTTTCCCATTTTATCAGATTCAAAATAGTTGTAGGGACGACGTTTTATCTCCTGGAATTCGCCGTTTTCG
The DNA here is from genome assembly GCA_910579835.1 of uncultured Ruminococcus sp. GTDB lineage: Bacteria > Bacillota > Clostridia > Oscillospirales > Ruminococcaceae > Ruminococcus. The sequence continues at coordinate 62,593 of CAJTWQ010000002.1, forward strand.
TCAAGGTATTCCAGCCGTGTAATGGGGTAGCGGTGATTTCGGAGCTGAATTCCGCACCAGAATTCCGTAGTACCCTCTTTGTATTTATATGATATGGGGGCGTCGTTGGCAGTGTTAAGAGGGATGATCCTCCAGCTTACCGGAACACGTCCCTTTTCTGCCGGTGCGATAAGGGGAAATGCATCCACATAGAGATCAAGATCGCCCTTTTTTCCCTCCGGGAGCAGGTCGGTGACAAGCATATTTATTGTCCCCAGCTCTCCGGTCACTTCAAGATAAGCTCCGGCAAGCTGGGCGTCGTTGTAGTCGGCAAGGTTCATGGCGACGATCCTATAATCATGTGATACTGGATCGAGCATGGCGCATCCTCCCTCGTAATCGCCGCCGTAGAATGTTCCCTCGCCCGTATGTACCGTGCCTTTCGGCTCAAGAACGCAGCTTTCATCTATTTCATCAGTCTGCCGTGGAATATCGTTTGTCCTGCCGAGGACGTAGTTCTGGATATTCATTATCTCCTCAGCGGACATACCGTTTCTGCGTGCAAAGGCAACGTCAAAGCTGTCAATTACACCGTCCGGACAGAGGTCTGCATGGTGAGTTCCGGAATCGGCTGCAGCAGAGCAGGCGAGGGCTGAAAATCCGTATAATCCTGCCAGCAGGACAGTTTTCAGCATTCTCATACGATGATTAACAAATGATTACGCCGTCCTCGGATTCAACAAGTTCGCCAAGAACATAGGCATCTTCGCCCGCCGCCTTTATAGCAGAAATTGCTTTATCCGCATCGTTTTTGTCAACAGAAATGATCATTCCTACGCCCATGTTAAATGTATTGAACATATCTCTTTCAGGAATATTTCCCGTGCGTGCGATAAGGTTAAAAATCGGAAGTACCTGCACGGCATTTCTTTCGATTTTAGCAGCCAGGTTTTTCGGAAGCGAACGGGGGATATTTTCATAAAATCCGCCGCCGGTGATGTGTGAAACCGATTTTACCTGAACGCTGTCAATGAGGCTCATAATAGCCTTTACATAGATTCTTGTGGGAGTGAGAAGAGCTTCGCCCAGAGTTGCTCCAAGATCGTCAAAGCGCATAGACAGATTTTTTTCGTTAACGTCGAAAACCTTTCTTACCAGCGAGAAACCGTTTGAATGAACGCCGCTGGATTTTATGGCAATAAGCGCGTCTCCGGCTTTCTGCGTATCGGGACGTAGAATCTTTGACTTATCCACAACTCCTACGGAGAATCCTGCAAGATCATATTCATCTTCAGGCATCAGTCCGGGATGCTCGGCTGTTTCACCGCCGATAAGAGCGCATTCAGCCTGAACACAGCCCTCTGCAACGCCAGAGACTATCTCTGCAATTTTTTCGGGAATGTTCTTTCCGCAGGCGATATAGTCCAGGAAGAACTGAGGTTTAGCGCCGCAGCAGATAATATCGTTTACACACATGGCAACGCAGTCGATACCTACGGTGTCGTGCTTGTCAAGAATAAAGGCGATCTTGATCTTTGTTCCTACGCCGTCTGTACCAGAGACGAGAACGGGCTTTGTAATGCCTGTCATGTCAAGTTCGAAAAGACCTCCGAAGCCTCCTATTCCCGAAACGCATCCGGGAAGGGTAGTTCTGGCGATATGCTGCTTCATCAGCTCAACCGCCTTATATCCGGCAGTAACATCAACGCCTGCCTTTTTATAACTTTCAGAAAAACTGTTATTCATTTTATAACTCCTTTTTAGAGGATAGATGGTTAGAGGATAGACCAGCCGAATGCTGGGCGATCCATGTTTCTGCTCATAAGTCCGCTGCTTCATCGGCGTTTGAAGCACGCTTAGTATATAATGAGTAAAGCGTAAGATGCCTGCGGCGGCTTATCGTCCGGCCCAGCAATATGAGCAGAGACTGCATTCCGGTAGACCGACTGCTTTTTCCGTGCCCTCAAGGGTCTGGAATTCAAGTGACGTAAGCTTCAGTCGGCGGCATATCTCGTCGCGCAGCTTCCTGCCTCTCTTTGTGTCCGAACTGCTGTATTCGGAAATATATTTTATTCCCTCATCGCCCTCAAACTCATTGATTATCTGACGTGCAATAAGCTCAAGTTCAGAGGTGCTGCGCGAAAAGTTAAGGTATTTGCATCCGTACATAATAGGCGGACAGGCGGATCTCATATGGATTTCTTTCGCGCCGTTTTCATAGAGAAATTCAACGGTTTCCCTCATCTGAGTTCCTCTTACGATACTGTCATCAACAAAAAGGAGTTTTTTTCCGGCGATAAGCTCATGTACGGGAATAAGCTTCATTTTTGCTACCTGATTGCGCATTTTCTGGTTGGTAGGCATAAAACTTCTTGGCCATGTAGGAGTGTACTTGATAAATGGGCGTGCGAACGGTATGCCGCTTCTGTTGGCATATCCGATGGCGTGAGGAGTACCGGAATCGGGAATACCGCATACATAGTCCACATCGGGGAGACGTCCGGCCTTTATATCGTTTTCAGCCATTATTTCACCGTTGCGGGTTCTCATGACTTCTACGTTCACTCCCTCATATGAAGCGGTAGGATAGCCGTAATAAGTCCAGAGAAAGGTGCAGATCTTCATTTTTGAGGGATCGCCTTTACTGAGTAGCTGACAGCCGTCGGCGGTAATCTCGGTAATTTCCCCTGCCTCCAGTTCGCGGTAAATGCTGTAGCCCAGCTTCTGGAATGCAAATGATTCCGACGAAATGCAGAATCCGTCGTCATGCTTTCCGATTATAATAGGAAGTCTGCCATATGTATCTCTTGCGGCGATAATACTATTTTTCGTCATGATGATGAGAGACATGGTGCCTTCTATCCTGCTTTGCGCATAGCGTATTCCCTCAACAAAGGAATTTTTCTGGGCGATAAGCGCGCCGATAAGGTCGCCGGAGTTAATATTTCCACTGCTCATGGTTTCAAAGTTGGCGCATCCGTTTTCAAGAAGCTCCTGAACAAGCGCGTCCGCATTACGGATGATGCCGACTGAGCATATAGCGTAAAGTCCGAGCTTCGAGCGTACAAGAATAGGCTGCGGGTCAGTGTCGCTGATGCATCCGATGCAGAGATTTCCCTCCATTTTTACAACGTCGTTTTCAAACTTTGTTCTGAAAGGGGAATTCTCAATGCTGTGGATATTGCGTTGAAAGCCAAGATTATCGGAGTACGAGGTCATGCCTCCTCGTCTTGTTCCAAGATGTGAATGATAGTCTGTGCCGAAAAAAACATCGGTTACGCAGTCGTTTTTAGAGGCTGCTCCAAAAAAACCGCCCATAAATTATTCTCCCATAAGTCTTTTCATGATTTCCTGATAGGCCTCTTCAACACCGCCCATATCGCGGCGGAAGCGATCTTTGTCAAGCTTTTCGTGAGTTGTGCTGTCCCAGAAACGGCAGGTATCGGGAGATATTTCGTCGGCAAGAATGATAGTTCCGTCTGATGTCCTGCCGAATTCAATTTTGAAGTCAATAAGGTCGATATTAAGCTTTTTGAAGAAATCTACCATAAAATTGTTTACCTTGAAAGCGTATTTTGCGATAGTATCAATTTCTTCCTTTGTAGCAAGACCGAGAGCGAGAGCGTAGTAGTCGTTGATAAAGGGGTCGCCAAGATCATCGTTCTTGTAGCTGAATTCAAGAATAGGAGTAAGGAGCTTTCTGCCTTCTTCAACGTCCATGCGCTTTGAAAAGCTTCCGGCGGCAACATTTCTGATAATTACTTCAAGGGGAACGATAGACACTTTTTTTACAATAGTTTCTCTGTCGCTGATTTCTTCAACAAGATGAGTAGGAACCCCTTCCTTTTCAAGCATACCGAACATATAGTTAGTCATTTTGTTGTTGATGACTCCCTTTCCGGAGATAGTGCCTTTCTTTTCACCGTTGAAAGCGGTTGCGTCGTCTTTGTAGTCAACAATTACAAGGTCAGGATCGTTTGTAGCGTAAACCTTTTTAGCCTTGCCTTCATAGAGCTGTTCCTTTTTTACAATATTATCCATTTAAAAAACCTCCTGTAAAAATATATACAAGTTCACATCATTGTGAACGAGTAAAGCATTTTGATTATATAAGGTCAATGACAACATTTCCCTTGTCGTCTAGGAGAGGTGTAATTCCTGCCATTGTTGTGCCGATAGTATTTAAATAATTAACACCTGTAATAGTATCAACAATAATCTGTACTGCACCCGCCATGCCTAAGCCTTGTTCTTCCTTTACAACAAAGCGTTTGTCTTTTTTCTTTTCGTCTTTTTTTTCAAAAAATAAACCCATTGTTTATTCCTCCTTAAAGATTGGCTATTTCCTCCTGTAGTTCTGCATCTTTCTGTCTTACTCCCTCAGCCATTTTAAGCTTTTCATCTGCCAGTTTCTCAGCAAGTTCCTCGTCTGAAATCGCAAGCATCTGCACTGCGAGAATACCCGCATTCTTTGCACCGTTTATGCCTACTGTTGCCACGGGCACTCCAGGGGGCATCATGACGGTTGCAAGAAGTGCGTCCATACCCTCAAGCACTGTTGACTTCATGGGAATACCGATAACAGGCAATGTGGTATGACCTGCTATTACTCCCGCCAGGTGAGCCGCCATGCCTGCCGCACAGATAATTACGCCGAAGCCGTTTTCATTTGCCTTGTCTGCGAATTCACAGGCTTCAGCAGGCGTGCGGTGTGCGGACATTACACGGCATTCGTATTCAACACCGTATTTTTTCAGTTCGGTGAGAGCTGATTTTACTATTGGGAAATCGCTGTCGCTTCCCATTATAACTGCAACCTTTTTTGACATATGTAAATCCTCCTGAAATTTATTAAACTTTAGGCAATACCGCATAAAGCACGCCTGGCGTCTTTGTACGCCGTATGCCTGCATTTTTTCCGTCATGCTTGGAATCTTCTGATCATAATTTATATTAAACGTTACCGGCTTGTGATTCTGTTCCGCCGGGAGTCTGGTTGTTCTGTTCCTTGTTATCCTGCGTTTTGACAGGGACCTTGGGATAGTTCGGGGAGTTCTGTATGAACCTTCCTGAAACCGCTTCAAGGTCGTCGCCGGATGAGCCGCAGAATTCTATAACGGCTTTGTAACTGCCGTTAAGTGTTTGCGGGTTATCGTTTTCATCGGTATAGGCAATTTCAGCTTCGGCTCTCAGGGACACGGCATAGTGAGGCAGTTCATCATTGGAGTTCACCATGTAGATAACAATATTTGAGAGTCCCGTAAGCTTTTTGGAAAGAATTTGCTTGTCCTCCGGAAAGATTGTGGTAAAAACCGATTTTTCTCCTGTTCTGATTCCGGAAAGATACTCGCGGCTGCCTGTAAAGGCATATTCAATATATTTTCCTGTTGCGTCGCAGATTTTTTCAAGCATATCCTTATCAAGGAGTGAAAGCAGATTTATGCTGCTGCTTTTAAGCTCGTATCCGCAGTCGAAAGCGGCACCGGAAAGTTCGGCTTTTTTCAGTGACAGTCCGTTGTAGTCAATAGAATAAGTGTACTTTTCCCTGATACCAGTAAGCTCCAGCTTGTCTTCGGTAATGGAACAACTTTCCCATGAACGCGTGAAAAGCGGAGAGAAAGTCTCGTCATATAGAACGCATGAACTGTCCGCCGCAGGATATGCGGTATAAAAGACAAAGCTTCCACGGCTGTGTTTCTTTATTTCACGGTAGATCATGGGGATGACTACGTTTCCTTCATAGTCGATGCACCCGGTCAGAAGCTTTCCATTAATGCGCTTTGATACTGTACAGAGATTATCTCCTGTAAAGCTCAGTTCCAGCCATTCCGGGTTTATTATTACACGCTCGTTGCTGTCGATAACGCCGAAAAGTCCGCTGCTGTCCTCAAAAATCCTGTTGCCCTGTGAATCGCTGCCCAGTTTTTTTTTCACATCTGTTCCGGCAGAGTCTCCGCCGGGACTTTTTCCAGTATCGGAATAGAATTTTGTTATTGAAGCGGTAAGCAGCAGGATAACTGCAAAAAGTATTGTAACAACAAATCTCATATGCTTACTCAAGGCGGCGGCACCCCCGAAAACTATTCATTTGTGCCGGAAGGAACGCTGTCCTCCGCAGGTTTGTCCGTAACGGAGATCTCTTTCTTTTGTTTGCGGTAAGTTTCTTCGGTTTCCTTGGCAATGTAGATAGGTCTGCGTTTTGTTTCCAGATAGGTTTTGGAAAGGTATTGCCCCAGGATACCAGTGCAGAAAAGCTGGAGTCCGCTTAGAAGGAAGATTACGCATATAGTAGTCGGGTAACCGGCTACTGCTTCTCCAAAGGCAATGGTTTTGATGACGGTAATAATCATCAGGATAAAAGCGATAATGCAGCTCACGATTCCCAGAAGCGAAGAAATAGCCAGCGGAGCGGTAGAGAAAGCCATAATTCCCTCCAGGGAGTATTTGAACAGTCCCCAGAACGACCAGGAGCTTGTTCCTGCCGGACGCTCGACGTTTTCATATTCGATATATTTGGTGCTGAATCCTACCCAACTGAAAATCCCCTTTGAAAAGCGGTTGTATTCGCTCATGTCCAGAATGGCGTCAACCATCTGACGCGTCATGAATCGGAAATCCTGAGCGCCGTCAACAATTTCTGTCTGTGAGATCTTATTCATTATCTTATAAAACTTTCTTGCAAACCATGAACGTATTTTTGACTCCCCCGCACGGCTTACACGGCGTGTAGTGGCGCAGTCGTATTCTCCGTCACGAACATAGCTGTACATTTGCGGCAGGAATGACGGCGGATGCTGAAGATCGGCGTCCATAACAACAATGTAGTCGCCTCTGGCGTTCTGAAGTCCGGCATACATTCCAGATTCCTTTCCGAAATTTCTTGAAAAGGAAATATATCTTACACGCTTGTCCCTGTCCGTAAGCGAACGGAGTATTTCAAGGGTTTTGTCTTTAGAACCGTCGTTTATAAAAACGAATTCAAAGTTCAGTTCGGGATACTGCTGTGACATCTGGTCGGCTGTTTTGGTTATTTCGTCGTAGAACATGGGAAGAACCTCTTGTTCGTTGTAGCATGGGACGACAATAGAAACGAGTTTCACGGAATTCCTCCTTACTTTCCGCATATTTTATCCGCAGTGAACTTATCACTACCAATATATTATTAATAATACTACAAAACCGGCAAATTTGCAATAGTAAAACAGACGATTTTATAAATTTTTTCATAGAAACCGTTCTTATAGAAAAAGTGTATTGATTTTTGTGCATTTTTTTGTATTATAAAATTTAAAAAATCATTGCAGTCATTGGAAAAATGTGGTATAATAAATATGTATATTTTTGAAAGGATTTGAAATTATGATTATTCTTGATGAATTGAGAGTTGAAATGACAGGCTTTCGGAAAGAGATGGAGGAGCTTGCAGATGTTCTGAATATAAAGGCTGCGCAGGAACGGGTAGCTGCTTTAAGCGAAGAAACAGCAAAGGACGGATTCTGGGACGATCTGGAAAATTCACAGAATGTGCTTAAAGAGCAGAAGTCGCTTGAAAGAAAGATAGAAAAATTCAATAAGCTCAATGAAAGTTTGGAGGATCTTATCACTCTTATCGAGTTGTCTATTGAAGAGGACGACGACAGTTCAATAGAGGAGATCAAGTCTGAGGCGGATGCTTTCAAGACAAAGCTGGAGGATGAAAAGCTTTCAACGCTGCTTACCGGAGAATATGACGGTTCAAACGCCATACTTACTTTCCATGCCGGCGCAGGCGGAACAGAAGCTCAGGACTGGACGGAAATGCTATACAGAATGTATAATATGTGGGCCGAGCGCCATAACTATAAGGTGACTCTTATGGACTATCTTGACGGCGATGACGCCGGCGTTAAATCGGCGTCTATTCTTATTGAGGGTGAAAATGCCTATGGTTACATGAAGTCGGAATCCGGCGTTCACCGTCTGGTAAGAATATCGCCGTTTGATTCTTCTGGAAGGCGTCATACATCCTTTGCAGCTCTGGAGGTAATGCCTGAGATTGACGATTCCATTGAAGTTGACATACGTCCGGAGGATATAGAAATGGAAGTTTACCGATCCAGTGGAGCAGGCGGTCAGAAGGTAAACAAGACCAGCTCGGCTGTACGTCTTATTCATAAGCCTACGGGAATCGTGGTATCCTGCCAGACTCAGAGAAGCCAGTATCAGAATAAAGATTACGCTATGAAAATGCTCCGCTCTAAATTGGTGGAAATCAAAGAAAGAGAGCATCTTGAGAAGATAGAGGACATCAAGGGAGTTCAGCGTGAGATTGCCTGGGGTTCTCAGATAAGATCATATGTGTTTATGCCGTATACGCTGGCTAAGGATCACAGAACCGGTTTTGAAAATGGAAATATACAAGCAGTAATGGACGGCGATATCGACGGTTTTATCAATGCGTTTCTTAAATCGCTTTCACACGGAACATTGGAAAAATAAACTTATACGGCGGTTATTTAGGATTTTAATATTATATGTTTAGGGATGATTCTTTTAAAAAAAGGGACATCTCTAAAATTTTTATTTTTAATTTTTAGACCCCACCGATTTTATGTTTAACGAAAAATCATCAGGATTTTAGAAATTCGTTTTCATAATTTTGATCGGTGGGGTCTAAAAAATAGTATTTAAAGTTTTTGGAAAGGGGAGGCGGGGGAAAACTTTTCTTAAAAGGGGGCTGATAAGTTACTTAGTAATCCTAAATGAGTGCCATATCATTTTATTTTTCCGGATTTTCGTTGATAGTCTGGGTAATTCCGGGAGGCACCGGCGTGTTTTCTTTTTTTATCGGTTCATATTTAAGGATAATATTTTTAATATTTTCATCACCGGTAAGACCGTATGTAATTTTTAAAGCCCGGAGAGCATTGGGAATGTCGTCTTTACCGAGATAATATGAAGAAAGCTGTGCCGCTACGGTCACTACCTGCGGATCAGGACCGAACTTTATATCATACTTCTGCATTATTTCTTCCATTTTTTCACGTCCTATATATCGAACAGGAGATCCTTTAAGATCGGCAAGATGCTGCATTTCAAGAGGAATAGACGGATTCGGAGCTGCCATAACGCTGGCTGTATAGAAAGCTGCAGCATCTTCAAATGCCTGAAAATCTGTAAGAATATAGCCCATATTTGCATAGCACCGTGCAATAGCATTGGGGGAAGATGCGACTTTAAGCGTTTCTTGAGTAATTTCAATGAGCCGTTTCTTGTTTTTCAGCCGTTTATAAACTTCTGCGAGTTCAAATTTGGGACCGCAGTCTACGGGATTGAATTCAATGGCTTTTTGAAGCACAGGGATAGCGTCCAGTGGAGAACCGGCCTCGGTGAGGATATATGCGTAAGTGGTGATATATCTTGCAAAATCATAGGGAGCGCGAGTCAGCGTCTTATCTGTTTTGTACATCAGCTGAAAAAGGTTTTCCTCAAAGGGATTTCTCAGTGAAACAAAACGCTCCTTTTCTGTTTCCTTGAATTCAACGGTTATCTTTTTGTAAAGCTTTTCCGCAAGCAACTTTGCTTCGGTAATATTACGTTCGTCTACAAGCTTATCAATTTTATCGTAATACTGGTCGAGACGTACTCCGTCGATATGGGTAATGCGTATAATTTCATTTCGCTTTTCTTCGGGCATATTCTCCATGATAAGATCTCCGGCAGCGGCTATTCCGTCGTTGTTTTTTTCCCGTATAAAGCGTTCGGCTTCCTTGCGAAGCATGGCTTCATTTGCTGTTTTGTCTTCGCCCATTTTGTTTTTAAGTTCGTTATATATATCATTATATGCCAAAGTTATACCTCATTTCATTTATGACGGCAGTTTAAAATACGTTGCCGCCTATATTATCATTGCATATGCCGCCCTTAGTTAGAATCCTCTCTTTGCCATATCCTTTTTAAATTTGGCGTCGATTTTATCCTGCTTTTTCTTATCCTTGAGAGCAGATTTTGACATATATCTTATGTCGTTTTCAGGATTATTTTTCGGCTGAGCAGCTTTTGAGACGGATGATCTTGGAGCGGAAGGCGTCTTATACTCGCTGCCGACCTTAACATCCTGCTGTGCCATAGTTTTTTTATTTTTCAGTGAATTATCACCCATCTGTGAGAGGACATCCTCAATGGAGGATAGAACAGGAGTATTCGCACGGAGTCCCTGAGTCTCTATCAGATTTTTGTTTGCATAATCCTTTGAGTTTGAAATAGCGTTTACAAAAGCCTGAGAGGTTTCTTTAGAGTGTGGATTTACGGCGATTTTTGAAATATTGGCAGAAGGCTGAACGTACTGACCGTTCGGATTCTGGTTGCCAAGCTTGGATTTTATGTATGCAGGGGTTTGAGTAGGAGCGTCAAGCTGTACATAGGGCTTCTGGATATTTGCACCCATCTGTCCGCCCATAGTATTGCTCATACCCATCATAGGACGCGGCTGAGGAGCAGCGACCTGCGGCGGTATCGGAGGCTGCTGACCTCCGATAGGAGCATACATCGGCTGACCATTCGTGTCGTATCCTGTTATCTGCATCTGCATATATGTATATATCGGCTGCCCTGACGCATCGTATCCTGCAAACTGTGGTACAGTAATAATTTGAGGCTGCTGTACTGGTACAGGCTGAACAGGCGGAGCGGTTTGTACCGGAATAGCCTGAACAGGAGGAACAGGAATCGGTTGAGCAGAGGGAGCGGCCTGTATAGAGACAGGAGGGGCAGACTCTGCTGAAACTGGTTGAAAGGGTTCGGTCTGAACCGGAGCGGCTGTCTGTTCAGATTCGGAAACAGGAAGAATTTTATCAATTGAAGCGGATTCTGCTTCCGCAGGCTCTGAAAAGTCTTCATAAATTTCCGTGCCGGATGTTTCTTTCTTTTCTTCTGATTCCGCTGTAAACTCCTCTGTTTCATATTCTTCGTAAGCTTCTTCATTGACTGGAATTTCAGAGATTACAGCATCCTTTGCTTCCGGAGCGGAGATGCTGTTAAGTACAGGCACCTCTGGTATTCCAAAATCTGAAGTCTCATCTGTCAGGGCAGAATCTTCTTCTGCCACAGGAACGGAAATACTGTTAAGTACAGGCACCTCCGGTATTTCAAAATCTAAAGTTTCATTTGCCGCAGTGACAGTTTCTTTTTTCTCCGGAATTTCCGGTACAGACTCAAATGCGGAAAGTTCATCGAGAACAGGTATTTCGGGAACAGAAATTTCGCTGACAGCAGGTGCAGATGTTTGTTCGGAAACAGGAGCGGAAAGTTCTTCAAGTACGGGAAGAGCAATATCATCTAGTACGGGAGTTTTTATGTCGTCAAGCACTGGAGGAACAATATCTTCAAGAACCGCCGCTGCCGTTTTAGACTCAGCCGGTCGGATACCGTCAAGATTATGTGAATCTGGTTGCGGAGGCAGGGGAAGCTCCTCCATTTCCGCAGATTGAGGCTGCGTTTCCGGAACATCAACTCCCTCAAAGCCAAAAATCTGATTTGCCACAAAATCCCAGTCGGAATTTTCTCCTAAACCAATATCCTGTTCTTCTGACGGTTGTGAAACGGTTTCTTCAGAGATACTTCTCAGCTCGTCTTCAGAGACGTTGATAACCGAATCGTCGCCTTCATATTTATGAGAAGAGTCTTCATAGCCGTAAAAATCGCCGTCTGTTTCGACCGGTTGATATTCAGGTTCGTATGTGGGAGACGGAATAGCGAACTGAGCGAGAAAGTCGTCCTGAATCTCTGCCGGCTGCGGTTCCTCAGGTACATCTTCCTGCGGCTTCTGGATAGCAAACTGAGCGAGAAAATCATCCTGAACAGGTTCCGGCGCAGGTTCTTCTTCCTTGGGAACGTTTATTGCAAACTGTGCAAGATCGCTGTCCATAGCAACGCTTGTTCCGGGGATATTCTTCTGTGCGGCATTCTCCTCGGATTTTTGTGCTGCTTCTTCAGCCTTTTTTCTGGCTTCCTCTTCGGCTTTTCTTCTGGTCTCTTCTTCGGCTATTCTTGCAGCCTCGGCTTCCTTTCGGGCAGCTTCGGCCAGTTCGTCTTCTCGACGTTTTTGTTCGGGGGTTTTGGTTATTTTTGCAGTGGTGTTTCCGAGAGGAATAATACCTTCGTCCTCAATGCCCTTTTTGGCTCTTGCGCGTTCTTCCTTGAGAATTCTTGACATTTCTTTCTTATCGGATCTTATAATCTTCTTTGCGAGTCTTTCCTTGCATTTATCGCAAGAGATTTCCTTAAGGTCGGTCATAATGCCGCCTATGCGGTATTTTGAGACGTTTTCCGGTTTGATAAGAGAAATACCGCAGCCGGTTTTTTTCTTGTCGTCGCTGCCGTGTATCTCATCGTTAAACGAAGATGTTACGAGTAAAATATCCATAATGATCTCCATCCTCCGGCATGACGCTTCATACCGGATGCCGCTTTACGGCTGCGGCTTGCCGATTTCCCAAAGTCCAGGGCTGACCGAAGAGAAAAAATCCCCGAAAAGCCCGCGGCACATAAATACATGTATATTATACAATATCTTTCAAAAAAAATCAACTGCTTTCTGAAAATTTTCCAGATGAATTATACTAAAATTAATTTTTTTGGAGAAAATAACAAATTGTTATTGATTTTTTTGTCAAAAATACACTGACAAAGTTGAGATAAGATTATTTGTTTTTAATGGTTAAATAATTGTGACGTTTTGAAAGACATACAAATTATAGTGTAAGTTGTCAAATGCAACAAATATTTGGAATGTAATTTGTGAAAAATCAACTATCTTTAAAAAAGAATATAGACAAATCCCCAGAAACAAGCTATAATAATAGTAATGATAAAGTTTAGGAGATTATTTTGATGAGAGTTATTACCGGTACTGCAAGAGGCCGGCGTCTTAAAGCGCCGGAAGGACTTGATGTGCGTCCTACGACCGATAAAGTCAAAGAGGCTGTTTTTTCGGCTGTTCAGTTCCAGTTGGAAGATACATATGTGCTTGATCTCTTTGCCGGAAGCGGTCAGATGGGAATAGAAGCCCTAAGCAGAGGAGCTGTGAGAGCCGTATTCGTTGACAGTTCCCGCGCTGCAATAAACTGCATAAACGAAAATCTTCGGACAGCAGGCTTTGAACGCCGGTCGGAAGTCATAAGCCGCGACAGTTACGATTATATAAGGCTTACGAGACAGCGCTTCGGGATTATTATTCTTGATCCGCCTTACAGACAGGGACATATCGCCTCAGTTCTTCCTATAGCGGCCGGGAAGCTTGACGAGGGCGGCTGCATAATATGCGAATACGAAGCGGAGGCCGGAGAGCCGGAGACTCCGGACGGACTTGTACTCAGAAAAACATACCGTTACGGAAAGATCAATGTTACTATTTTTGAAAAACCCGTTTCTGAAAGCGCGGACGGGGAGGCAGCAGAAAAATGAGGAGAATAGCAGTTTGTCCGGGAAGTTTTGATCCTGTTACTTTGGGTCATCTTGATATAATTACACGGGCGTCCAGGCTGTTTGACAGGGTGATCGTGCTTATTTCACGGAATGCCGGAAAGTCCCAGCCGAGCTTTACGGCAACGGAAAGAATGCTCATGATAGAATCGGTGACAAGGGATCTGGACAATGTGGTTATTGATATACTCGACGGGCTTCTTGCCGATTATGTGCGGAATGTCGGGGCAATAGCAATTGTAAAAGGCCTCCGTGCCGTAAGCGATTTTGAATATGAATTTCAGATGGCTCTTGCAAATAAAAAGCTTTATGCCGGAGCGGAAACAGTTTTTCTTACTACGTCGGCGGAAAATATGTATCTAAGTTCAAGTGTTGTGAAGCAGATAGCCTATTTCGGCGGCGATATAAGCCATTTTGTACCCGAAATAATACTCGATGATATAAAACAAAGACTTATTAAAGAGAGGTAAAATTTATGAGTATTGATGAAATCCTGGAAGAAATGGACGAACTCCTTGATAAGGCGTCCTCCATGCCTTTTGTTGCCCATAAAAAGGTTATCGACGGCGAGCGGATGAGAGAGCTTATCAACGACGTGCGCCTGAATATGCCTCATGAGCTGAAAGAGGCGAAGAAAATAGAGTTTGACTGTCAGAGAATTCTTAACGAAGCAAAGCTCAACGCAGAAGGGATTATCCGTAAGGCGGAGGAAAGAGCGTCTCAGATCGTTTCACGCGAGGCAATTATGACAGAGGCTAAAAAGAAAGCGGTGGATATGTTGACAAAAGCGCAGGCGGCTGCTAAGAATCTTCAGCAGAATGCAGCCGTATCCGTTGCCAAAATGCTCAACGACACAGAGAGCCATTATGCAAGAAATCTCCAGAATATTAAAATGGTAAAACAGAAGCTTTCCGCTACGCTTTCCGGAGTAAAGTCTATTAAATCGGATGCTGACAAAATAAACGTATTATAATTATTGCGGACGCCGTAAGGCGTCCCATTTTATGAGAGCCTGTATTGAGGGTGCTGATTACGTCGTGCGGTGATGCTTTGAACCTAGCTGATTACAGGATTGTACTATTTGTCTAAATCACTTGGATCAAGTTTGTATAATAAGCGGATTGAATTTATTTGAAAAAATGTGGTATTATTATAAAATAGAGTTTAACATCTGTACAGGAATGGGCACAGCCGGATTTTTGCATAAACTAGGATTTTAAGACATGGAGGTTTATTTAATTATGAATATAAAAAGAATTTTATCTGCTCTGGTCGCTTCACTTATGGTTTGTGCTTTATGTACTTCATGCGGTGACAAGAAAGCAAAGAAAACTGTGGATTATGAGAAAAAAGAAATGTCAACAGATACCGCCGACGGTGATACGTCTGATGTATCGTCCGGTCAGGCATATCTTCTTATAAGAGACGAAAAAGGCAGCAATCAGTTTACCGGAAAAAGGAGTGATAATCTTAGCAATAATGCAGATGTGGTTTCTATTGCAGGCAACGGTAGCTATACTGTAGGCGTTTCTGCGGGTTCGGGCTTAAATCCGAAAGGTATTATGTGCGCTGCGGTAATGATAAAGGACGGTGCGGCGGCATGTCCCGGCGCAGTGATTACTGTTGATTCAATAGAGGTAGACGGGGCGGAGATTCCTCTTTCGGGCAAGAATTTTACATTTACGGAAGCAGGCAAGGATTTAAAGACTAACATCTTCAACGAATGGGTTGGAGAGGGCAACATTCCCGACGGCGCTGTATCGGCGGAGGGGGAAATTTCTAAGGAAGCGGAGGGATATTCCTCTGTAATTGTAAGTAAGGAGAACTTTGCTTCATGGACAACGGTTAAGGTTAATTTTACCGTCTCAGGAATGTGAGAAAAAAGCAATACCGTACAAAAATTTCAGGCTCATTCAATGAAAAAGCGTTGAATGAGCCTGTTTTTCTGTACTCTTATAGAAGAACACTGCGGAGTTCTTTAAAGGCGATACCGCACAACGATCATTGTGCGGTATCGCTTAAAAAAGGAGGAAATAAATGGAACTAATTGCTCAGGGAAAAAATATCCCTACTTACCCGATAGGCAGTCTCTTTATTCAGGGCGAGCGGTTTGCCGATACGGTTTATATTATAATAGATCGTTTTTACGGCGGATGGGATCTTTCAGAGTGCAGCTTTGCTTTGAAGGGTGAGACGGAGAGCGGTGAAATTGTCAGTTCAGCTCTGCTTTTTGAAGCATTGGAAACAACGATTCGTCTTGAATGGAAGGTTTCAGACCTTTTTGTCAGAAATGCCGGACGGCTTATGCTGGAGTTAAAGGCGTCAAAAGTTACCGGGGATACGGTGAACTGTATCGTTAAGTACGATATGCCTCCCGTATTTGTAAAGCCGGCTCTTTTAGGAACTAACGAAGTGCTGCCGGATACGGCGGAGCAGGCCATAAGTCAGGTCGATCAGGCGGTGTCCGACGGTCTGGCGGAAATACAGGCGGAGATCGAGGCATTTGATTTGGATTCGGTAAATAATCGGCTTGATGTCATGGAGGAGGCCTGCATGACCTTTCTCAGCCGCCCGGAGATTATCGCTGTGACCCGGCAGGAATACGATTCAACGGAACACAAGGAAAACTCACTTTATGTTATTATCGGGGAGGATTGACATGAACGGTACAGGAACAAAGACAGATCCGTATATTATACAGACTGCGGAGGATCTTTATATGATGGAAGAAGTTGGCGGATCAGGAGTCTGCTGCCGTCTCGGTGCTGATATCGAGCTGAACGATACGGCATATGCAGAACATTTCTCGCTCATTCCCGTCAATTGTTCAACCTTTGACGGAAACGGTCATAAAATCAGAAATATTTATAATTCCGAGATCGGCGGACGCGTTAGCGCTTTTAAGGTTATGGTCGGAGGAACGATAGACATATCCGGTCTAATGCTGGAAAATGCAGTGCTTCAGGGGAATATTATCAATCTATTTACGGCAGCGTCTGGGATCACGGCGGAAGTGAAGCTGTATGACTGTGCATTTATTCTTAAAGTCGGCCATTACTGCAGTTCAGTGGTGACCGGAGAGAACTGTATTCTTCACGGAGCAAGGCTTACAATATCGTCAGAACTGTCGGTGATTGCACTGTCAGGAATTTATAACAAAAATTATACGCTTTTCAACGGCGGCACAATAAAAAGAACGCAGATTTTACTTGATCTGCTTACGCATGATGCCGGCACCCCAAGTGTTTATGAAGGTTCTTTAATGCGGGGCGTAAGTGGAAATGATTTTTGGGTATCAGGCAGTGTTACCTGCGATGCTTCGGGAACAGACCATGTTTATCATATGGCTGACAGCTTCTGCACATTGTCAAACTGTTATCAGGCGGTTGCCATAAATAATATAAGCAGCGTGTATTGGAACTGCGATTTTATTTCGACTTGTTTTTATGATAACGACCTTATGGCTGGGGCAGTGTACGACAGCCGCAGTGATAAAAGCCGCCTTTTTTACGGTTTGACTACAGCACAGTGCAAGGATCCGGAGTATCTGACGTCCATAGGCTTTGTGTGCGGAGGAGAAAACGATGGGGTTTGATATAATCAATGGAAGAAACCATGGTTATCCTTGTATTCCGGAACTGAATGAACGTGATGATATAGGATTGGAATATCCAGTGTGTCAGTTTATGTTTATTGCAGAGGGCGGTTATCCGTCGATCTTTTCGATGCCTGAAGCGCTGACATCAATGGTAAAGCCTGTTCCGAAGTTTATGATGAGATGTTTCGGCAAATTGATAAACGGAGGTTTGCCATGGATAGAAGAACTAAAAGAGGTGCGTAAGAACAGCTTTTCGTCGCTTTACTTTGGCAGCAGGCAGGTAAAAGGGCTGTATTTCGGAGAACAGGAGCTTAAATCTGCCTATTGCAGCGGGACAAAGGTTTTTGGCGAATACTATGACAGAGGAAAAATTGTATAATATATTAACGGCTTCCGGCGTGCTCCGGAAGCCGTTTTTTGTTAAATACAGCAAAAAAAGCTTGTCAACAGTCAAAATGCCTAAAATATAGTTAAGCAATTTGCTAAAGTTTACAGTTTTATAAAAATTAGAAAAAATTTGCGTTTTTATGTTGCAATTGTATGGGGAGTGTGATATAATATTTGTATAAGTTTAACAATCCGTGGCATTGGTGCAGGAGTGCTGCGGTTGTGCTGTCTTGAAAATTGTATTTTGTAGAAAAATCCCTTTTTAAGTCGGAGGATATTACATCAAGTATAAAAGTTGGTGAATATTAATAAAAAAAGGGCGATTATTTATGTCAAAAAAGCGATTGAAAAATTACCGTTAAAATGATATAATTGTTCTATTAAGTAAGATCTGTAAAGACAGCAGCTCAAGCAATAATTTATGGAGGTGGTTTCATGAAGAGTTTTTCCTATGTTGCTCAGGACGCTAAGAATAAGCAGGTAAAGGGCATAATCAATGCGGAAAACGAACAGGAATTCTTAAAGAAAATTAAGGAAAAAGGTCTGTACGTTAAAGATTACAAGGAAAGCGATTCAACGGACTCAAAATCATTGTACAAGTTTAACACCAAGGAACTGGCATTCTGCTGCAGACAGCTCAGCGCGATGCTTACTTCCGGTCTTACTCTTGTAAAGTCAATCGACATTCTCTGCAAGGAGCAGGAAAGCGAAAAGCCAAGAGCCATCTGGCAGGATATTTACGAGAACGTTCAGAAAGGCGAATCATTCTCATCGGCTCTTGAAATGCATGCGGGTTCTTTCCCGGAATTCCTTATCTCTATGGTCGCAGCCGGAGAATCAAGCGGTTCTCTTGATGTTATCATGCAGCGTATGTCAGATCATTACGCAAAGGAAAACAAGCTTAAAAATACTGTTAAGGGCGCTATGACATATCCTGTCATACTTCTTGTTCTTTGTATAGTTATCGTTATTTTCCTTTTCACATTCATCATGCCTACATTCATTGATATGTATGACGATAAATCTACGATGCCCTTCCTTACAAAGTGTCTGGCTGCTATCAGTGATTTCCTCAAATCCAAATGGTACATACTTATTATAGTTGCACTGGGGCTCTTTTTCGGGTTCAAATACGCTCTCAAAACCCCGAAATTCAGGCTTAAATTTGATCGAATGCTTGTAAAAGGGCCGTCTATCGGACCGCTTATTACCAAGATTTACACCGGTCGTTTTGCGCGTACTCTTTCTTCGCTCTACTCCAGCGGTATCCCTATGGTTGAATGTCTTGAAAGAGCTTCGGCTATCCTCGGAAATTCATATATCGATTCCAAGTTTGAGGATGTAATTGACGAGGTAAAGCAGGGAGAATCGCTTTCGTCCGCTATTACAAGAACAGAGATTTTTGAACCTATGTTCTGTTCTGTAATTTATGTCGGCGAAGAGGCCGGCGCTCTCGATTCTATTCTTGAAAAGACGTCTGAATATTATGAAGACGAATCGGACGCCGCTGTACAGCGTCTGGTAAGCATGGTAGAGCCTTTGCTTCTTATTTTCATGGGCGTAATTATCGGTCTTGTAGTATGTGGTATTTACCCCGCACTCTACGGCTCTTTCGAGGCTATCGAAAACGAATAAAACGGAAAGGTGGAAAGATAAATGCTTTCATTTGATATTACCGACAGAAATATACGTGTTGTTAAGGGAACGGAAAGCAACGGAAAAATTAAGATCAGTTCCGCTGCTACCCTTGATGTTGAGGAGAATCTTATCGTAAACGGTCACGTTAAGGATGTGCCCAATGTAGCTACGCTTATCAACGGCATTCTGAAGAAGAATAAAATGCCTGACAAGGAGGCTATTGTTTCAATTTCTTCCAACCTGACGATCTTCAAGGAAATGAATGTTGCCAAGGCGAAGAATCAAGATCTGCAGAAAGTAGTAAAGCAGCAGATGCAGGCTGAGCTTAACCTTGACGACTCCTACAGCGTATCTTATATTATAGTAGGCGAGGCGGAGGCGGCTGATGAAAACAGTGAACCGGCTTACAGGATCCTTGCTACTGCCTGTCCCTATGAGATCGTAAACAGCTACAGGGAAGTATTTAAGCTTCTGGGAATTTCACTGAAATCTGTTATGATCGGCTGTAATTGTATCACAAAGGTACTTCTTGCGGACACAAAGATCAGATCGAAGATGCCGCTTCTTGCCGTACAGATCGACAATAACTTTATTTCCCTTAACCTTTATGAGCAGGGGTCGCTTTCGTTCTCGCGTTTCGCGTCTATTGACGCTGCTGACTACGGCTACTCTGACGATTATGTATTTGAGGCTGTAAACGAAAACATCTTCCGTATGCTTCAGTTCCACAGATCTCGTCAGACCGGAGAAGCTATAGAGAACGTAATCTTTTACGGTGATACCCACGAATATGTAAGACTTACCGACGAGCTTGAAAAGCTTGATCTGAAAACAAGCCTTATCAATGTTCCGCCGCAGATTCACGGTCACGAAAATCTGGAATTCTCACTGTACGCTAATGCTATCGGCGCTATGTTCAAGAGAAGTAAAGATATTGAAAAAATCAACCTTCTTGAAACTGACCTCGGTACGGCTGTTAAGAATAAAATCAAGGATGACAGCTCCGGAAATCTTATTCTTCTGGGCGCCGTATGCCTTTCGCTAATTGTTACTGGCGGAATCTTTGCCTATAATTTCTTTAAGAACAAAGGTATTGAAAATGATATTCAGACGGTTCAGGATTTCATTAACAGCGATGATACCGAAAAGAAGCTGAAACATCTGGAGGCTCTTGAACTGAAAGAAGAGTCTGTTAAGGCATATGCACAGAAGATGAATAATGCTCATGACGCATATTTTTCGCAGCCTGTTATCAACGGCGATAAGTATGATATTCTTTGCACGACTATGGAAGAACTTCTTCGGCAGGATAAGTACAAGGATATGATTATGTGGGTAGGCGTTGACGATGAGGGCAAGCCGAAAAAGGATTCGGACGGCAAGTTCATCAGACCTACGATCGGATACGGCGATTACAGCGAGGGTACCCTTACGGTTGAATTTAATATTCCTCTCGAAGACAACGAAAAGGTTGAGGATAAGATGACTCAGGACTTCCCCCGTGAATATGTAGCTTTGCTGGAGAACCTCAAGGAGGGATATTTCAGAAATGTCGAATACAAGGGATATACATATGAAAAGGGATCAGTTGAGGAAAGCTCTGACAATCCTGAGAAAAAAGAGAAGTCTTCGGACAGAGTAAAGTTTACTGTAACAGTTGAGCTTGAAGGCGAAGTCAGCGCAGCAGCTGCTAATGAATCTCAGTCTGATTCTGAGCTTCTTATATCTAATGTTGAGGGAGGAAGATAAAGATGAAATTAACTTATAGAGATAAGGTTATCCTCGCCATTGTACTGGCAGCTGCAATTTTTGCAGGAGGTTTCTTCGGACTTATCAAACCAAAAAATACAGAAATAAAGGACAATCAGGCAACCCTTGAAACACTTGAAAATGAAAAGACTGAGATCGAAAGAAAGATCAAAAGGATCAAGACGGTTTCTGATAACATTAGTACGATACATGAAAAATCAAAGAAGGACACAGCTGTTTTTGTTGGCGTCAACGAGATCAATGAGACTAAGAAGCTCGACGAATTCATGTATGACTATGCGGAAAAGGCTCATGTAAAGGTTACTGAACTTAAAACAGATCCCATTACTGCATCCGCTCTCAATTACTACTATACGCCTTATGTCGAGGTTGCTACGGCTCTCCGTGAGAGTGCTGATATTAACGGTGATCTCAGAGAAAATGTGGCAAAGGAAAGCGCAGACAGTACATATATCTCATCCAGAGGCGTTGAGAATATCATTTCTGCAAGATACGGTCTTACTATTGAGGGAAAGAAGAAAGAGATCTGGGATTATCTTGAAAGGATCGAGAAAATTGACAGCGCAGTTATAATTACATCCGTATCGCTTTCAAAGGTTGAAGAAGAGGAAACGGAAAAAAAGGCTACTCCAGCAGTTCCTGAAGGACAGACTCCTCAGGAGGAGAAAAAGGAGGACAGTGATTCAGATGAATACTGGGATGATGAAACTGTTCTTGAGGCAAACATTGTGATCCAGCTTTACTCCGTATACGAAATGCCAAAGCCTGATACAGACGAAAAATAAAAATCAGTCACAAATACTTTGGAAATAACTGAATAGATCATGCAGGACAGCATAGTCTGCGTCCCGGATTTATTCAGTGTTTCCTCAGAAAAATCATACGTACCCGTTATTGAGAAGAAATTTACCGGAAAGGTGGTAAAAAAATGGAAACTGAGAAAAAAAGAACCCTAAAAGGCTCCATTCTGTTTACAGTAGTCTCAGTACTGTCTCTCATGATAATATTTATGACCAGTGCGTTAGCTCTGGCGGCAGCTGCAAACAAACGGGCTCACAAAACGTATTCGGCATCACAGGCATCCTATACGGCAAGATCGGCTATTGACAGTATCCTTGCAGCTATAGGTACAAACAATGAGTTTGCCAATGCCGTTGAAAATCTGCCCCAGAACGGCAAGTTTGAGGTTGAGATAGGCATAAATTCTCCTTCATTGGGAAAGATCGACACTGCATCGGTTGAATATGCAGGAAAAACTACTATCTTTGACCCGAACGCAAAGACTTGGGTTGAAAAAAATCTTATTAAGATAACAGCGGAAGTAACAATGGGCGGCGAGACTACAAAGCTCGTGTCTCATGTTATTCAGGATCCTGTTGTCAAGAGCGACGATGGTCCCGGATTCCTTACAATGGGCGACTCCGACAGCAGCAACCACGGTACGCAGTGGGGCGGCTCCTATTACGGCATGGGTTACGGCGTGCCTTATCCATCTCCGTTATCTCATGAGGAAACAGTAACAGAATATGTGAAATTACACGACGGCTACTGGGATCCCTTTAGAGGTCCGTGGGGTGAATGGGTGCCTGAAGAGTATGGAGAAGTAACGAAAACAATAACCGTATATGATACAAACGAAAAGTGGAATAGCGGTTTGACCTATATTTTTTGGAATGAATATGATAACAAACTGACAACGCTTGAAGATAAGCAATATCTTACAAACAAAAACTTTAATTTTCAGAATGATAACATAATTGAAGCTCCTTTGGTTGTAAATGGAAATTTGACTGCTAATACATCGGTGGATATCTATTATACACAGCTTGGAAAGGGAATGCAGATCTGGGGAAATCTTGATATCAGCAATACCGATTTCAATGTAAATGTGAGTTCTGATTTGAAAGATCATATTGCTGCAAGTTCAAAAAAATTCAATCAGGTGCCATATTTGTATGTTGATCAAAAATTTTCTACATCGCAAAGTATAAAAATAGGCGACGGAAGTTTCCCATTTAATATCTTCTGCGGAAGTTTTGATTTTACAGAAAATGGTCCGAGTATTTACGCAGATATTTACTGTATGGATAAGGAAGCTACATCTCATTATTCATCTACAGCTTCAACGCTTTATAAGTGGGCTGATTCTTTGTTAAACGGCGGCAGCGGCTACACAAGTGCGGGAGGCAATATTTATTCAAAGGGAAGCTTGTCTTTTGATACGAAGGGGGCAACTGTAGCTGTTCAGGGAAGTGTAAAAGCTGAGAGAAATGTTGATATTAACCGGCCGGTTACGATTCTCGGCGATCTTGTAGTAGGCGGCAAGCTTTCTATCGGAACAGGTGATCTTACTGTATACGGAAACATTTATGCAGGTTCCTGTGAGGGAACAAATGTAAGCATAGTAGGTGCAGGAGAGCTTAAGGACGGCTATAATATAGCCGATGTCAACTATGTGATCGGAAAGGATGTATTCGTAGGCGCTGATGTTGACACGGCAATTCATTATCCTTATATATGGCTGGATCCGGAAGCGCTTAAAGAGTATGACGGATATTATGACTCGATTGCTGATTCAAACGCATTTGATTTTAAAAATCTGATGATCGATCCAAAGTATCTTCCCGAGGACTTTAACGCAGTCGAAGGGCTTGAGGCTCCGGCGGACTGGGGACAGCCTGACGGACCGGGATATGATGCGGAACATCCGGAAACGCCTCTTGAATTCGTTCCCGATCTTACTCAGGTAAGAAAATGCCGTGACGGTTACTTTAATGCCGAGGGCAAAGAAGTTCTTGAAACAGAAGCTGTAAGCACCGGCGGAATAAAATATGGTACGAAGGATGTTTACCCTCTTGCGGAATACTACGAAAAAGCAAGTTCAATTTATCCTGAATATGCAGATAAAGCAGTTATTCTTGGTCTTTCAGGTCCTGTAAAGGGAACGGAGGGGCATTTCGGACAGGATACTCCGCAGGCTTGTTATGACAAGGTATATAATGGAACATCTCAGCTTGTCGGTCATGTTACGGAAAGCTGCACACTGACAGGACTTTTCACTAAGAAAGTAACTATTGATGCAAATGGAGAGGTTGTTTACGTTCTCATAAAGGATGCTACATTCCAAAATAATGAAGATCCTTCCGAAGCAAGAATTGTAGTGAATGAATCAAACGGCGGACGTGTTTTCTTTACATTTGCCGGCGCGGTGGAATGTTTCTACGATAACCCTGTTGAAAAAGAGGATTCACAAGTTGTTCAGACTGTTTTTGAGGTAATGGACACTTGGAACATAGAAAATAATATAAACTCACCGGCAGGTGAAATAGTCAATGAGATACACAATGGCGTACCCGTTGGAAATATCTCTGGCGTAACTGTAAATCACAAGGAAATAACTATTAGTGGTGTTGATGTGAAGCTTACCGGTAATTTCGACATGGATACAACTATCAAAATTATTCCGCCGGCCACCGGTTCTATGTGGGTTCAGCTCGACAGTACATCTTTCCAGACCCCTAATAGCAACAAGGGAAAGATTATAATAGAGGATGTCGGAGCAGACGGAAGTAAAATTGGCGGAACCGTAAACTTCTATATTACTGGAAGTGTAGCATGGAAAAAATGGCATTTGGTTACCAGATCTTTCCTTAACGCTTATGATTCCGGAAAGACATATCAGATACTGTCTGATCCGAAAAATTCCTATATAAAGAAAGAAGGCGTAGAACTTCTTCCAGCGCCAAATGTAAATATTTATTCTTCTAAAAATGCCGTTCTTGACTGCGGACACGGTTCAACATTTTTTACGGCTTATTTCCGTGCACCTTTCTTAACAATGGATGGCAAAACAGAAGCTGGTGAATATGACTCAATACTGTCAAGACTTTATTATGACGGAGTTTTACTGAGTGATACAGGATTCTCACAAATGGGTGTTATCGGCTGCTTGAATGTTAAGAAATATTCAGGACAAAACAACTGGTCACTGCTCTATATTAAGAACAGTGAGGGTGGCGATGCTATACTTGATGCAAGTAAACAGCATACTTATGCAGCTGTAAGCTATCTTGATTATTAAGGAGGAGTGAAGCATGAAGAAAAAGAAAAAGCTCCGGGGCATGACTCTGGTTGAAATAATCATCGCTATCGCTGTTTTCGCAATGGTTTCACTTATCCTTGTTATGCTCGGAACAGCCGTAGGCAGGCAGAGACAGTCGTCATACAGAGTAAATCGAAAGGTTGCAGTTCAGGGACCTATTGCCGAAGCACAAAATGATAATAATGCGCTTCTCCTGGATGATGAATATGAGATTGTTGTTTCAAAGAAAGGCGCTGCGGAAACAGCTGTAACAGTTAAGGGCAAGCTTTACAGTGCACAGGGATATATTATTGACGAAGACGGAAACCAGGTGGCTGATCCCAACGCTGAAAAGGCTAATCTCAAATTTATTGAGATTCAGAAGCCAACGACGTAAGGGAGGGAAACCTATGAAGAAAAAACGAACTAAAAAGGGGTTTACTCTTATTGAACTTATTATTGTAATGGCTGTTTTCAGTATTCTCATGGTTGCAGTTATGAGCATTATTGATCCAATGAACAAAATTGTGAAAAAGGCTTCGCTGCAGGAGGCAAATTCTGCTTCTGTTGATAATGTGAAGCGTTACATGGAGGGAACCCTCAGATATTCCGACTGCATTGAGGTCTATGTTGGGGATCTTGTGGATTTTAACGGAAATGAGATTGTAGGAACAATGGGTCTTGATAAAGAGACATACGTCGCAAGAAATTTCGTTGAGAATCACTATATGAACCGAACAAATCCCGGTACTGAAGATCCGCTTACCGGCAAGGTAAGAATGCTGAAGATTGACAACGGAGACGGCGGAAAGATTACTGAATATGAATGGGATTTTAAAAGCGGCTACACCTATGTTCAGTTTGAGGGCGATGGTTCAAAAAAACAGATTCAAGAAACGGATTCAACCGGAAATCCCCTTTATGATCCAGAAGGAAACGCGATAATGGTTGATGATTACGGTGTTGAGCATGCCGTACTCAGCAATATGAGCGTTGATAATAATGTAATCAACCCCGTTTATTACGAGAATTATTCATTTTACTTCCAGCCTGGATATAATACAGCTGAAACAATCTTTTATAGGGATAATGAAGCGAATAAGAATCTGATTAACAGTATTCCCGGTTTTAATACTAACGATGATGCTGGTGATATATACTACAGCAGAATCGTTCCTGTTCAGATGCCCAGCGGTGCATATTCGCCCAGTTTCAGTCCGGATCTTTTCTCGCTCACTGTTATGACATATAAAAATGACGGAGCATACGGTGAGATTCCGGATGATCCTAATACGGCTGAAGACGAATCACAGATTATTTTCAGATCTCCGTTTGCACTCTCGAATATCAACATGTCTCTTGTAAATATTAATTCTTCGTTCAGCAGCAATAAGCCCAGCGATAAGTACGGTCCGATAAGATGGAGCGGAAAACCTGCCGGCTATTCCAGCAGTTTTTCTCCCAGTGATAAGGTTGATGTGGCTGCGCCTAAGGATGGCATATGGGATTATGAGGAGATCAACACAAGGCAGGCAGCTCTTATAAATAAGAGATTTTATGCCTATCCCGAAACAGACGGTGACTGTATCTATTTTGTCTATACACTTCCGGATATGGAATAAATTGCATTGAGGTATAGGCTTGATTTAAACGGCAAATAAAAACAGGCAGCAGTTAAATGCTGCTGCCTGAATTTATCTGCTTATTTCAGAGGATTTTTTAAAAGTCCTATGTACCAGTCGGCGATCTCGTTTCCCCAGAGAAGTCCTGTTGCGATACCTATTGCAAGGAAAGGACCGAATGCAAATTTTGATTCGCCTGATACTATTTTATTTATGATACCGCCAAGCGCGGCGGAAATTATTCCGATTAATGTTGAAACGATAACAGCCTTTGTTCCGAGAATGGCTCCGGCAGCCGCCATAAGGAGTGTATCACCCAATTCAATGGCTCTGAAGTCTTCTTGATATTTCTTTCGAATGATGGGACGGCTTATTTCACCGATAAGGAAAAAAGGAACGCTTATTGCGAATATCCCGATTATACGGCTCAAAAGAGTTACTTCATCCGTAAAGAATGTCAGAGGAACAGCGAGCAGCAGAATAACTGCCAGTATGATTTCATTGATTTCCATTGTGTCCCAATCCATAAATCCGATCACAACAAGAAGGGACATGATGATACAGGTTATTATGGCTTCAGCATTAATATCAAGTACCCAGAATGTAAGTACATATAAGAATCCGTTCAGAGCTTCAACCACCGGATAACGCGGAGAAATTTTTTCTTCGCAGCTGCGGCATTTTCCGCGGAGGAAAAGCCAGCTGAAAACGGGTATCATGTCTATCGGTCTGATTTTGGTTCCGCAGGTCATGCAGTGTGAAGAACGTTTTATGAGTGATTCGCCTCTTGGAAGTCTTATTATAACAACGTTCAGGAAGCTGCCTATGCAGATTCCAAGCAGAAAGATCATTCCAAGAAATGTGAGTTGGAATGTTAATGCGGTAAATTCATCATGGAGCATATTTTTAAATTCAAACATGATTTTTTACCCTCCTTTTAATGTAAATAATGTATATTACTATTATATCACATTATATATAAAATTCAAGCTATTTAAGTAAATTTTAATAAGCGGAGGTTTATTATGAGAAACGAAAGAATAGGCGATTACCTTGTCAACCAAGGACTGATCACAAGCGAACAGCTTTCTAAAGTTCTTGCTGCACAGAAAGAGTCTAACGGAACAAAAAAATTCGGAGATGTTGTTGTTGAACTTGGATTCATGACCGAGTTGAATTTTGCAAAGGCTCTGGCCGGAAACTTGAGAGTTCAGTATGTGGATCTTGATAATATCGAGATTAATACCGAAGCCGTTCAGATGGTTCCTGAGGCTCTTGCAAGAAAGCACACGGTAATTGCAATCAATGTTCAGGGAAAAAGACTTACTGTTGCTACCAACGACCCTGTAAACTTCATAGTTCTTGAAGATATCAAGGTTTCAACAGGTATGGATACTGTGCCTGTTCTTGCAACAACTTCAGCTATTAATAAGGCTATCGGAAAATGCTATTCAATGCAGAACGTTGACAGTGTTATTGACAGTGTAAACGCAATGGGCGGCGATCTTGGAGAAATGTCAACGGATGAAGCCGAATCCAAGGACAGAGTTGAAAGCGCGCCTATCGTTAAGCTTGCAACTACTATTATTGAAAACTCATACAGAGCTGACGCTACCGATATACATATTGAGCCGTTCAAGACATATACGCGTATTCGTATCCGTGTAAACGGCGATCTTGTTGAATTGATGAACATTTCCAGCGCCGTTCACAGCGCTCTTACCACACGTCTTAAGCTTATCAGCGGCATGAATATCGCTGAAAAGAGAATTCCGCAGGACGGCCGATTCACACAGGTCGTTGACGGAACGACTCTCGACGTCCGTGTATCCTCGCTTCCTACGGTTCACGGTGAAAAGATCGTTATCCGAATTCTTTCGACAGGCCAGATAGCTCTCCGTAAGATTACCGATCTGGGTATGTCAGACTACAACTATGCGATGTTCGAGCATATGCTCCGTGTTCCTCACGGCGTTATTCTGGTAACAGGTCCTACCGGTTCCGGTAAGACGACCACTCTTTACGCCGCTCTCGGTGAGCTTGCAAAGCCGAACGTAAACGTAATCACCGTTGAAGACCCTGTCGAAAAGGCTATCGACGGAATAAATCAGTGTCAGGTAAACACCAAGGCAGGAATGACTTTTGCCGCTGCCCTTCGTTCAATTCTCCGTCAGGACCCTGATATCGTAATGGTCGGAGAAATGCGTGACGCAGAAACTGCCGATATTGGTATCCGTGCCGCTATCACCGGACACCTTGTTCTTTCCACGCTTCATACAAACGACGCCGCATCTACTGTTGTACGTCTTGTTGATATGGGCGTAGCTCCTTATATGGTAGCTACATCTCTTATCGGCGTTATCGCACAGCGTCTTATCAAGGTTCTCTGTCCGGAATGCAAAAAGCCAAGAATGTCTACGGATGAGGAGAACGAGCTTATGCGCGTGCCACATTCCATTCAGATCTATGAGCCGTGCGGATGTCAGTCCTGCAACAATACCGGCTACAGGGGAAGAACTGCTATTCATGAGATTATCCACTGTAATTCAAAGGTGTCCTCTATTATTGCCGCCGGCGGTACAAAGGAGGAGATCGAAGCGGCTGCCAAGGAGATCGGTACAAAGCTGCTTCGTGACAATGCTTCCGAGCTTGTTCAGGCAGGTCAGACATCTATAGATGAGCTTGTAAGAGCTACATTCTCCGTATAATCTTAACAGGGAGGAAATAATAAAATGGCTATTATTGAAATTCACAGGATTCTTGACGAGGTTCGTCTCCTCGGTTGCTCAGACCTTCATTTTACTGACAGAATCGCTCCTGTAGTACGTCTTAACGGTACTCTCAGGACAATGCGTTCACAGTATCCGGAAATGGACGAGGAAGAAATCCTGGATATTGTTCATCAGATGACTAACGACGCTCAGCAGACAAGCGTAAACAATCATCATGATACCGATTTCTCCTTTACAACGAGAAGCGGCTATCGTCACCGTGTAAACGTATATTTTCAGAAAGGCAAGCCGGCTATTGCTATCCGACTTCTCCGCAATGATATTCCTACTCTTGAAGACCTTGGACTGCCCCCGATTCTTGCAGATTTCGCAATGCGTCCCCGCGGACTGGTGCTTGTAACAGGTCCTACCGGTTCCGGTAAGTCCACTACTCTTGCAGGAATGATTGACTTTGTAAACCTTAACAGAAGCGCTCATGTTATTACCGTTGAAGATCCTATCGAATATGTTCACGAGCATAAGCGCTGTATGGTAAACCAGAGAGAAATCGGAGATGATGTTCCGTCGTTTTCATTGGCTCTTCGTGCCGCTCTTCGTGAGGACCCTGATGTAATTCTCGTAGGAGAAATGCGTGACTTCGAGACAATTCAGGCTGCCGTAACCGCTGCCGAAACAGGACATCTCGTGCTTTCAACACTTCATACGACATCTGCCGCCGATACTATCAACCGTATTATCGACGTTTATCCGGAGCACCAGCAGCAGCAGATCAGAACACAGCTTGCTAATAACCTTGTAGGCGTTATTTCGCAGACTCTTATTCCTAAAAAGGACAATACCGGACGTGTGGCATGTATGGAAATCCTCAACGTTACTGACGCTATTTCGGCTATGATCCGTGATAATAAGATTCATCTTATTCAGTCCGCTATTCAGACCGGTAAGCAGCAGGGCATGATGAGTCTCGATCAGGAGCTTGCACGTTATGTTAAGAACAACGTTATAAGCGAGGTTGACGCCCTTGATAAATGTCAGGATAAGCAGGAATTCTATCGCTTCTTATCTCAATTATAAAACGGAGGGGACTTTGTTCCCCTCTTTTTACATTGAAATGAATATACAAATTGTAATATCGAATTTTAATATTACATACATTAAAATTATTCTTTAACATATTCATAAATAATTGTGCAATATGACGAAAACACCAAAAAAAAGCTCCCTATTTACCGTTTGGATGTAAAAATTGTATTTCTTATGAAATTTTTTTCAGAAAAGTATTGACATTTTATGAATGAAATGATATACTATAATTACAGCAAGGGGAAAGGGAAAAACAAAAAAGCAAGTTGAATGATTGCATGAAAATGTAAGTTGCCTCATGTTTATTATATTGAATCATTCCGAATCATTGACAAATCCCTGAACCAGAAAAAAGAGTGCATGAACGACTGCACAAATTTATTATTAAGGAGGGTTTTCATCATGAAAACTATGAAGAAAACAAAAAAAGGTTTTACACTTATTGAGCTCATCGTTGTTATTGCTATCATCGGTGTTCTCGCAGCTATCCTCGTACCTGCTATGATGGGTTATGTAAAGAAGTCCAAGATCCGTAAGGAAGATGCAACTGCTAAGAATATTCAGAATGCACTTTCTTCAGCTCTTCCTGAACTTGAAGAGCAGGGATGGGATATTTCTGTAAGTGGAACTATTGATCTTACGAATTTAAAGTCTGGCTCTAGCACACCAACAGAAAAGAAGCTTAAATTAGAGGCCCCTTGTGACGATCTTAAAGCTTCAATTAAGGAATACTTCCCTGACATTAAGAAAGTTAAGAAAGGCAATGCTTACATTAAGAATGGTATTTGTCTTGCAGTAATCAGCACAACCGACAACGTATACTGTGGAACATATCCTCCTGGATTCTATACTGCAAAGGATTATAAGAAGGGTAAGAATGCTGAAACTGTTGCTAAGGCAATTACTTACTTTGAATCAAATTGCGATGAAGTTAAGGAATCAAAGGAAACAACTTGATTAGCTTCTATTGGCGGCCAATTAATTCTTTTATTGAATTAAAGCTATAAAAAT
>CAJTWQ010000003.1 GCA_910579835.1 uncultured Ruminococcus sp.
TACGGGGGAATAACCTTTCCTCAGAAAGGTTTTCCCCCGATAAATCACGATAGCACTTTACTAACCACAGCCATAGCAAAAGAAATATATCCTCAATAAAACGTTGCAACTTCTTTTTCAGGCGGAGCGGCAGGGGAGATTTCCATTATTTTCAGCACAGGGCCTTTTCCCTTATAAAATTTATGCTTCCTTACCTCGATCTGAGCCTTTGCAATAAACCAGCCCCGTTCTTTAAGCTGTGCTTCTCCGGATGTTTCGCAGACAAACCAGCAGTATCTTATATCTTCTATACAGCAGGTCATCACGTTGCGTCCCAGTGCAAATACGCCGTCCGGAAATTTCGGATTTCTGGCGGCCATGCCTTTAAAAGTCACGGTCTTGCCGTCATATTTTTTCGGCTCCTCCATTATATCGCGATAAAACAGGGCGTAGTCGTTGTCCTCGATAACGATATGAGGGGCCTCCGCGTCAAACGGGAGAGGATCCTCAATATCGTCATATGCCACTGTTCCGTCAGTATATTCATAGGCGATCTCCGTCCGGCGACTGATTCCCCGGACAATTTTGTGAAATTCCTGCGGATCGAGAGTTTTTTCCATTCTGTTAAAAACCACCAGTTCGCAGATATTGAGCTTGTCCACCACCAGACTGCGCATATTGGCGTTATAGTTCAGGAAAGTGGAAGCGTCGGCAAAAAACATCACCTGATAAATAGCCCAGCCCTCCGGCATAGCATCAAAAAGATCGTTTACAAGCCACATTCCGTTGTATTCAATGACTACTCGTTCTGCGCCGCATTCGTCCACAAGTCGCTGAAGATTCGCCTCGTTCATTTCACTTTTATCCTCCAGAGTACGGATAAATACGTTTTTGGAAGGATATTTAGATATTTCGTATTCCTCCATCCCCTCCTCGCATACAAGAAGAAGCGTCCTTTCGCCGTTATTGAAACGTCTGTCCTCAAGCGTTTCCTGAATAAATTTCGTTTTGCCCGATTCCAGAAATCCTAAGAATAAATATACGGGCATTTCATCCAGTTTATTAGACATTTTCGGTCTCCTCCCGGTTATTTGTCGGCACGGAAGAGTTTTGCAACAGCTTCCTCATTAATTTTTGAGCCGATAACGCAAAGTCTGCCGATAGTAGCCGCACATCCGGTACGAACATCCGGAACCCCGGGAACGTAATCAAAATGAATCCAATTTCCGTCAGTTCCGGCGACAATACCCTTTGCACGAAGAATCATTCCATAGGTATCCTGATCGCCCAAAGCGTTAAGAGCGCTGGTTATTTCTTCTGTCGTATAGGCGGATGGCGTTTCAGCTCCCCAGCTTGTGAAAACATCGTCGGCATGGTGGTGATGATGTTCATGTCCCTCGTCCCCGTCATGGTCATGGTGGTGACAGCAATGATGCTCGTGCTCCTCATCCTCTTCATGGTCATGATGGTGACAGCAGTGATGCTCGTGTTCCTCGTCCCCGTCATGGTCATGGTGGTGACAGCAATGATGCTCGTGTTCCTCGTCCTCGTCGTGGTCATGGCGGTGATGATTAGTCTCCTCCAAAAGGGATTTAAGCTCGTCATCAAGGGTATTTTTCTGTGTCATTGCGTCTGCCAGCTGCTGACCTGTAAGCTGATCCCAATCAGTCGTAACAATCGGAGCGGCAGGATTCAGCTCTCTGAGACGATGTATGCAGTCCTCCAGCTTTTCTTCGGAAAGTCCGGCTGTATGACTGAGAATCAGGCAGCTTGCGTAGGTTATCTGGTTGTTAAAAAACTCTCCGAAATTTTTCTGATACATTTTACACTTCTTTGCATCAACAACAGTGGTAAAACCGTCAAGCTGCACATCATGAGAGCCGATATTCTGAACGGCACGAATAACGTCGCTTAATTTTCCCACTCCGGACGGCTCGATAAGAATACGGTCTGGAGCATAATCGTCAAGAACCTTTTCAAGCGCCTTTCCGAAATCGCCCACAAGGCTGCAGCAAATGCATCCGGAATTCATTTCGGTGATTTCAATGCCGGCATCCTGAAGAAAACCGCCGTCAATGCCTATATCACCGAATTCATTCTCAATAAGCACAAGTTTTTCGCCCTTATAGCCTTCAGAAATGAGCTTTTTAATAAGAGTAGTTTTTCCGGCGCCGAGAAATCCGGAAAAAATCGTAATTTTTGTCATGTGAAAACACTTCTTTCCTTAAATTTTATACTAACGCTACAGCAAATTGTTCAATAAATGACAAATGATTTTGTTCATAATAAAGTCGCACAGCGACAACAATAACGCCGCTATGAGAAAAATCAGACATCAAGTATTGGATGATTTGCTGTAGCGTTCAGTATATATAAATATATTATACCACTTTTTATAGGTAAATGTAAAGGGTAAAATTACAGATTGTGCGGCTGCGGGAAAATTAGCTTTTACCTTGACATTCTTATGTTTATAATGTATAATAAAAATACAAGGAGCGTGTTTTCTTATGGCTAAGTTTAAATATAGCAAAAAAAACGGCAGAAGTTTTATAATGACTCTTGTCAGCGGCGAACAGGCAGACGGCTATACATTTAACAATATTGAAACCCAAAGCTATTACCCGATATTTCTTCGCCCGTGTATTTACAAAAGCGGTGAAATAACATTTTTGTTCAAATATGAGGACGCTGTGCCGCTTAGCCGTTTTCTTCGGAACCCGGTAAATAAGGATCAATTTTACATTATTATTGCCCAGCTTCTGGAAGCATATAAAATAATGGTTAAAACAAATGTTGATCCGTCAAGACTCTGCCTCGATACAGACGTTATAACCATCAGACCAAGCAATGGATATATATATCTTGTCTATCAGCCGGTTCTTAATCTAAAATCCCCGAATCAGGGCTTCATGCGCTGCTTTGCGCAGATCTGCTCTATGCTGAAATACGCATCGCCGCAGGATCAGGCAGACATAGGCGGATTTATTGGGTTTGCCGGCAGGCTTCCGTCGTTTATGCCCGAAGAGATCGAAAAATTTATCAGTAACGCTTCGCCTATCGCATACAAATATATAGAGGGCAATCTGTGCTTTAATGCGGGACTGCCTG
Source organism: uncultured Ruminococcus sp. (assembly GCA_910579835.1). Lineage (GTDB taxonomy): Bacteria > Bacillota > Clostridia > Oscillospirales > Ruminococcaceae > Ruminococcus. The sequence continues at coordinate 3,091 of CAJTWQ010000003.1, forward strand.
TAAACCCGCCTGCTATGGAGCCTGTACGTCAGGACTCAGGTTTTGCACCCATGAACGGAAGCGTTCCAATACCCGAACAAAATCTTTCCGTATCTCCGGCTGAACAGCCACATGAACTTACGGCAAAGCTTATCAGACGTTCTAACGGCGAAACGATTATGATCGACAAGGAGTCTTTCGTTATAGGCAAGGAACGTGCAAGAGTAAATTACTGCGTTGACGGCAACAAAACGGTCAGCCGTGTACACGCAACGATATTCTGCCGCAGCGGCGAATATTACGTCTGCGACAATAATTCCCTGAACAAAACCTTTATAAACGGCTCGCAGATTCCTGTTATGACGGAAATGAAACTTAACAGCAGAGACGTACTGAAGCTTTCAAATGAGGAATTTGATTTTATAAATAATTGATTTGCAGGAGAGCGTTAGAATGAAATACATAGTCGCTGCCGAAACGGATATCGGCATTACTAAAAAAGTCAATCAAGACAGCATCTGTGTGAAAAACGCCGAAACAAAGCATGGAAAGACAGCTCTTGTCATGGTTTGCGACGGTATGGGCGGACTCTCGAAGGGGGAGCTTGCCAGCGCCGAGGTAGTCCGCAGCTTTTCCGACTGGTTTGACTACGAACTTGCCTACGAGCTTGAAAAGTGGAGCTGGAGAGATGCAGGGCAGAGTGTTCTGAGCAGACTCAGATCCCTTAATTCCTGTATAATCGACTACGGCAGGCGTACAGGCGTTAAACTGGGTACGACAGTAACAGGCATTCTTGCTGTTAATAACCAGATGATGACGTTTCATGTGGGCGACAGCCGCATATATAAACTTTCTTATCAGATAAAGCAGCTTACAGAAGATCACACTTTCGTGCACCGTGAAATAAAAAACGGCAATATGACCTCGGAACAGGCGGAAAAAGATCCCCGGCGCAGCGCTCTTACCCAGTGTATAGGAGTTACAGGCGAGGTTACGCCGGAAATAAGATTCGGTACAATTGAAAGCGGCGCCAATTATATGGTGTGTTCTGACGGCTTCCGCCACGTCATAACCGACAAAGAAATTTTTGACGCACTTTCACCGAAGCGGATCACTACAAAAAGCTCTATGCAGGCAAAGCTCAGGGAGCTTATAGAAACAATCAAGAGCAGAAAGGAACCGGATAATATCTCTGCGGTTATGTTCAGGGCAGAGTATTGATAACAGAGGAACAGCAATGACTAAGTATGAAATAATGGTTATAGCCGCAGCAGCGGCGGCATTTGTTATAATAAATATTATTATGTGGAGCATTATTGCCACAAAGGAAAAAAGAGCACGCCGCAGAAATATGCAGCAGGAATCAACAGCGCCTTATCAGGAAGCGCCGCGTTTTCCGGCGTCAGTTCCTGAAAACAGCGTTCCCGAACCGCCTGCAAAACAGCCTGCACAGCAGTCTGCCCCAGCAGCCGTATCACGGCAAAGTCAGCCGGTTCAGCAAAAGCCCCGTGTAAAGCGCAGCGATTTTGTAATTCTTGACGATATTGTAATTGTCCACACTGATGAGAGAATAATATAAAAATTTACAGCAATTCCACTTTAGATAAAGGTGAAAGAGCCTGTTCAGAAAGATTCTGAACAGGCTCTTACTCATATTATCACTTTACGCTGCGCTTTTTCGGTACGGATTTTTTCTTTTTTCCGGCATTTTTGCTGCGGTTTATGCGAAGCTGCTCCTGACGCGCTTTTTTATCCTCAAGCCGTTTGTATGCTTCTTCATAAAAATATTCCTGAGCGTTAAGAGGAGCTTCTCCGTCTTTGCGCGCCGCATGGGTATATACGCCGTCGCTGCCCATAATACGGGCTTTTACATTATCATTCATAAGAACGGCGAACATCTCCCGAATGCGCTTTTTCAGTCGTTCGTCCTCAACGGGAGCGGCAACCTCGACCCGGCGTATGGTATTTCTGCTCATGTAATCCGCAGAACCTATGTAGATCTTCTGCTCTTTCCCTGCCCTGCCAAATATGAAAATACGGCTGTGCTCCAGAAATCTGCCCACTATACTGCGTACGGTAATATTTTCCGTATATCCCTCTACACCGGGAATAATACAGCAGATTCCCCTGATTACCAGCTCGATCTTCACACCGGCTCGTGACGCTTCAATCAGCTTATTGATTATAACCATATCGCAGAGAGAATTGATTTTCGCAGCAATATAGGCCTCTCCGCCGTTTTCGGCAATTTTTATCTGCTCGTCTGCCATGGCGAGTATCTGCGGCCTTAACGCAAGAGGTGAAACAAGAAGTTTGTTGGTATTTTCCACAAATGTTCCGTTTAAAAGTCCGCTGAACACAGCTTCCGCGTCGGCGGCAATTTCTCTGTCTGCGGTCAAAAGCATAAGATCGGTATATATAGCCGCGGTTTTTTCATTGTAGTTTCCTGTTCCGATCTGAGTAACGTAATCAAATCCTCCGCCGGGCGCCTTTCTGGTAATGAGCAAAAGCTTTGAATGAGCCTTATAGTCCTTCGGACCGTAAATAACTTTCACTCCAGCCTGCTGGAGCACCTTTGACCACTCGATATTATTCGCCTCGTCAAAACGTGCCCGAAGCTCTATCATTACAAGAACGTCCTTGCCGTTCTCTGCTGCGGTACAGAGCGCATCAATGATCTTGCTGCCGCGTGCCAGACGGTAAAGAGTTATCTTAATTGACGTTACCTTGGCGTCTGAGGCAGACTCCTGAAGCAGCCTTATAAAAGACATACTCATTGATTCAAAAGGATAGCTGAGAAGTATATCCTTTGCCTTAACCTGAGAGAACACCGATTTATTGTCCGCTAAAACCGCCGGAACTCTGGGCGAGCGTTTAGTATAATGCAGCTCCTCACTTGCATCAAGCTCCTGAAGATCAAAAAGGAAAGACACATCCAGCGGTATTCGGGATGTAAATACCCTTGAATTTTTGATTTTAAGCTTTTTACAGATATAGTCGAGGGCGTCGTTTGAAAAATCGTCGGAAACCTCAAGGCGTACCGGTGCCAGCTTCTTCCGCTTTGCCACAAGTTCCTCCATATTCCGGCGAAATTCTTCACCCTTGCCGGTAGCCATAATATCGGCGTTTCTGGTAACTCTTATCAGCGCCCTGTCTATTACCTTATAATTTTTGAACATAAGATGAGCAAAGTGAAGTATAACATCCTCCGTCAGAATAAAACGTTTTCCGCCATTTCCTAAAGGAATCATACGTTCTCCATGGTCGTAGGAAACAGGAATAATGCCGATAGAAATATCTTTTTTTGAGCTGAACTGCACAACGGCGTATATCTCCTTGTTTTTCAGAAAAGGAAACGGAAGAGCGTCGTTTACCACGATACCTGAAATAAACGGCTTTATTTCGCGCTTAAAGTAAAGCTCCAGAAAATCGCGTTCCTCTTTTGTGACTGTTTCCATTGTGGCTTGCTCAAAGCCATAGGCCGCAAGCTCTTCAAGATTTTTTCTGTAAGCATCTTCAACTCCGGGCTGAAGTCTTCTGACGGCTGTAAATATGGCGTCAAGCTGCTGAGCCGCGGTCATTCCCGTGCGGCTGTCCTTTTTCTTTTTGTCGGTTTTAGCTGTATCAGTGAGGGAACCGACGCGCACCATAAAAAATTCGTCAAGATTGCTTTGATAAATCGCTGAAAATGATATTCTTTCAAGAAGCGGACTGCCTGAATCCACAGCCTCTTCGAGAACTCTTTTATTGAATTTAAGCCATGACAATTCACGGTTTTCAAGATATTCCATAAACAGTCTCCTATCTGTCAAATTTCTACATTAATTATATAACTTTTCAGACAATATGTCAATATCTATTTTTCAGATGATAATGTTTTATTATAGTATCTCTGTGCTTTAGGGGGACGCTGTCCCCCTATCCCCCTGCCAAAGGGGAATACATCCCCTTTGGAAACCTATTATTAATTAACAAATCCCCCTCAAATGAGGGGGATTTGTTAATTCTAAAACCGGGATTCTTAAGGGACTGTACGTCCCTTAAGCGAGGGTAAGGGGGCAGAGCCCCCTTAAAAGAACAGAGCAACTTATAATAATAAAACATTATCATCTGAAAAAAATCAGATATTCCGCATATATTCGTCCATAGCGGCGGCTGCTTTTTTACCTGCGCCCATAGCGAGGATAACTGTTGCTGCGCCGGTAACTGCATCGCCTCCGGCGTACACGCCCTTTTTGGAAGTAAGACCGCTGTCGTCGGCAATAATTCCTCCCCACTTCTGTGTATCGAGTCCATCCGTGGTAGACTTGATAAGAGGATTGGGTGAAGTTCCAATAGACATAATTACGCAGTCCGCTTCGATCTCAATAAATGCGCCTTCGATCGGAACAGGCTTTGCTCTGCCGGATGCATCCGGTTCTGAAAGTTCCATTTGCTGACATACAACGCTTTTTGCCCAGCCGTTTTCATCAGCTTTTATCTCAACGGGATTTGTGAGAAATTTAAAAATAATTCCCTCCTCCTTGGCGTGCTCGACCTCCTCTGCCCTTGCCGGAAGCTCGTTTTCAGTACGTCTGTATACAATATGTACATCCGCACCCAGCCTTTTCGCACAGCGCGCGGCGTCCATTGCAACGTTTCCGCCGCCTACGATAACCGCCTTTGTTCCAGCTTTTATAGGCGTTGAGCTGTTTTCCATGTAAGCCTTCATGAGATTAATCCTGGTAAGGAATTCATTTGCAGAATAAACGCCGTTAAGATTTTCACCGGGAATGCTCATAAATCTCGGCAGACCTGCGCCGGAACCGATAAATACAGTTTCAAAGCCTTCTTCCGCCATAAGCTCGTCTATAGAAACGGTTTTTCCAACCACGGTATTTGTCTCAATTTTTACGCCTAACGCTTTAAGTCCCTCGATTTCTTTCTGAACGATACTTTTGGGAAGCCTGAATTCGGGGATTCCGTAGGATAAAACGCCTCCGGCAACGTGAAGGGCTTCAAAAACAGTAACATCATAGCCTTTTTTCGCCAGATCTCCGGCACAGGCAAGACCTGACGGACCTGAACCAATAACGGCTGCCTTATGACCGTTTGACTCCGGTTTTTCCGCCGATGTCTCCGGCTGAGAGTTGTGCCAGTCGGCAATGAATCGCTCCAGACGTCCGATTGCAACAGGCTCGCCCTTTATTCCCCTTACGCACTTGCTTTCACACTGCGTCTCCTGCGGACACACACGACCGCATACCGCAGGCAGAGAACTCGATTTTGTTATGATCTTATAAGCCTCCGCAAAATTTCCCTCTGCAACCTGAGATATAAAAGCAGGGATGTCGATCTGAACGGGACATCCTCCCGTACAGGGCTTGTTCTTGCAGTTAAGACAGCGTTTAGCCTCGTCTATAGCCTGCTCTTCGGTATATCCCAAAGCTACTTCTGTAAAATTTTTATTTCTTATATCCGGCTGCTGAACCGGCATTTCATTTTTTTTCAGCGACATATTAGGCATTTTACTTTACCTCCTGACAAAAAAGATTACAGGTCTCCTCGTGAGCCTTGCGTTCAAAGGGCTTGTACATTGCTCCTCTTGCCATTGCCTCGTCAAAATCAATAAGATGACCATCAAACTCAGGACCGTCAACGCAGGCAAATTTCGTCTGTCCGCCTACTGTAAGACGGCAGCCGCCGCACATTCCCGTGCCGTCGATCATGATAGGATTCATTGAAGCGACAGTAGGAATTTCATATTCCTTGGTAAGTCTGCATACGAATTTCATCATAATAAGAGGACCGATCGTTATAACCCTGTCATACTTTTCTCCGCTTTCGATGAGCTTTTTAAGAGCGTCGGTAACGAGCCCCTTTTCGCCAGCTGTTCCGTCGTCTGACATAAGCACGAATTTGGATGAAGCTGCTTTGAATTCATCCTCCAGTATAACCAGATCCCGATTTCTGAATCCCACTATCGAATGAACCTCAACGCCCAGTTCGTGAAGCTTCTTGGCTACCGGATAAGCGATAGCGCATCCTACGCCGCCGCCTACAACGGCAACTTTTTTCAGTCCCTCGGTTTCCGTTGCACGTCCCAGAGGGCCTACAAAATCATGGAGACACTGCCCCTCGTCAAGGTGATTCAGTTTTTCGGTAGTTGCTCCAACGATCTGAAAAATAATAGTGACAGTTCCCGCGGTGCGGTCGTAATCTGCAATAGTCAGGGGAATTCTTTCGCCCTCGCTGTCGGTTCTGAGAATAATAAACTGTCCCGGCTCCGCCTTGGAAGCGACTCTGGGGGCGTGTATCTTCATAAGAGTTACAGTCGGATTAAGACTTTTCTTTTCAAGTATTTCAAACATTGTCCATACCTTCCTCGCTAAGATTTGTATATCCTTCGGGAAATATCGCTCGCCATTGAACTCATTCCGGATATACACGTTATACATATATTATTATATCATAATAATATTTTTTTCTCAAATATATCAAAGGAATACCATTATTCAAAAAAGTATATGTATAAAACTTAATGCCATAGCGTTTATTTAAGTTCATAAACGCTATGGCATTAAGTTAAATGCTCTGCAAATTGGGATTTATATTAAATGACAAATTTATCTGACGTTTACTATTTGCCAATATGCACGCAGCAAGCGAATGTGCAAGGCAATTAAATAAATTCTTTGTAAATGCTTTTCCATCTTCTAATAGTTCTTTTTCTAAAAAAATTTCTGCTTGGAGAAAATCACCTGATACCCGCAAATTCCGCTGCATTTTTTATCTCATGGACTTTATTTATCAGACAGATTTCCTTTTCAGTAAACTTATGCCCTTCTGCATATATGATCATATCCTTATAGTGATTATCTCTGAATCCGCACTTTCTCTGAATCAGACCATGCTCTTCTGATATTTCCGGCGACAGCGGCGAATCGAGTATAAATGCATTATTTTCACTCAGAAAAGCCAGAGCCGTCCCACGGTCATAGATATATATTTTCTTTGTGGGCCGGTCTGCCGGACGGTTTCCAGCCATCAGACGTTCGATCGCTCCCGATACATAGGGTACGGAATCGTCAGCGTAGCAAAGTTCTGTAAATTCATCAGAAAGCTCCCCGTATGTGAGATCTTCCCTTTTTACCGCCGGATGATCCGACGACATTACAGCCGTCATTGCAAATTCCCAAAGAGCGTTTGCAGTCAGATTTTTTTCTGCAAGAAAGTCCGAAAAATACTTTTCGTGAAGTAAATTAAAGCGTATTATACCAAAATCATAGCCGTGCTCCCTGACGTTCTCGATCGTACTTATGGAATTTGTTTCGCAGAAGCACAGCTCCATTTCGTTTGAAACGTCCATATCGGCTATATATTGCGTAAAAGCACGCGATATATAGCCGGATCGGGGGGCAGATACTTTCAGCTTGCGGCTCTGCGCTTTTCCGGGAGCATGAATAGCTTCCATTTTGTCAATCTGTATAAGCACCTGCTTCGCATATTCAAGAAACTTCAGACCCTGCTCCGTGGGGATCACTCCCTTTGACGTACGGCGGAATATTGTAATTCCCAGTGAATTTTCCAGTTCCTTTATGGATTTGCTGAGGTTAGGCTGAGCCATATAGAGGTTTTCAGCCGCCTGGGTTATCGAATGCGTTTTTTCAATCTCAACTGCATATCTGAAATGAAGGGTATTCATTGACTTGGCTCCTATTCAGGTCAGCGCTTTATAGCAACACCGTGCAAAGACTTCTGAACAAAACTCGCCTGCATCCCATGCGCAATCTCTGTGCGGTATTGCATAATCGCATATGCTGCCTTTATTTTTTCTTCATTCCGTCATTATCCTTATTGGCTGTCCTGTTTTTTTGATCGTTATCCGCGGCATGAACCGGCCTGCACGGATTTCCCACCGCAACGCATCCTGCCGGAATATCTTTTACTACCACGCTTCCGCCGCCTATAACAGCTCCGTCGCCGATAGTTACGCCGGGCATTACGCAGACATTGCCGCCAATCCAGACATTGCTGCCTATTTTTATAGGCTTTGCATATTCAAGCCCAGAGTTTCTGGTTTCAGCGTCCAGCGGATGACCCGCAGTGTAAAAGCCGCAGTTAGGGCCTATAAACACGTTATCCCCGAAAATAACCTCTGCGCAGTCCAGAATAACACAGTTGTGGTTTGCGTAAAAATTGTCCCCGATTATAATATTGTATCCATAATCACAGAAGAAATTCGGCTCGATAACGGTGTTTTCGCCTTTCAGAGCAACGAGCCTGTTCAGGAGTCTTTCCCTTTTCTGAAAGTCGTTGTAGGTCACGGCGTTATATTCCATGCATAGCTTTTTGGCATTTATCCGGTCTGCGACAAGTTCCCTGTCATTGCCGTCGTAAAGCTCCCCTGCCTGCTGTTTTTCCTTTTCAGTCATTTTAGCATTCCTCCGTTATCAGAATTTGCTTCCCTTGCTTCCTTTTGCGCCGAAGCTTCCGCCCATAGAGAGGATATTCGTTTCAAAAGCGTAGCTTATTTTAGCGTTCTTTCTGTGGCGTTTAAGGGCAAGCTGTATCATCCGCTCCAAAAGTTCTGAATATTTCACGTCCTTTGGTTCCCATAGATAGAATGCCAGCGATCCGGGAATAGTATTGATTTCGTTTATATAAATTTTCTGTGACGCCTTGTCAAGCATGAAATCTATTCTTGCCACGCCGCAGCATCCCAGATGTTTAAATGCGTCAACGGCAATTTTTTGTATCATATCATTCTGCTCCGGGGTAATGTCGGCGGGAATCTTTCTTTTCAGCGTTGCCATGCCCTTGCTTCCGCCTGATTTGCCGCCGCCCACATATTTATCCTCATAGCTGAGTATTTCGTCCTGCTGTACCGGTTCTTCGCATACGGATGCCTCTGCACTCTCTCTGTCGCCGAGAACCGAGCAGTTTATCTCCTTGAGCTGAACGACAGCCGGTTCGATAAGGATTCTGTCTGCAAACTCAAACGCATTTTCAATGGACTTTATAAGACCCTCCCGGTCGGACGCTTTTGAAATTCCCACGCTTGAACCAAGATTGATAGGCTTCACAATAACCGGATAACTGAATTTTTCCTCAACTGCGGCAGTAATTCCGTCCATGTCCTCCATTTGACATGACGTAAAGCACAGGCAGTCCAGAACGGGAAAACCGGCGTCTTTCAGCAGGGCTTTCATGGCGTATTTGTCCATTCCCACCGCCGACGCAAGAACATCGCAGCCCACATAGGGCAGACCGAGAGTCTGTAAATATCCCTGAAGCGCACCGTCCTCAACGTTTGTGCCGTGAACAATAGGGAATGCAACGTCAACCTCTGATATGAGATTTGAACCGAATTTCTTCATCTTCTGGCGGATAAGCTGCACTTTGCCCTCGCTCCTGACAAAAACGCATTCCGTACATTCTTTCAGCAAAGCCGGAATATCCTTGAAAGAATTGATGTCCATGAGCTTTTCGCCGGTGTAAAATTCGCTGTCTTTCGTCATATAAACAGGAATGATATTATACTTTTCCTTGTTAATGAACGTCATCGCCTGAACAGCGGAAATTACTGACACTTCATGCTCAACGCTTTTTCCACCGAATAAAACTGCAAGATTTATCTTCATATGTATCTCTCCTTTTCTTGTGGGACGCTGTCCCATACCCTGCCAGAGACTCTGTCTCTGGAATCTGCCAAAGGGAAGTACATTCCCTTTGGAAACCCATTATTATTAGTAATTATCCGGCAAATCGTTTTCGAGGAGAACGATTTTCTTTTTGTCCGTCTGATAACTGCGTACCTTTTCAAGAGCCTCGCCAAGCGAATCGGCAACATAGACCCTGTTCATATCGTAGCCGGCATCCTTTATGCCATTGTAAATGGGGACGGTCTGATTTTTCCCCACAAGGGCGATAAAGTCGCAGACCGCCGCAGCCTCCTGCCCAAACTCGAAGTTAAGCTCCTCCTGCTTTGCACCAAGCTCCACCATGCCGGGAGTAACGAGGATCTTGCAGGCGTCAAACAATCCAAGAACATTCAGAGCCGCACGGCATCCGCTGGGATTTGAATTATAAGCATCATCAATGAAAGTCAGGTCGCTGCCCTTGTCAAGGAGCTGCAATCTATGCGGAACGGCGGCTATCCTCTTGACCGGAAGAACCAGCTTTTCAAGAGGGATACCAGTTCCGTGAGCATAAGCTATAGCGCCGACTACGTTCTGAACGCTGTGTTCGCCGAGAAGCTTCATGGTAAATCGGCAGTTTTCACCACCGGGAGCGGTCAGGGTGAATTCCGTACCCTTATCGGAAACTGAAATATCCGTGGCACGGTAATGGCATCCGACAGTCGTGCCGTAAAGGATAGCGCCCTTGTATTTCGGAGCACGGCTTCGTATTAGCTCGTTGTCGCCATTAAGATAGATCCTGCCTCCTGCCTCCTGCACACTGTCCGCAAGCTCGAATTTGGTATTCAGCACGTTATCCACAGAACCAAACGTTTCCAGATGCTGGGGACCCACTGATGTAATAATACCGTCGTGAGGGTGAGCGATATCGCATAATTCCTTAATCTCGCGAACACGTCTTGCGCCCATTTCGCAGATGAAGTATTCGTGGGTGGGCTTGAGATGCTGTCTTATTGTAATGGTAACGCCCATAGGAGTATTAAAGCTTTCGGGAGTTTTCAGCGTTTCATACTGAGAACTGATAAGCTCGCTGAGATAGAATTTCATGGATGTCTTGCCGTAGCTGCCCGTAATCCCGACTTTGTGAAGATCGGGCATTTCGCTTAAAATGCGCTTGGCGTCGTTGATATACCATTTCTGGACTGACTTTTCAACAGGTTTATTGATGATGTTTGAAAGCGGAACGAGAAGCGGCGTGAGATATAATGCGGAATTTACCAGAATAAACGGCAGCGGTTCATCAAATGGTTTCCAGTTCATGCACTTGCATCTTTGCATTCCGAAAAATATTGCAAGTGCGAAAATAATTGCTGTAATTACAAAAAAAGTTATCATCATCCGCTTAACACGGGCTGTATATTTCAAGGGCTTTTTAAATTTTTTCCCCGGCTTGTTAGCTATAGAAAAGCAGAGGTTGAATGCCGTAAAGCCTATAAGCACAGGAATAGCCGCTCCCGTTATGAGCATCAGAAACTGCAAGGAAAAAAGTACAAGCGGCAAAATATACCTCTTGTAATTTTTTTTCATCCACCACGAATGCTCCGGCGTTTTATAGCCGTTGAGCTGGAGCATATGGAATTCCCGGAGTGAGAAGAAAATAATTCCGGCGAGAGCAACTGCCGTATAAATGCAGAATATAGCGATATTCATAAATCAATCTCCGATCTTCATGAATGAACACATTACACGGTTGAATGTGAACTGCTGGTCAAGGAAAGAGTAATGTCCGGCGTTTTCCAGCTTGACAAGTCCGGCATCGGGAATAAGTTTCTCCATTTTTTCGCCGTCGGACAGGGGAGTTGCCGTATCGTTCACGCCCCACACAAGCAGGGTGGGACACTTGATATTTGGCAGAAGCGGCTCCAAATCCTCGTTTACCGTCTTGACAAGCACCTGCCGCATAAGAGGCGAAGCGGCGGCATAATCGGCGCTTCCATACTTCACACGGAGCTTTTCAAGTGCGTTGGGAGCAAGTTTCTGCATAAGCTTTGTGGATAAAATTGCCCTGCCCATTTTATATTTCCTTGTTTTCCAAGATTTTTTGTTGGATCGCGGCGGCATTATGCCTGCGCTGTCAACTAAAATTACCTTTGTGATCTTAAAAGGCAGATTCCTTTTGTTGTTCAGCTTGATAATAACACGTCCGCCAAAGGAATGCCCCAGAAGCATGACTTCATCCGCATTGTAATCCTTCAGGAAATCCACTACAAAATCCGCATAGTCATCTACACACCATGCGGAGGGCGGCTCCTGACTTTCACCGAATCCGGGCATATCCATCGCAACAACCCGGTATTTACGGGACAGCAGCTCGATAAGATTGGCAAAAAGCTTTATATTGCTGCCCCAGCCGTGAAGCAGCACGATCAGATCGCCGCTGCCCTTATCCTCATAATTTATTTTTATATTGTTTACTGTCTTGTTCAATTCTATTATCTCCATGTATTATTCAGAGCCTGTTTAAGGCAACGCCGCACAAAGCCCGCCTAACGGCTTTGCATGCGATCTGCTTGCATATTTTCCGTCATCTTGCATAGAAATCCCTTTACATACGACAGTATGCCTGCGGAATTTCTGTACAATCTGACTGCGCATCTCACGCACAAGCTTTGTGCGGCGTTGCCTTAAGTGTTTTTAAACAGGCGCTTATATATTTTATGCAGCGCTTTCGCTGATACATACACATTTTATTATATCACGGAGATAATTTAATGTCAATATTTTCATTGCAGAAAAAAGGTCTTGACAAATAAAAAATAGTATGATATAATGAAAACAGAGCATGATTGTAGGCTCGTTTAGGAGATTACAGACAGTAAATTCCGAAATATAGATGTGTGGGCCCTGTGCAACAAGACCCCGTGAACCATGTCAGGCGGGAGACCGAGCAGCATTAAGCGGTGCGTGTTGTGTGCCGCAGCAAGCCTGCACATCTATGTTCCGGAATTTTTTTGTATCTGAACCGGATACCATAAGAGCATCTCTAAAAATCCCTGTTTCGGAAAGAAAAATTGTATAAACTTGTTCTCATATGGTCCGTATTCGCATTTTAAAGCATAATCCTGACGGGGACAAGGTAAAAACCGCAGACATACTTTATGTACGGCAAGTCTGCCGAAAGGGGAAGGATGACCACAAGGAGGCTTTAAAGTGTACAGGGCTTTATATCGCAAATGGCGGCCTATGACCTTTGACGACGTCATTTCTCAGCAGCAGACCACCGAAACGCTGAAAAATCAGATAATAAACGAAAGAACGGCTCATGCCTACCTTTTTACCGGCTCAAGAGGAACAGGAAAAACCACCTGTGCCAGAATCCTTGCCAAAGCTGTGAACTGCCGCAATATGAAAAACGGCAACCCCTGTCTTGAATGCGACATCTGCCGTGACGCCGACAGCGGCGCACTGACGGATATTATTGAAATCGACGCCGCCTCCAACAACGGTGTTGACGATATACGCGACCTTCGGGACGGCGCCGTTTATATGCCGGAACGCGGAAAGTACAAGGTCTATATCATAGACGAGGTACACATGCTCTCCGCAAGCGCTTTCAACGCGCTGCTGAAGATTATGGAAGAACCGCCGGCATATGTTAAGTTTATTCTTGCCACTACTGAAATTCATAAGGTTCCAGCTACCATTGCTTCACGATGCCAGAGATACGATTTCAGGCGGATCAAGTCCGACGATATTGCTTCAAGACTGAGCTATATTGCACAACAGGAGGATATAAGCCTTACTTCTGACGGCGCCGGACTTATCGCACGTCTCGCCGACGGAGGAATGAGAGACGCCGTTTCTCTGCTGGATCAGTGCTCCGCCTGCGCAGACGTTATCAATGCAGAGGCAGTATCAGCTTCCGCAGGCATTGCGGGACGGGATTATCTTTACAGCATTCTTGAAGCCGCAATGGTTTCCGATACGGCAAAAGCTCTTTCCATAACAGGCGAGCTTTACGATATGTCCAAGGATCTCACAAGACTCTGCGAAGAGCTTATCACTCAACTCCGAAATATTATGCTTATAAAGGCGTCTCCGGAAACGGCTGAAAACCTTATCTTATGTATGCCGGACGAGCTGGACAGACTGAAAGGACTTGCCGGAAAAACGGAACTGGAAGTTGTGATGAATCAGCTTACGATGCTCCAGGAATGCCGTGAACGGATGCAGAGAGCTATGAATAAGCGTGTGGAATTTGAAATGACTCTTATCGCTTTATGCTCCGGATGCGGAAATCAAAGAGACGTTTTAGGTAATCAGGCTCTTGACAATTCTGAAATTTATGATAAAATAAAACAGTTGGAGGATAAAATCAACTCCGGAATCCCGGCTGCTAATACACGGACAATAAAGCGTGAAGTCCTGACTGCTTCAAATCCCGCTTCGGACGCCGAACCTGCGCCTACCGTTGATCTGAAAAAGATAAGGCCTGAGGATCTCAGACCCTGTGAGCGCTGGAACGATGTTCTGGAGGAATTCAAAAAGGTCAATCCATCCGTTGCAGGAAGTCTTGACGGTTCAACGGCGGCGGAGGCCGGAAATGTGATTTTTATAACCTCTCAGAACCGCTTTTTCATCACTCTGTTCAAAGTAAAGGAAAACGCTCTGGCTCTCGGTGAAACCATAAGCCGGGTTCTCGGTCAGAAATATCTTATCCGTGCACGCTGCGCAACAACTGCGGATCAGCAGAAAAGCATGGCGGAACAGCTTATAAAAAAAGCAATTGACAGCAATATCGAAACTGCTGTTGAAAAAAATCAATAGATTTTAAAGGAGAAATTAAAATGAAAGCAAGAATTCCAAAGAACGTGGGCGGCGGCGCTCAGAATATGAACCAGATGATCAAACAGGCTCAGAAGATGCAGGATCAGATCACCGAGCTTCAGGAGGATATTGAGGAAAGAGAGTTTTCCGCATCAGTAGGCGGCGGAGCCGTTGAAGTTACGGTTACCGGAAAAAAGACTATCAAGGCTCTTTCCATCAAGCCGGAGGTAGTTGATCCTGAAGATATAGATATGCTCCAGGATCTTATCATCAGCGCCGTAAACGAAGCTATCAACAACGTTGAAACTACAACGGAAAGCGAAATGAGCAAGATTACCGGAGGCGTTTCGCTTCCCGGTCTGTTTTAAGAAGAATGGCAGATCATAGTGCGCTTCCGCTTGTTGTTTTAGCGGAAAGGTTTGCATCCCTGCCCGGAATTGGCATGAAATCCGCCCAGAGACTTGCATATTATGTCATGTCCATGGACGAGGAATCTGTCGAAGATTTTGCACAGGCGCTTATTGACGCCAAAAAAAACGTTCACAGCTGCAAATGCTGCCAGAATCTGACGGAGAGGGAGCTTTGCCCTATATGCAGCGACGACGAACGTGACAAAAGCATTATATGCGTTGTAGAAAGTCCCAAGGATGTTACGGCTTTTGAACGGACGAGGGAGTACGGCGGCGTATATCATGTGCTTCACGGTCTGCTGTCGCCTATGGACGGAATTACTCCGGACAGGCTCAGAATAAGGGAGCTTTTAGGGAGAATATCCGCCGGAGGAGTTGAAGAAGTCATTATGGCTACCAATCCCACAGTCGAAGGAGACGCGACGGCAATGTACATCGCAGGACTTCTCAAGCCTATGGGAATAACGGTTACACGGCTTGCATTCGGGCTTCCCGTGGGAGGCATACTTGAATACGCCGATGAGATCACCCTTTTTAAGGCTCTTGAAAACAGAAATACCATGTAATTTAAGAACCTGCGTTCATTAAGATTCTAAACAGGCTCTAACACTGATTTTTGCCGGATGATATTTCATCCGGCTTTTTTGTGTCACAATCTCCGGAAAAAACATAGTATAGTGATGAATAACTAATACTAATCCCTATAAACCTTATAGACAGAGGATCAGTATGATCAACAAGGAGGTTCGGCTATGGAAGAGCATCTGATTGCTTTAGCAGGCAATCCGAACGTAGGAAAATCCACAGTTTTCAACAGACTTACAGGAATGAAACAGCATACCGGAAACTGGGCCGGAAAGACCGTTTCCACAGCGGAGGGACGCTTTGAGCACGGAGGAATGAGCTTTGTGCTGGCGGATATTCCCGGTTCATATTCTCTTCGTGCAAATTCAGCAGAGGAAGAGGCAGCAAGAGATTTTATCTGCTTCGGGGGAGCTGAAGCGGTGATTGTCGTATGCGACGCCACCTGTCTGGAGCGTAATCTGAATCTTGTACTTCAGATCATTGAGTCTGCGCCCAAAACGCTGGTCTGTGTAAATCTGATGGACGAAGCCAAGGCAAAGGGAATCGAGCCTGATCTGCGGCTTTTAGAGCAGCTTTTAGGCGTTCCGGTTTCAGGGGTCACTGCACGAAGCGGAAAGGGGATTCGTGAAATGTGCGACCGCCTCTGCGCCCTTACGGACGCTCCGGCGGAAAAGCTTACCGTACATACAGCTCTTCCGGATGAAATAGAAGCCGCTGCCGCCGCTATTGCCAGAAAGCTGAATCAGGTCGGAAAGCTCTCGAAAAGAGCAGTCTCGCTGCGCATTCTGACGAGAGACGAGGAATTTCTTCGTAAAGCGTCAAAATATGAGGAATCAATTATTGCCGCTGACGACGAGACGGCAGACATCTTGGCTGATCTTGCCGCAAAGGGCTATACTCCGGAAAAAATTGCCGACTGTATAATTACATCTGATGTGGAGCGCAGCCGTGAGATCGCCCGCCTGACAGTAAGAAATACAAAAGGATCTCCATATAAACGAGACAGAAAGCTTGACAGAATATTTCTCAGCCGCCGCTTCGGAATTCCCGTCATGCTGCTGCTCCTGGGACTGGTACTGTGGCTGACCGTGGCGGGGGCAAATTATCCGTCGGAGCTGCTGGGGAATTGTCTTTTCTCTCTCGGTGACAAGATGTCGGAAGGATTAACAGCCGCCGGTGCTCCGGACTGGCTGGAAGGAGCACTTATACAGGGAGTATACAAAGTGCTTGCATGGGTGGTCTCTGTTATGCTTCCGCCGATGGCCATATTCTTTCCCATGTTTACCCTGCTGGAGGATTCCGGCTACCTGCCCCGAATCGCCTTTAATCTTGACCGATGCTTCCGCTGCTCCGGAGCATGCGGAAAACAGGCGATTACTATGGCTATGGGTTTCGGCTGCAATGCCTGCGGAGTTACGGGCTGCCGAATAATAGATTCAAAACGGGAGCGCCTCATTGCCGTTATCACAAACAGTCTCGTACCATGCAACGGACGTTTTCCAACAATTATCGCTATAATCACCATGTTTTTCGTCGCTGCATCAGGGGCTTTTTCCTCCGTGCTGTCGGCGGCGATACTCCTTGCCGTCATACTTCTGGGCGTACTTATGACCTTTTTTGTATCAAAAATTTTGTCGGTCACCGTACTCAAGGGAGTTCCCTCATCTTTTACCCTGGAACTGCCTCCTTACCGCCGACCTCAAATAGGAAAGGTTCTTATACGCTCGATTTTCGACAGAACGATCTTTGTTCTGCTGAGAGCCTGCACAGCCGCTGCTCCATGCGGACTTATTATCTGGCTTCTTGCTAATACAGAGATCGGAGATCAGTCGATACTGAATCACGCCTCGGAATTCCTCGATCCCTTCGGACTTTTCATAGGACTGGACGGAGTTATAATCCTTGGCTTTATAT
The DNA here is from genome assembly GCA_910579835.1 of uncultured Ruminococcus sp. Classification (GTDB taxonomy): domain Bacteria; phylum Bacillota; class Clostridia; order Oscillospirales; family Ruminococcaceae; genus Ruminococcus. The sequence goes on from CAJTWQ010000003.1 coordinate 20,426, forward strand.
TGGGATTTCCCGCCAACGAAATTGTTGTGCCTATAATTCTTATGACTTATCTTGCGCAGGGAAGTCTTACAGAGATCACCGATACCGCGGAGCTTCACCGGATTCTTTCCGCCAACGGATGGGATATGACAACAGCCGTCTGCATGATAATTTTTACCCTTTTCCATTTTCCCTGTGCCACAACCTGCATGACAATAAAAAAAGAAACCGGCAGCCTGAAGTGGACTGCCGTAAGCATTCTTGTTCCCCTTGTGGTCGGAATTGGCCTGTGTGCTCTGATAAGCAATATTTTCTAAGGCAATACCGTGCAAAGATCGTGCGTAATTGACCTGAGGTTATACATTCAGTATACATCAGCCGCGCATGACAATGCTATCTCCATCATATCACGGAATGTAGTCTGACGTTCCTCTGCAGTGGTTGAAAGACCTCTCAGAGGACAGTCGGACACCGTAAGGATACACAGAGCGTTTTTTCCGGCTCTTGCAGCGTTCATGTAGAGGGCTGCGGCCTCCATTTCAATTGCAAGGACGCCCATCTTCTGCCACTGTGCAAGACTTCCGGCGTCGTCATAGAATGTATCGCTGCTGAGAATATTTCCGGCATGACAGGCGCAGCCTTTTTCTTCGGCAGCCTTCACGGCGGCGGAAATCAGCTTCCATGACGCAGTGGGCGCATATGTTCCCGGCAGACGGTACTGAGCGGCATAATTTGAATTTGTGCTGGCGCTGACTCCGATAATAACATCTCGAAGATTCACATTATCGGCAATTGCTCCGGCTGTTCCGACCCGTATTATATTTTCAACGCCGTATTCACTAAAAAGCTCATGGGAATATATACCTATGGAGGGCATTCCCATTCCGCTTCCCTGTACGGAAACGGGAATTCCTCTGTATGTTCCGGTGAATCCCAGCATTCCTCTGACGCGATTGTAACATACGGGATCATCCAGATAATTTTCTGCAATAAACTGCGCCCTCAACGGATCTCCGGGCATAAGAACGGTTCTGGCAATATCCCCCGGATTGGCGCTGTTATGCGGTGTGGACATGATTATTTACCTCCTTACAAGATTGGCTTCGCCTGCGTTAAGGCTTATGATCTCACCGTCGGGCAGCTCGACCATAAGATTAGCGCTGCGATCAATGCCCACGGCGGTTCCGGTAACGATTTTTCCGCCAAATTCGGCGGTTATGCGCTTTCCGGTAAGATATTCACGCCGGCGGTATTCGATTATATAGCTGCGGTCCTCGATCCTGTCAAGCCATATTTCCAGATTATTCAGAACTTCTGCGCAAAGTGCGTTTCTATCAAGGGCAGCCCCGGTTTCGTCCTCTACAGAAGTGGCGCGAAGACTCAGTTCTTCCCCAAACTCATCTTTCATGGAACGGACGTTTATTCCAATTCCCACCACGGCGTATTCCAAGGATTTCATTTCAAGGTCAAGAGAAGCCTCGGTCAGAATGCCGCAAATTTTTTTTCCATTCATATACAGATCATTGACCCATTTTATCTGCACCTCGCTGCCGCACAGCTTTTCTACAGCAAGAGCAGCGGCAACTGCAACGGCGGAGGTTATCATAGGAACGGCAGACATGGCAAGCTTCGGGCGGATAACGACGCTCATATAAAGACCTTTGCCGGGAGGCGAAACAAAGCTCCGTCCCAGTCTGCCGCGTCCCGCTGTCTGCCTGTCAGCGACAACTGTAGTTCCGTGAGCCACTCCCAATGCGGCAAGCTCCTTTGCGGCAATATTTGTAGAATCGGCTTCGTCCAGTATGGTGATTTTGTGTCCGAGACCTTTGCAGACAAGCTTTGAATGTATTATCTCCGCCGAAAGACGGTTATTATTTTCGCTTAATTTATAGCCTTTTGACGAGGATAGAATATCATATCCATCCTCCTTTGCAGCGTTTACGGCTTTCCAAACGGCGTTCCGGCTGACTCCCAGCTTTTCTGCCAAAGCCGCACCAGAAACGACTCCTCCGTCTGATTCCGCAAGCTTTTTTATGAGTTCGTCTTTAACATTCATTTAGTACCACCCCTTAATGCTTTTGTAATTTTGCCTGCCAGCAAAGCGTAAACCGTCAACTGGCTACTTGTGGTATTTGCCCCCTTCGGCTATCTGAAAAGAACGGTAAATCTGCTCAAGAAGCATAACTCTTGCAAGCTGATGAGGAAAGGTCATGGGGGACATGGAAAGCTGCAGGGCGCCCATATCCTTAATCTCACGGTCAAGCCCGAAAGAGCTTCCTATAATAAAAGTTACGACGCTTTGTCCGCCCACAGCCGTATCTGCGATTTTCTTTGAAAGCTGAGGACTGTCAAACATTTTTCCTTCAATACATAAAGAAATAATAAATCCCTTTGCACAGCGTTTTATCTGCTCCCCCTCTTTTTTCAAAGCAGCAAGGATCTCCTTTTCCGAGGGTGAATTACTCAGACGGCACTCGTCGATCTCATGCAGCTCGAAGGTGCAGTATCGTGACAGCCGCTTGATATATTCGGCGCAGGCGTTTCTGAGATAATCTTCTTTCAGTTTTCCTACGGCAATAAGATTTATAGTCATCAGAAGATCACTGCTCCTCCCCTTGTTTCAACCGGCGCAATCCCCAGCAAATAATCCCTGAAAAACTGATACTGCGGCAGACTGCTTTTAACGGTGTTTTCAGCTATATCCGGACGGTTGTTGTCCTGACTGAGATGTCCGAGAATAAAATGTGTAGTACCTCTTTTAATAAGCTTTCCAACCTGAACGGCGCAGTCGGTGTTTGAAAGATGACCGTTCTGTGAGAGTATGCGCTCCTTAAGATAAAGCGGATAAGGGCCTGTCCGCAGCATATTTTCATCGTAGTTCGATTCCAGCAGCACCATTCGGCATCCGGTAAGAGCCGCGTCAACTTCGGGAGTGATATGACCCAGGTCAGTGCAGACGGCACAGTATTTATCATCGGCGGTATGTATCCTGTAACCGCAGCTCTGGATCGTATCATGGGGAGTATTGAAACAGCACAGTTCCGAGCCGCCGCAGGCAATAGTTACGCCGGTCATATCAATAATCCTGGACTGAGCCGCGATCTTTCCCGATTCATACAGGCGCTGAAGAGTGCGCTTCTGACCGTATACCGGAATTCCGGTCTTTTTTGTAAGCATAGACAGCCCTGCAACGTGGTCGCCGTGCTCATGTGTTATAAAGACTGCGCGGACAGCGGAAAGAGGTATATTATTTACGGCGAGAGCCTCGGAAAGCCGCCTGAAGCTGACGCCGCAGTCAATGAGCACACCCTCTTTTTCCGTACCTATAAATGTGGAATTTCCCTTGCTGGAGCTGAAAAGCGGATATATTCTTGCCATGCTTACTTTTTGGTCAGGACTGTTCCCTGACGAGTCTCCCTGACCTCGTAGCCAAGAGAGGCAATTTTATCACGAAGTTCATCGGCAAGAGCAAAGTTCTTATCTTTGCGCGCGGCTTTTCGCTCCTCCGCAAGCTCAAGAACTTCCTGCGGAACAGACTCCTCTGTATTGTCAGACTTTTCGGCATTTTCTATAAGATCAAGCCCCAGAACCCTGTCAAATTCCTTTATAAGAGCCAGCTTTGTAACGGCGTTTGCGTCAGATTTCAGCACATCGTAAAGAGCCGTTATAGCAAGGGATGTGTTTAGGTCGCTGTCGAGAGCATCTTTAAAGACGTTCATAAGACGGTTATATTCGTCACGGTCAATCTCTCCTGCCGTTTCCTTTGTAAGAGGTGCGATTTTAGCTGTGAGCTTGCTGTAGGCTCCGGCGGCATTGTCAAGATTCTCCCATGAGAAAACCAGAGATTTGCGATAATGCGAAAGCAGACAGAAAAAGCGGTAAACCACTGGCAGATACCCTTTTTCCTCCAGTAGGGAAACGGTAAGAAATTCGCCGCTGGATTTGCTCATCTTGCCGCTGTTTGTATTCAGATGATGAACGTGAAACCAGTAATTGCACCACTCGTGACCGAGATATGCCTCGCTCTGGGCGATCTCATTGGTATGGTGTGGAAAGGCGTTGTCGATTCCGCCGCAGTGGATATCGAGATATTCGCCCAGATTCTGCATGCTGATGCAGGAGCACTCGATATGCCATCCTGGATAGCCCACACCCCACGGGGAATCCCATTTCAGTTCCTGATCGTCAAACTTGGAACGTGTGAACCAAAGAACAAAATCGGCTTTATTCCGCTTATTTTCGTCATTCTCAACGCCATCGCGGACTCCTACGGCAAGATCCTCCTCCTTAAAATCATTAAAAACGTAATATTTGTCAAGCTTTGAAGTATCAAAGTAGATGTTTCCTCCCGCCTGATAGGCAAAGCCCTTTTCAAGAAGCGAAGATATTACTCGTATAAATTCGTCAATACAGCTTGTAGCCGGAACAACGGCGTCGGGAGTTTTTATGTTGAGCTTCCGGCAGTCCTCAAAGAAAGCTCCGGTATAAAATTCCGCTATTTCCATGACGGTTTTGTGCTCACGCTTTGCGCCTTTGAGCATTTTATCGTCTCCCGTATCACCGTCGGAGGTGAGGTGTCCCACGTCGGTGATATTCATTACACGTTTTACGTCATATCCGATGAACCGAAGATATTTTTCCAAAACGTCCTCCATAATATAGCTTCTCAGATTGCCTATATGGGCGTAATGATAGACGGTAGGACCGCAGGTGTACATACTTACCCTGTTCCCAAAGCGCGGAACGAATTCCTCTTTTTTATGTGAAAGCGAGTTATATAGCTGCATATTTATTTTCCTTTCCTGTTATTCCATACCGCCGAGCCTTTTTTTCATGCGGTCGATCTCCGCCTGCATCCGGCAAAGCTCCAGTGAAACGGGATCGGGAATGTGTATCTGATCAATATCCTGAGTTACCGTATGTCCCTTTACTCTTGCACCGTTCTTTTTTACCACTCTGGCAGGCACGCCTACCGCTGTGCAGTTGTCGGGAATTTCATTGAGCACTACTGCGTTTGCGGCAATCTTTACATTGTTTCCAACCCTGAAAGGCCCCAGAACCTTTGCCCCCGCGCCCACAAGAACGTTGTCTCCCAGTGTGGGGTGACGCTTGCCCTTGTCCTTTCCGGTGCCGCCCAGGGTCACCCCCTGGTATATCAGGCAGTTGTCTCCGATAACCGCCGTTTCACCGATCACAACGCCCATTCCGTGATCTATGAACAATCCCTTTCCTATGGCAGCTCCGGGATGTATCTCGATGCCCGTCCGTCTCCGTGCGCTTTGGGAAATTATACGTGCGGCGGTGAACATTCCGCGGCTGTAGAACCAGTGAGCTATACGGTAATTTCTTATAGCCACAAGACTTGGGTAGGTCATGAGGATCTCAAAGGCGTTTCTTGCCGCCGGATCTCTTTCCTTTATCAGCCTTATATCACGGCGTATATTTTTAAAAAGCATATCAGTACTCCTTGTAATGTAACTTATTATATTATATACAATATGCGGAAATATGTCAAGTGTTCGTGCGTTTTCTCCGCGGAAATCAAAAAAATCTCATTAATCGCTTGAAAAAATTTTTCCTATGATGTATAATATCTTTATATAACACGTATATGGGAGATTTAATTATGAAATACAGAAATATTTTGATACCGGCAGGATGCATTCTGACCTGCACTGTTCTTACAGTGGGAACTGCATCCTCCGCTAAGAAAAACAGGATCGATGACCTTAAACATCTGAAAAACGCCCTGCTTTGCGAGGGAGAAATGATCGAGGCGGACGATATTGACGGCGACGGAGTTGTCGACATTTTCGATATGGTACAACTCAGACAGCAGATCCTCTATTCCGGAGAGGAAAAAGAGGACGATTTCGCCGCCGTTTCCGATAATGTCAAGCTCGTAGGACGCACACTCAGAAAAAATGACGTTACATGGCTGGTTCAAAGCGGTTCTGCTGCGACATTTACCGTTACCGGAAGCTCTGCGTCAGTTACCCTCGCCGGAGACGCCTCTGTCAGCAACGGAGAGGACTATCGCTCACGCTATGCCATTCTGGTGAACGGAGAGGTTATCACCGACGGCGTTATGAGTGAAAAGGAAAAAGAAATAGAGCTTTTCAGCGGCACAACCGGAAGAACCGCCGAGATCACCGTTATACACCTTTCGGAAGCCGCAAACGGAGCAATTGGAATTAAGAATATTCACACGGTATCAGGCGCGCCGAAGCCCGTTATCCCCGCGCCGGAAAAAGAACTTAAAATAGAGTTTATAGGCGATTCCATAACCTGCGCATACGGCGTTGAGGGAAAGTCCGCCGGAGAGTCTTTCAAGACGACTACCGAAAACTTCATGAAATCCTATGCATATCTTACCGCCCAGCTCCTTGACGCAGACTACAGCGCCGTTTCCTACAGCGGTCACGGGATCATCTCCGGCTATACCTCCGGCGCAAAAAATACAGATCAGATCGTTCCGAAACTTTACGAAAATACCGGAAATCTTCCTGATTACGCCCATTCATGGGATTTTTCCGCTTCGGATAACGATGTGGTGGTAATAAACCTTGGAACCAACGATTACAGCTATCTCCAGAAAGAACCGGAGGGGGGCAGCGATGAATTTGTGGCCGGATACGTTGATTTTCTCGGCATGGTGCGCAAAAACAATCCCAAAGCATATATTATCTGCACTATGGGAACAATGGGCGGAAACGACGTGGTTTATCCCCTGATCGAACAAGCTGTAAAGAAATTTGGAGATGAAAAGGTATCCTGCTATGAATCGGCAATTCAGAATATGCAGCTTGACGGGATCGGTTCGGACTATCATCCCTCTTTGGCAACTCAGCAGAACAGCGCATATGTTCTTGCCGACAAAATCTGTCATGTTCTTGGCGTCGAGTCCTCACAGATAGGTCTTGACGTTGCTGCCGATGCCGAATACAAGCTTGTGACTGACCCCGATTTGGGCGGCAGCTGCTATGCATATCTCAACGACTACGATAAATCGTTCTGGCTCACCAATTCTGCCGGCGGAAGCGCACCGGAAGCTCTTGAAGCTGTAATTGCTCCTGTTGGACTTAAAAATAACGGCGTTTATCTTCTTAAATTCGACTGGACTGCCGGAGCTGAATCGGAAGTTCCCGTTATAATCAGAAGCGGCGGAAAGGTTATCTTTGAAGACGTCATAACCTGCGGCGCGGAAACCATTCACTTTGAAAAAGAGCTGAAATGTCCGGAGAACTGCGACGCCGAGATAGTATTCCGCATCGGCGGATATGACAGCGGCAGATTTACCATACAGAATTTCAGACTTATTAAAACGGAGTGAGCTATGCCGAAAATTATTCTTATCTGCGGAAAAATATGCAGCGGAAAATCCTTTTATTCACAAAGTCTTGCAAGAGAATACAATGCTGTTATATTGTCCTGCGACGAGGTTTCCGCCGATCTTTTTCATCACAGCGAGGGAGAAAGATTTGACGAAATTGCTGCCGACATCAAGAAATATCTCCATAAAATAGCGGCAAGAATCGCCGCAGCCGGAAGCGGCGTTATCCTTGACTGGGGATTCTGGACGCATCGGGAGCGCCGGGAGGTATCGGAGTATTACAGTTCCCTGAAAATCCCCTTTGAGTGGCATTATATTGATATTTCCGACGAACAATGGCAGCATAATATATCCATGCGGAATCAGGCTGTCACCGCCGGAGAAACCACGGATTTTTACGTTGACGACGGTCTGAAGGATAAGCTTCTGCGCAGTTTTGAAATTCCTGAGCGTTATGAAATAGATGTCTGGCATAAATTTAAAAGATATTAGTTTTAATCAAGTCATAAAATGCTATGTTTTATTACAAAAAAGCTTTTATATTCTTGTATATTTTACCTAAAATACCTCTAAAAAATTCTATATCCGAAAGCGTGCTGACACAGCCGGAATTCATTGACAAAATAACTCTGCTATGATAAAATATTAATATAGGTAACCTCTAAAAACCTGTTTGGTTAATCAAAAATTAGATTAAGTACAGTAGTTGCAAGGAAAACTCTCGAAGGCGGGCTGTCGAGTCTCAACTATCGGTTCGGTCGGTTCTTCTGCTTCACAGAGGTGTCCACTGGACACTCGCACCCCTCCGAGATAGTTTGACACAGCAAATGCTGTGCATAGCTGATTTTTGTAAAAAGAGGTTTTTAGAGGTTACCTATAGTATCAGTCGCAGTTTAGGCTCTGACGGCTGTGAAAATATGAAAAATTATAAATCTTAAGAACCTGTTTTCATAAGGGTCGCAAGTGGTATACCAAGCAGTTTTTTCTTTTGGCAATATGATAAGCTGCTGTAATATTGCAGAGTTGTTAGAAGCAGCTAAATAGGAAAAGGCTGACACGGCGTCTTGTGCAGACAGTTTCTAATATCATCAGGAGGGTAAGATAATGTTTGACACATCAACAAACATAAAGCGCATAGTCGGCATTTCAGCCGCAGCTTTATGCATGCTTTCATCCATCAGAATCGCTCCCGTAACTGTTCGGGAAATCGAAGCTGCCGGAGATACTATGACAGCTTTTGAGATCACCGAAGACATGGGGCTTGGCTGGAATCTCGGAAACAGCTTCGATGCATATATGTCAGCGAATAATGTTCCGCTGGATACCTATGGTCTTGAAGCTGAGACCTGTTGGGGAAATCCAAAGACTACGAATGCGATGCTTGACGCTGTTAAGGCAAAGGGCTTCAATACTATCCGTGTGCCCGTGACCTGGTTCCAGCACGTTGACAAAAACAACGGCTACAAAATCGACGAGGCATGGCTTGCGCGCGTCAAAGAAGTCGTTGACTACTGCTACAACAACGGAATGTACGTTATCCTCAATCTTCATCACGAAGAGCCGTATCAGAACCGTTCAACTTTGGGTGCAGACTACGAGGAGATCAACGGCTATGTAACCGCCCTCTGGGGTCAGCTTGCCGAAGTTTTCAAGGATTATAACCAGCACCTTATTTTCGAAACAATGAACGAACCTCGTGCCAAGGAAACCGACCACGAATGGTGGGGCCCCCACGACGACGAGGTTGACGCTATCAATAAGATAAACGCAAACGCTCTTGATGTTATCCGTAAGGCTGGCGGACAGAACGATACGCGTCTTGTAATGATGCCCGGTTACTGCGCTTCAAGTGATACTTCAATTATGAGCAAGGTTGTTATCCCTGATGACGATTTTGTGGCTGCCTCTGTTCATGCATATTCGCCATACAGCTTTGCTATGGATGATAAAGTTGCGTCTCATGATACGTTTACAGAAACCAACCGTACCGAGCTTATATCTATTATGGACGGTATCAGAAAAACGTTTGGCGATAAGGACATTCCGGTAGTTCTCGGTGAATTCAGCTCCTCAAACTTCGGAAATACCGAGGCGAGATGCAATTGGGCAGACGCTTATATATCAACCGCAAAGGCTTATGGTTTCCCCTGCGTTCTCTGGGACAACAACGTTGAAAAGAACAACGGCGGCGAAGCTCATGGTTATCTCGACAGAAACAACTGCACATGGTATTCCGCATCCGAGCCGGTTATCGACAAGATGCTTGATGTAATTGCTGACAGTTCGATCAAATGGGGCAGCGAGAGAAAGTCCCCTGTTATCAATCATGACGACATTTCAACAGGCACTCAGCTTATTGATCAGTCTTATGACCTTGACGCATCTGTCGAGGACGGAAACTGCACTCCTGGTCTTAACGCCAATTGGAAGCTCCTTGAGGGCGGAGACGTTGCCGTACAGTTTACAGGTGATGCTCCGGTTATCGCTGTTGTTGACGGAAGCTGGCAGAATTGGACTGAAATCAAGCCCTATGATGTTCAGGACGGAATTGCATACTACTCATCCGAGCATATCAAATCCGCCTGGTCTGGTGATGCATCTGAAATAGAGCATCTTTTTGTAAGAACCAACAGCAAAACAAATGTTACTGCTATTGCCGTTATCGGCGGCGGTACGGTTGTTAATCCGCCCGAAGACAACACAAAGAAGTTCGATCTTGATCTTTCCGCAAGAACGGATAGCGACATAAAGCTTGTCATTACATTTACAGGCGCAGCCGGATCGACTATCAACGGATGCGTAGGCTATATGGGCGACGAATGGACAAATATCGAATATGAGGGCAAGATTGGCGAAGACGGAACTTTCTTAGTTGAAGTAGCTCTTGGCGACGGCGAAAACGCTATTCCTGACGGAATCACATCTGCACAGGCTCAGATTTGGTGGTGCGATGATGAAAACGTCACTATGTCAGATTATAAGCTTGAGGGCAAGAGCGTAACTCCTCCTGTCGGTGTAAATTACGGCGATGCCAACTGCAACGGAGAGATTCGTTTGAGCGATGCAGTTCTTATCATGCAGGCTATCGGTAATCCCGACGTATACGGCGTAAACGGAAGCGACCCGTCACATATTACCGAGCGCGGCACTATAAACGGCGACTGCTACAATACCGGAGACGGACTTACAAATAAGGACGCTCTTGCAGTACAGATGCTTCTTATTCATATCGTTGATTCACTTCCGATCAAAGAATAATGCCTTGACGCTATCCGTACATAACGGCGGTATATAGACTTAAAATTGCATTAAAACAGGGAGACTTTTCTGAAAGAATCTCCCTGTTTTTTTATACAAATATGTCCGTCGCTGACGTACAAGCGTATTTACTAAAAACACACAGCAGAAATGGCGTTTTTTCTACTTTCTATCAATTGATTTTTCTGGTAAAATGGAATATAATAGTTATTGTGATTATTTTGTCAATAAAGGAATGAATGGTAATGGCTAACAAAGTCGTAAAATTTGGTGGAAGCAGTCTCGCTGACGCAAATCAATTTAGGAAAGTCGCCGCTATTATTAAAAGCGATGAAAAAAGGAAATACGTTGTCCCGTCTGCTCCGGGAAAAAGATTTTCCGATGACATCAAAATAACGGATATGCTCTATAAATGCTGTGAACTTGCAGGCAGCGGAATTGATTTTTCCGAACCTTTTCAGATTATTAAGGAGCGATACAACGGAATTATTGCCGAACTGGGCATTGATATGTCCCTGGATGAAGATTTTGATTTCATTGCAGCGGAACTTAAAAAACGCCCTGCCAAGGATTTTGCCGCCAGCAGAGGCGAATACCTTAATGGCAAGGTACTTGCAAATTATCTGGGCTACAGCTTCGTTGACGCCGCTGATGTTATCGTTTTTGATACAAAGGGTACTCTTATCCTTGACAGAACCGTCAGAGCCGTACGGGAGAGGCTGAAAGGTCTGGACAATGCCGTTATTCCCGGATTTTACGGCAGAACCACCGAGGGTATAGTCAAGACCTTTTCAAGAGGCGGCTCGGACGTTACAGGTTCTATTATCGCCAATGCTGTAAAGGCTGAAATATACGAGAATTGGACGGATGTTTCCGGCTTCCTTATTGCTGATCCAAGAATTGTTGAGAACCCAGATGTTATCGAAGTTATTACCTATAGGGAGCTTAGAGAGCTTGCATACATGGGAGCCTCCGTACTTCACGAGGACGCTATTTTCCCTGTAAGATCAGCGGGAATTCCGATTAATATTAGAAATACCAACCGTCCGGAAGATCCCGGAACTATGATCGTTTCCGACGACTACGACTTCAGCGGCGAAAGTCTCCGCTACACCATTACCGGTATCGCCGGAAAAAAGGGATTCAGCACAATTAATATTGAAAAGGCCATGATGAACAACGAAACTGGCTTTGGCATGAAGCTCCTTACAGTGCTTTATGAGAACGGCCTGTCCTTTGAACATATGCCCTCCGGAATTGATACCATGAGCGTTACGCTCAGCACGGAAAAGCTGGCTCCTGTCCGTGAAAAGGTACTTGCTGAAATAAGAAAGGCAGTAAATCCCGATCATATTGAAATCGAGGACGGTATTTCAATTCTGGCTGTCGTAGGACGGAGAATGAAGAATACAAGAGGAACTGTCGCCCGAATTTTTGCGGCTTTGGCTCATGCAAGAATCAATGTCAAGCTTATAGATCAAGGCTCCAGTGAGCTGAATGTTATTATAGGAGTAAATGAGCACGAACTTCCAGAGGCCATCAGAAGAATATACGATATGTTTATTAATTCAGAGAAATAATATAATAACAAAAAAGACGCACTGTTTAGTGCGTCTTTTTTTTGAATAAAAAACCTGCCTGGCAAACGCCGGACAGGTCTTGGAATTTTTAACTTAACAAAATTACTGCTTTTTCTCGGATTTCTTCGATTTTTCCTTGTTCATCCACCATGACCATGTTACAGGAGCAACAAAGAGCGAAGAATAGGTACCGGAGATAAGACCGAACATCAACGGAACTGAGAAGCTAAGCAGCGAATGATAGCCTGTTACGAATACAACTATTGAAATAATAAGCATTGTACTGATAGTTGTAATAGATGTTCTTATAGAACGCGTAAGAGATTGTGTACAACTGATGTTGATACGCTCATTAAGAGAAGCCTTGGGATACAGCGTGCGGTTTTCTCTGATTCTATCATAGATAACGATAGTATTGTTAATAGAATAACCGAGTATCGTAAGAAGTACGGCAACAGTATTCTTGTCAAACTCAAATCCGCAAATAACCGATACTGCAATTGCAACAAAAAGGTCATGGCAAAGAGCAAATACCGAGCATACGCCTGCCGACCAGCCGCCGATCTTTCTGAAACGCACGGCAATGTATATGATAACCATGATTGCTGCAAATACAACGGCCACAAGGCACTTGATAAGAGCCTCACGGGCTGTGGACGAACTTACATTGTTTATGCTGGGACTTTCAATATTGTTGTCGGGGAATCTGCTGGTAAGACGCTCCGTCAGCTCGTTGGGATGAACCTTGTTTACAGAATCTTCAAACTCAATTTCATTGCCGGAAAGCTTTTCTTTCAGAGAAGCTGTCAGATCCTCGCGTTCTTCAGTAGAGAACGAGTCCCTTGTAAAGGAAATTGTAAGGATTTTCGTGCCGTCCACATCAGAAAACGACGTTTCAGCAGGGGTATTTTTGAAATATCCGTCAACGGTCTCCTTGAGAACATTCTGGTCGATTTCCCCCGTATAGCTGAAATTAAACTGATAATCGGTGGAAACATCGAAAGTCTCAGATGATGTATAGGCAATGATTATCTGATTCTTGTCCTCAGTTCCAATAGCCTTTCCAAGCTTAACGTTTACAGGCGCATCAATAAGGTCGTCTACGGCTTTTTTTACATCATTTGCATCTATTTCGCCGGTATAGTTGTAGGAAATCTCAGCGCCGCCTTTGAATTCGATCGACAGATTTACGCCCCTAACAATAAGACCGACGATAAGCGCGGCAATAACGCCGATCACGATACCGAAGATCATTCTTTTCTTTGCGCAGAAATTATACACCTTTTCAGGCATAAGAGCAGAAACCTCTTTTTTGGTTCTCTTCGTCATTTCTCGTCACCTCCGTAAAGCTTTCTGTTTTTAAAGCAGTTAAACTTTGAAAGTGATGTTACCATAAGTCTGGCCGCGAAAACTCCCATTACAAAGTTAAGTATAACGCCTGCAAGAAGAGTGAATCCGAAAGAGTATACAAAGCCCTCAGCCGTTGCGCCGAATGCAAAGAATACAGTCTTGTTAAGTATCTTCGAGAAGAAGCTTGACGGAACGCCGAATGCACCCATAAGAATAACGGCGATAAGCACGTTGGTTACGTTTCCGTCCAGGATAGCGGAAAACGCTTTCTTATATGCAATTTTAATAGAGGCGTCAAGAGTCTTTCCTGTTTTAAGCTCTTCTTTAATACGCTCGCTGGTGATGATATTGGCGTCAACACCCATACCTACCGCAAGGATGATACCTGCGATACCCGGAATAGTAAGCGTAGAACCAGGCATAAATCCAAACCAGCCTGTTAAAAAAGCAATGCTTCCCGTAACTTGTCCGATAAGAGCTATTACTGCAACAAAGCCGGGCAGCCTGTAAAGAAACACCATATATACTGAAATGAAGCAGAAAGCTATCGCAGCTGCAAGGAGCATCGCGTCAAGAGAACCTGACCCCATCGTAGGAGTAATCGTTCTTTTGTTGGTAGCCTCCATTTTAAAAGGAAGCGCGCCGCCGTTAATCTTGTCGGCAAGATCCTTTGCCTCCTCGTATGTAAAGCCGCTGCCGCCGCCGGTGATAATCGCATTTCCATCGTTGATAGGCTCGTTTACCATAGGAGCAGAGATCTGCAGATCGTCCATCCAGATTGCGATAGGAATATTGCTTGAATACGCCTGCTGAGTGGCATTTGCAAATTTTTCCCTGCCTGATTCCTTAAGATTAAGTGAAACGACGATTTCCTTACCTGTAGCAGTGTTACTTGACTGCTGCTGAACAACCTTAGCAGAATCAACATCCGAACCTGTAAGAACAGGGCCGTCAGGGCTGGTATATGCAGATTTTCCGGCTGCATCTGTAGTCTTCTCCGTACCCATATAGAAAGCCAGTTCAGCCATATTGCCCAGTTCCTGTACTGCCTTGTCTGGATCAAAGTCGGTTGTTCCTGCCTCCCAAGGGAAACGGACAATAATTCTGTCGCTTTTTGTGTCGCTGTATACTTCGCTGTCGGTAATACCGAGTGCGGAAAGTCTTGTTTTGATAACAACTGTCGCAGCCTCCAGCTCGCTGTCGCTTGCCTCGGCTCCTTCCGCCGGTTCAAAGGTAGCGTCAACACCGCCCTGAATGTCTATACCAAGACGAACGTCGTCAACGCCTTTAATCATCGTCTTGATATTGTCGCCGTATCTGTAGTCCAGACCGACAATGGCTGAGAAGGAGAACAGCGCTATCAAAGCAACGACAATGAAGAAAGTTGATTTTCCAATCCTTTTCACGGTCATGCCTCCTTAAAAAATCTGAACTTTTTTCAAGTCCGCTTTGCCCGGCTTGAAAATCGGTTCTATAGTAAACGTCTGATTTTTTACCGTCTACTGCAATAAGCAATTGTTAATATTGTACTATATTTTCATAAAAAAGTCAAGCATATAGCAGTTAAATGCAAATATTTCAAGAATTTGCACAATTACGCAGCTATTTTTTTGCCATTATTTACATAAAATCTAAACTCCATGCATATTCTTTGCCTGTGCGTGCGGACAAGAGCTGTAATGCCGCTTAATGCGGAGCGAGTTTACGAGCGTGAACCGGGTGCTTAGGCTACTTAAAATGCTTCTGTGAAATTTTCAGTCTGTTCATAGCACGGTTCAGAGCAGCCTGTGTCTGATAATATTCCTGTATGCTCTGCTTCTGCCGCAGCTTTTCCTGAGCTCTCTCCCTTGCCTCCTGAGCACGCCTTATGTCAATCTCCTCCGGAAGCTCGCATGTATCGGCAAGAATAACTGAGCTTTCCGGCATTACCTGTATAAATCCCTCCGATATAGCGGCATACCGCCACTTTCCATCCACCATATATTTCAGTTCCCCAGTAGGGAGCGCCGTAACAAGAGGCTCGTGACCTGCCATAATTCCCAGCAAACCGTCGATTGCGGTGATTACAAGATGCTCGCATTCACCCTGATAGAAAACACGGTCTGTAGCGATAATTTCCAGATGAAAGGTTTTAGCCATTATCACTCATCCCCGATCCGCCTTGACTTTTGTATAACATCATCAATAGTTCCTGCCATAAGAAATGCGGATTCGGGATACTTATCCATATCACCCTCTATAATTGCGCCAAATCCCTTGACCGTTTCGCTGACAGGGACATATTTTCCCTTAATTCCGGTAAAATTCTCCGCAACGTTAAAGGGCTGTGACAAAAATTTCTGAATTTTTCTTGCACGGTAAACGGCAAGCTTATCCTGTTCGTCAAGCTCCTCCATACCAAGTATTGCGATTATATCCTGAAGCTCCTTGTATTTCTGAAGCAGCTCCTGAGTGCGCCGTGCGACCTGATAATGCTCTTCGCCCACTACCTCCGGTTCAAGAATACGCGAATTTGATTCCAGAGGATCAACAGCTGGATAAATGCCCTGTTCAACAATCTTTCGTGACAGAACAGTAGTTGCGTCAAGATGAGCAAAAGTTACTGCCGGTGCAGGGTCGGTCAAATCGTCCGCCGGTACATAAACTGCCTGAACGGACGTAATAGAGCCGTTTTTGGTGGATGTAATACGTTCCTGAAGCTCTCCGACCTCCGTTGCCAGAGTCGGCTGATAGCCAACGGCAGAGGGCATACGTCCTAGAAGCGCAGAAACTTCCGATCCTGCCTGAACATATCGAAAAATATTGTCAATAAACAGCAGAACATCCTTGTGCTCGCGGTCGCGAAAGTATTCCGCCATTGTTAGTCCTGTCTGAGCCACACGCATACGTGATCCCGGAGGCTCGTTCATCTGACCGAAAACCAGCGCCGTCTTGCTGATAACGCCGGATTCCTGCATTTCGTTCCAGAGATCGTTTCCCTCACGGGAACGTTCTCCCACACCGGTGAAAATGGAATATCCGCCATGCTCAGTGGCGATATTGCGTATAAGCTCCTGTATAAGAACGGTCTTGCCAACGCCTGCACCGCCGAAAAGTCCTATTTTTCCGCCCTTTGCGTAAGGAGCAATAAGGTCGATAACCTTGATTCCCGTTTCGAGGACCTCAACTACCGGACTCTGATCCTGAAAAGAGGGAGCTTTGCGGTGAATCTCCCAGTATTCCTCTGTTCCGACATCGCCTTTTTTGTCAATAGGTTCGCCGAGAACATTGAACATACGTCCCAGAGTCTTTTCTCCAACAGGGACTTTTATACAGCTCCCCGTAGCGGTGACTTCCATTCCCTTGCTAAGTCCCTCGCTGGCAGCAAGCATGATACAGCGCACCGTGCGGTTTCCCATGTGCTGGGCGACCTCCATATATCGCTTCTTTCCGTCGAACTCAACAGTAAGCGCGTCCCGAATCATGGGGAGCTTTCCGCTGCTGAAAACAACGTCTATAACAGGTCCAATGACCTGCGTGATCTTTCCTTTTTCCAATTATTGTTTCACCTCTTTTAGAGCCACCGCACCAGCGGTATGTTCGTTCCACGCTTCCGCCCAACGACGCAGAAGAATACGAAATGCATGGGGTATTAAATTACCTGCATATGAATTTCTTCTGCGTGCAGACAAAAACTGTTGCGCCGTTGAGTGCAGAGCGAGTTTACGAGCGCAAGCGTGAACCGGCGGCGGCAACTTGCCGCCTACCGGGCTGAACCGCTGCATACTTCTGTAATTTCCTGGGTTATGGCTGCCTGTCTTGCCCTGTTATAGAGCAGAGAAAAGTCCTTTATCATATCCTTTGCGCTGGACGTTGCCGCATCCATCGCCGTCATTCTCGACTGCTGTTCACAGCAGAATGCCTCTACCATCGCTCCGTATATAATGCCTTTGGCATAATTCGGTATAAGATGCGCCATTACCTCTTCCGGAGACGGCAAAAACGAAGCTTTCGGAAGCTTTTTTATAGTTCCATCGGGAGCTTTTCCAAAATGTCGGCGGCTGAAAGGAAGCAACTGAACCATTTTAGTTTCCTGAACGTTCGAGCTTACCATATCGGTATAAATGACATAAACCTCGTCAAGTTCCCTGTTTTCAAATTTATCCAAAACCAGCCGTGCGATCTCCATAGCACGGTAAGATGTGGGATTCTGCGTTGTATAGAGAAATTCTCCGTCCACATAAGGCTTACTGCTGTTTTTCAGGCGGCTTGTAAAATACATTCTGCCCACCTGTCCCAAAACAAAAAGATAGCAGTTGCCTATGTCAGGGGATTTTGCAAGCTCCTGTTCCGTAAATTTAAGAATATTGTGATTATAGCTTCCGCACAATCCTTTATCCGCCGTAACGACGATATATCCCTTTTTCCTCTTTTCATTAGGTATATCCGTCCTGCGGTCAAAATACATCTGTCTTGTATGCGGCGTATGTTCAAGAACGCTGTTTATCGTCTCCTGAAGCTTGTAGAAGTACGGCTCGGTGGAATCGAGAGCTTTTCGCGCCTTTTTAAGCTTTGAGGAGGAAATAAGATACATTGCGTTGGTAATTTTCAATATCTGCCGTATACTGTCAATATGCTCCCGTATCTCCCTCATATTCGCCATAATTCGCCGCTCCTTATTCCTCAAACGCCGTAACTATGCGCTCGATTCTATCTTCAAGATCGTCTGTGAGAAGCTTTTCCTGTTCAAGCTCTCTGATAATATCCTGACCGTAGGTGCGGATATAGTTCATAAGCTCAGTGCAGTACTCCTTGATCTCATTAACTGGAATATCCTTCAAAAGACCGTGCTGAGCCGCATAAAGCAGAATTACCTGTTCATACTGCGGCAGCGGATTATAAAGCGGCTGCTTCAGAAGCTCCGTAAGCATTCTGCCGTGATTCAGCAGTTCGGTAGTAGACTGATCAAGCTCCGAAGAAAACTGAGTAAATATTTCCATTTCCTTAAACTGGGCAAGATCGATACGGAGATTTCCAGCCGCCTTTTTCATTGCCTTTGTCTGAGCCGCTCCGCCCACACGGGAAACGGAAAGTCCGTAGTTGACCGCAGGCCGCTGTCCGGCGTTGAAAAGTTCGCTTTCCAGGAAAATCTGCCCATCAGTAATAGATATTACATTCGTCGGGATATATGCCGAAATATCTCCCGCAAGAGTCTCAATAATCGGCAGGGCTGTCAGAGAGCCGCCGCCATGCTCGTCGTCAAGACGGCAGGAACGCTCCAGAAGCCTTGAATGAAGATAGAAAACGTCTCCGGGATAAGCCTCGCGTCCCGGCGGTCTGTGAAGCAGCAGGGACATTGCGCGGTAGGCAGCGGCATGCTTTGAAAGATCGTCATAAACAATGAGGACGTCCCGTCCCTTTGACATAAAATATTCTGCAATCGCAGTACCCGAATACGGGGCTATATACTGAAACGGCGCAGGCTCGCTTGCAGACGCCGAAACGACTACGGAATAATCCATTGCGCCGTATTTTTTCAGCGTATTGACCACCTGCGCCACGGTGGAGGACTTCTGTCCTATAGCCACATAAACGCAGACAACGTCCTTGTCTTTCTGATTTATAATAGTATCGACGGCAACAGAGGTTTTTCCCGTCTGCCTGTCGCCTATAATAAGCTCACGCTGACCGCGGCCGATAGGAAACATAGAGTCGATCGCCAGTATTCCCGTCTGGAGCGGAACATTTACGGACTTTCTTTCAATAACACCAGGAGCCTCGCGCTCGATAGGAAAATAATCCTCGGCGCTTATCGTCCCAAGCCCGTCGATAGGAGAACCGAGGGCATCCACAACTCTGCCGAGAAGCTCTGTGCTTACGCCCACTCCGGCACGCTTTCCGGTTCTGACAACGGAAGCTCCCTCCGTCAGACCGTGATCGTCGCCCAAAAGCACCACGCCGATCGTTTTTTCTTCAAGATTCTGGACAATACCCCTTATTCCTGTTTCAAATTCAACAAGCTCGCCGTACATGACAGAATTCATTCCGCGCACCTGTGCAATTCCGTCGCCCAGACGCGCAATAAAGCCCGTTTCAGAAGCTCCGGTCTTGACGTCAAAATCCTTGACTTCCGTTTTCAGCACGGAAATAATATCGTTCACTGAGCCGTTTAAAGCTTTATTTTCTTTACGTTCCGTATATTCGGCAGCCTTGCTGTGAAGATTTTTTTTCATGCGCCGCAGAGCTGTCCGATAGCTCTTATCATACTCCACATCCCCGGCGTTAAGAATGAATCCGCCAATAATGTCGGGATCATGCCTGTACTCGACAGCAACGTCCTCCCTGACAAATCTGTCCATTATAAACCTTCGCAGATCGTTCTGCTGAGACTCCGTAAGCGGCGTAACATAGCGAACTATTGCTTTTATGCTGCCCTGCTTTTCTATAAGTGCGCCGCTGTATTCGTCAAGAACCTCTGGAAGAAGTTCAATTGACCTGCCGCGTATTGAACCCAGTATGAATCTATGCATACTCTCCGGAAAAAGCTGTAAAACGATTCCGCGCTTTTCCTCCGCTGTGACAAGAGGATTGGAAAGCGTATCGACTACATCTTTACAGTCAGTAATAATTTTCTTTGTTTCTTCAGCGTCCTCTTGAGGGACGTTAAGGCGGAGAAGCTCGTTAAGCAGTTCCTTTTCCAAGTCGCTCATTTTCCGTCAGCCTCCTCTTCGGACAGGAATTTATCCACAAGACGGCGATTTTTGTCGTCATCAAGATTCTCACCGATAATTTTAGAAGCCGCCTCGATAGCCAGATCGGCAATCTGCGTCTGAGCCTGTGAAAGCACCCTTTTCCGTTCGTTTTCAATGCTTTTTCCGGCATCGGCAATAAGCTGATCCGCCTCCTCCTTCGACTGCTTCAGAATAGCGTTTTTCTCCGATTCAGCGTCCTCGTGAGCTTTCATTATGATCTTCTGAGCCTCTTCCTTTGCCTCGTTTATGCTGTCGGCATATTCCTGCTTCAGAGCTTCGGCTTCTTTTTTCGACTTCTTCGCAGAATCTATATCATCCTGAATAGCACGGGTGCGCTCGTCCATGATCTTTCCGATAGGCTTGAAAAGAAATATTTTCAGCAGTATGAACAGCAGTATAAGGTTTACCGCCGACCATATGAAGTTCCAGATATTTATATCCAGCATGATTTTGCTTCCTCCCGTTGTTATTTAAGGAAAAAGATGATAAGTATAGCAATAACAAAGCCGTAGATCGCCGTAGCTTCCGCCAGAGCGCATCCCAGAAGAAGCGCCTTGTTTATATCTCCCTTTGCCTCAGGCTGACGTGCGATAGCCTCCGCCGCCTTTGATGTTGCAAGTCCGATTCCAATTCCTGCGCCTGCACCTGTAAGTACGGCGATGGCGGCTCCCAGTGCAATTGATCCCATAGTAAGTCCTCCTTTTATTTAAGGAAAAAGATGATAAGTATAGCAATAACAAAGCCGTAAATTGCCGTAGCTTCCGCCAGAGCGCATCCCAGAAGAAGCGCCTTGTTTATGTCTCCCTTTGCCTCAGGCTGACGTGCGATAGCCTCCGCCGCCTTTGACGTTGCAAGTCCGATTCCGATTCCTGCGCCTGCGCCTGTAAGTACGGCGATGGCGGCTCCCAGTGCAATTGATCCCATAGTAAATCCTCCTGAAAATTATTCTTCCGCTTCCATTGCCTCCGCCATAAACAGGGAGGTAAGGAAAACAAAAACATAGGCCTGAATGCATCCGTCAAAAATATCAAAATAAAAACTGAGCACCAGCGGAATTCCCACCGGAACGACCAGCTTTACAAGCTCCATTACCACGAATGCGCCAAGAACATTTCCGAAAAGACGCATACAAAGCGACAGCGGCTTGATAAAAAGCTCCAATATATTAATGGGGAGCAGCAGCGGCATCGGTTCTACAAAGCTGTGCGCCCAGCCCTTTCCGCCCCGCTCTCTTATGCCGCTGAACTGTATCAGCAAAATTGCAAAAATCGCCAGCGTAGCGGTAACGCCAAGATCTTTTGTTGGGGGACGGAGTCCTGCAATACCGATAATATTAGAGATACCGATATAAATCAGGAGTGTTTCAAGAATGGGGAGATATTTTTTTCCTCTCGGACCAAGAATTCCAAGAAAGAAATTGTTCATCCAGTTTATTCCTATTTCAAGCAGACACTGCGCTCCGGTAGGAACGGTTTTCAGTTTTCTCACCACCAGTATGGAGATAAGTACAACCACCGCCATGATGCCCCAGGTCATAACGCAGGACTCAGGCACGGGAATACCGCCGAAAACAGGTATCGTAAAAGCTACACGGCATTCAAGCTCCTCTAAAAGCTTGTCGGCAATGCTCATAATGCAGCACCTTCTTTCGTATAAATATGAAAAACGGAGAATCGAAAACCCTCCGTTGCTTCATGCTGAATTGCGGAAGCTCTGCTTCATTGCAGTGCAGTTCCCATTTATTATAATATAACAAAAAATAAAAATTGTCAAGAGTTTAACGAAAATTTTCAATTAATTTTCGTTGGCTTCACTGCCGCCTTCCGCAAGAGTCATTGCATTGGAAAGGCGTTCTATTGCGCCGGAATTAAGCTTTTCCGTCAGGCGCACCCTGTCAAGCTCCTTTTTGAAAGAAGCAAGCTCGTTGGCTATCCTGCGCATAATTTCGGCGTTTTTCTCCTGCTGATCCTCCAAAGCGCACACCCTTTTGATAAGGCTATTAATATTTAATGCCAGCGCTTCGTTCACATCATTCTGCTTTTCACCGAATTCCGTCAGCTTTTCCGCCGTTTTGGTCATTTTTACCTTTTCATGACCGTCAAAGGCTCTGATAAATTCATTTGTCAGCTTTGTTTCCGCCATATCAATCACCCTTCATTTTAACCATGATAACAGCATTTACTTTTTTCAGCGCTTTTCTTCTCATTTTACACGTGTGAGCTTGACTTCCTTATCCTTTTCCTCGTTGATAATGGTCAGCGTGTCACCGTCAACAGTGTACGGAGCTTCCTTAAGCTCATTGTCACCGAAAATCGCGCCGCCGATAGAGATGGTGTCGTCAGTAAGCTCAAATTTCTCAAATGGAATCTCAACAACCAGATACGTCTCATTTTCTTGGCATTCAAACGTCAGATCGAGACTGTCGATCGAAATATCGTCTTCCTCTGCTGCACGGTTGTTATAGCCTCTCACTATAGCCTCGTATGCATCGCCGCCAGTCATTTTATATTTACCGAAAAGATCTTCAGAGTCGTCAATCTTCTCCATTGTCAGATCATTGTCGCTCATACCGTGGAGAACAAAGGTCTTTCCGTCAAAATCGTAGTCCTCGTCATTGAATTTCATACCGCTGAAATTAAGGTTTTTCTCATCATCAAAATACAGCGCTTCCGACAGATCCTGCTTCATATATGCGCTTGCCTGGCTTTCGCTTTTGATTTTGAACAAAATCTGCTGCCCGTTTTGCTCGGCAGTCCACTCGCCTATGGCAGGATTTTCTTTATTATCATTTTCAGATGCAGACGTTTTTTCGTCCTTATCATTATCTGTATCTCCGCAGGCTGTAAATGCGCAGACGGTCATGGTCATTGCCGTTAAAAGCGCTAAAAACCTTTTCATAATATCATTTCTCCTTTAAATTTTCCCTCCAGAATGCGAGAGTATCTTCTATTGTCTGTTCCATTGATATTTCCGCTTTCCAGCCGGTATCTTCAAATATCAGCGATACGTCCGGCTCAATTATCGGTATATCTGAAGCCCTCATTTTGGATATATCCTGCTTTACCTCAATATCCGCATCGGACAGACCCAGCGCAGTATCAAGAATATATTGAATCTCTGCCGCTCTGCCTCTGCCCACATTATAGATTCTGCCGGATACGCCCTTTTCAGCCAGCAATCTGTAAGCCCTTACCACGTCCCTGACGTCGGTAAAATCACGCTTTGCGGCAAGATTTCCCACGCTTATCACCGCAGGAGCCTCTCCGCGTTCGATAAGAGCGATCTGCCGGCAGAAGTCGGAAATAACAAATACCGGCAGCTGTCCCGGTCCGGAATGATTAAAGGCGCGAACCATGACAATATCCATTTTGTATGCACGGGCGTATATCACTCCGAGCATTCCCTGACATGCCTTTGTCGCCGCATATATATTTCCAGGATTTAGCGGTTCATTTTCAGAAATCGGACAAGCGTCATGCCTGATATAGCCGTATTCCTCGCCTGAACCGATAAGCATAAGCCGAATATTCTTTTTGCAGGAATCCCTGACCGCTTCCAGAACATTAATTGTTCCGACAACGTTTATTTCCGCCGTAAGCTGAGGCTTCTTCCACGAGACGGAAACAGAGCTCTGCGCCGCCAGATGATATATTGTATCCGGCTTTATTTCTTCACAAACAGACTTTACTGCTTCGCCGTCCATAATATCAAGAGTGCGGACGGAGCAGTCTCCGGAGATACTTTCATTTTCAAGACAAGTAGCAAAAACCTCCTGACCTGCGACTCTCAGCTCACGGATGAGATAGTTCCCCACAAAGCCGGCGCCGCCTATTATAAGAGTCTTCATATGCTGTTCTCCTCTCCCGATAATACCTGATAAAGACGTTTCAAAGCTTCCTTTTCTCTAAATTCACTGATTACTCTTTCGGCGGCGGCGATCCCCATTATCCTGCGCAGTTCACTGTTTTCTGCAAGGATATTTATTGCCTCCGCAAGCTCTCGGACGCTGCCGCGCTTTACGGTCAATCCGGTTACGCCTCCAAGACTCACATAAGGTACTCCGGAATCAAGATCGGTATTGATGACCGGCTTGCCGTAAATCATGGCCTCAAGCTGTACTATACCGAATGCTTCGCTTTTTTCCGCCGAAGGAAGCACGAAAATATCACAGTCCGCATACGCCTGCTTCAGCTCCGCATCGGAAATAAATCCCAGAAAATGGACTTTATCTTCCATTTTATTATCCTGTACATATTTTTTAAGCTGCGGTTCAAGAACTCCCGTTCCGGCAATAAATAGCTCGCAGTTTTTTACATGGCGGAATGCTCTCAAAAGCACATCCACGCCCTTATAGTATACGAGACGTCCGGTAAAAAATACCTTTACACTGCGCTTATTGCTGCACTTTTCCGTGAGAAACGGCTTTATTTTTATATTCAAATATTTTTCCGGATCAATGCCGTAGGGAACAAGCCGGCATTTAAAAACGTGATCTATGAGATAGTCCGAATAATGTATATGTCCCAATGTGGCGGCGGCGATTATGTCGGCTCGGTTTAAAAGCCATTTCATAAGGGGCTTGTAAACCAGCATCAGCTTTTTCTGCTTTACAATATCGCTGTGCCACGATAAAACTATACGTCCCTTATAGCCGGACAGAAGCACAGCCGCGTCGGCAAGGGGAAACGGCATATGGATATGAACAACGTCAGCATTTTTAGCCATTTTGCGGAAAAGCCGAATAAATTTCAGAGAAACAGGACATTTACTTATGCGCAGGGGACAGGCGGCCCGTGTTACGTCCACGCCGTTTATCCGCTGACGGAGAGTTTTTCCCTTATCATCGCGGCAGACCAGAACCTTTACATCTGCGTTATAATCCCGGATAAGTCCCTCGGAATACTGCCTGACAAGGGTTTCTATCCCCCCCACATGCGGATAATACGCTTTGTTTACCTCTAAGATTCGCAGCTTTTTCGTCATGATTCCAGCTCCTTGTAAATATTGTAAAGCAGACATGCCGATTTTTCCCATGTAAATCTCTGCGCTCGCTCAAGTCCGCGCCGGCTCAGATCATCTCTTAGCGCTTTATCCATATACAGCCTGTATAATCCGCAGGCAATGCTTTTTACATCATACGGATCAACAATAACAGCGCAGTCACCTGTGACCTCCGGCAGAGAAGCGGCGTCCGACACGAGAACCGGAACTCCGCACGCCATAGCCTCTAAAGGGGGCATTCCGAATCCCTCGTACAGCGACGGAAAGACAAAAGCCACCGCTCCGCACATAAGAGCGTTCATGTCGTCAGAGGGAACATATTTTGTAAAAATCACCTGATTTTCCAGTCCAAGAGCCTTTACACGGCTGAAAATCCCGTCGTACAGCCATCCTTTGCCTCCTGCAAGGACAAGCTTAGGAGGATCGCTAATTTTTTTGCAGATCGCAGCATACGCTCTTATGAGCCGTTCCAGATTTTTTCTCGGTTCGATTGTGCCAAGATACAGGAAATAATCGCCCTCAATGCCGAGGGAAGCCTTTACACGAGCAATTTTCCGCTTATCATCACACGGATGAAAACGATCGGTATCAACGCCGCATGGCACTATCCGAAGCTTATCGCCGCACCAAGGGAAATACCTTAATATTTCGGAGCGTGAAAATTCGGAGTCGGTGACGACAATATCCGCACGTTTCAAGGACTTTTTCAGCCCCATATCCAGCATAAAACGGGTTCTGCCGCGGACGGTCTCCGGAAACGCTTTGTAAACCATGTCATGAACGGTAACAACAGTTTTTCCCCTGACTCCCGGCGGAACAATATAGTTGAAAAAATGCGTTATATCCGACTTTTTACCGAAAAAAAGAGAGTAGGGCAGGGGAAGTATCACCGACAGCAGACGATAAAGCTTTTTAGGAAATCTTGAAATATTAAGCCCGATATTACCGCCGGCAAAAGAGCGTATCTGTTTGACCGCATTTCCGTGTATATCTGAAAAAAAGCTGTATTTACAGCGGTTTTCGGGATAAAGCTCCGCAAATGTCATTGTCTGCCCTGCCTCGCACCAGCCGATTCCGGTGATGCTGCCGGCGATAAGCGGCATTGCATCAAAGGTGATATTCATGATAATTTCCTCTACTATTTGTATAATTTGTATAGACCTGTTCGATAACCGCAGAAGCGCCGTATAGCGCAGGATTTTTTACGTCAGACAAAGTGCATCGACCGCATAAATACTGTATGTATTTCAAGGTAGATACACGAAAAAAAACACGGCAAACGGCTCTTCGAAGGTTAGCGGACAGCTCTGATGACACAAGGAGAAAATCCCCCTGTAATTTATCCAATAATTTCCTTGACCTTAATTTCGTTTTGCACAAGCTCCATATCATTCTTCACCATTCTCTCAACAAGCTCTGAGAAAGAAATTTCACGCTTCCAGCCAAGTTCCTTTTCGGCTTTTGCAGGATTTCCGAGAAGAATATCCACCTCCGCAGGACGGAAGAATTTCTTATTGACCTTTACGATAGTCTTACCGTCAGCCTTGTTAACGCCTATCTCGTCAACGCCCTCACCCTGCCACTGAACTTCTATTCCTACATGCTTAAAGGCAGTTTCAACGAATTCACGGACAGTTCTGGTTTCGTTTGTTGCAATAACGTAATCATCAGGCTTATCCTGCTGGAGCATAAGCCACATTGCGCGGACGTAATCCTTTGAATGACCCCAGTCACGCTTGGAATCCATATTTCCAAGCTCCATATAATCCTGTACGCCCAGCTTGATGCGTGCGGCGGCGTCAGTTATCTTTCTAGTAACAAACTCAATGCCTCTTCTCTCTGATTCATGGTTGAAGAGAATTCCCGAACAGGCGTACATACCGTAGCTTTCACGGTAGTTCTTTGTGATCCAGTGACCGTAAAGCTTTGCCACGCCGTATGGGCTTCTTGGATAAAACGGAGTTGTCTCGCACTGGGGAATAGCCTGTACCAGTCCGAACATTTCAGAGGTAGACGCCTGATAAAAACGGCATTCCGGCTTGACTATCCTGATAGCCTCCAGCATATTTGTAACGCCGAGAGCGTCTATATCGGCTGTTCCGAGGGGGGTATCCCAGCTTGTAGCCACAAATGACTGCGCCGCCAGGTTATAAACCTCGTCCGCCTGAGAAATCTTCATTGCTGATATAAGCGATACCGGATCGGTCATATCGGCATAAATAAGATGAACCTTGTCCTTAAGATGCGCAATATTGCCGTAATCAACAGTAGCCTTTCTTCTCCAGATTCCATAGACATTGTATCCCTTTTCAAGAAGAAGCTCTGCAAGATATGAGCCGTCCTGACCTGTAATTCCTGTAATAAGTGCATTTTTCATTTTTTCAGTCTCCTTTATACCAATTCATTTCTGCCATCCTCTTTAAGTCTGGCAATAACTTTTTTTACATCCTGAGTATTGTTTTTGGAGCAGACGAGAAGCACATCGTCGGTATCCACGATGATCAGATCCTCCGTGCCTATCGCCGCTATGAGCCGCTTTCCGCCGCATATGGTCGTCCTTTCGGAATCAACGGCGATAACGTCTCCGCTTATAAAATTCTTGTTCTCGTCAGTTTCGTTTATTCGCTCCACGGCAAGCCAGCTTCCCACATCGTCCCAGCCAAAGCTGCCGGGGATCGTGTATATATCGGCAGCCTTTTCCATAATGCCAAAGTCTACTGATTCGCTGGGGAACTCCGTAAATTCCTTTACAAGGGTTTCTTCATAATCAGCCGTGCCGAAGCTTTCGCCTATCCTCAGCGCTCCTTCGTAAACAGCGGGCATGAATTCCTTCATATTCGCCATAACAGACGATATTTTCCAAACAAACATACCGCTGTTCCAGAGATATTTTCCGGACGACAGATACTTTTTCGCCGTAGGAAGATCGGGCTTTTCCACAAAGCGCTCGACACGGTATGCGTCGCCGGTCTCCTCTCCGAAATTGATATATCCGTAGCCTGTTTCAGGATAAGTCGGAGTTATTCCTATCGTAACGAGATTCTTTCCCTGCCGCGCCGTATCCACGGCCTTTTTCAGAGTTTTAATGTAAATATTTTCATAACCAATAAGATGATCGGAAGGAAGAACAAGCATTATCGCATCATCATACTTCCTGCCGATAACCGCCGCCGCAAAGGCGATACATGGAGCCGTGTTGCGTGCGCACGGCTCGGCAAGTATATTTTCCGCCGGGACATCCGGAAGCTGATCTCTGACAAGTCCGGCATACGCTGCATTTGTGACTATAAATACGTCCTCCGCCGCTACTATCGGACTCAGCCTCTTAACGGTCTTTTGTATCATGGTCTCTCCGTCTGATGTAAGAGACAGAAACTGCTTCGGAAGTGAATTTCTGCTCTTTGGCCAGAAACGTTCGCCTCGTCCGCCCGCCATTATCACTGCTGTTATTTTCATTTATCATTGTCCTCTTTTCTTGCACCCAATATGCCCTCCGAGCTTTCAGCATTGGTTTTGCCGGGGAAAAGCATGGTTTTAAGTGTCATGAGTATTATCTGAAGATCCAGCCGTATTGAATAGTTTTCAATATACATAAGATCCATTTTCAGTTTATCATATGGGGTTGTGTCATATACGCCGGTAACCTGCGCATAACCTGTAAGTCCAGCCTTGACTTTAAGGCGGAACTCAAATTCCGGCATCTGCTTCCTGTATTCCTCAGTAAGCTCCGGACGTTCGGGACGAGGTCCCACAACGGACATATCGCCTTTAAGAATGTTGAGAAGCTGCGGAAATTCGTCGATACGGAACTTTCGCAGCACCTTGCCCACAGGGGTTATACGGTCGTCCTCCTCGGAAGCAAGCTGAGGTTTTCCGTCTTTTTCGGCATCAACAACCATACTGCGGAACTTGTAGACAAAAAATTCCTTTCCGTCTATTGTAAGTCTTTTCTGCTTGTAAAGCACTGGCCCTCCATCGCATAGCTTCACGGCAGCGGCCGAGACTACCATAAACGGCAGAGCCGGAATAATCGCTGCAAGAGAGAAAATAATATCAAATAATCTCTTTACAAATCTCTGTTCAAAATCAAGACCGTAATTGCGGCATAGAAGAAGAGGAGTGTCAAAAAGCCTTATATCGTCGGCTCCTCTTA
Organism: uncultured Ruminococcus sp.; assembly: GCA_910579835.1. Taxonomy (GTDB): domain Bacteria; phylum Bacillota; class Clostridia; order Oscillospirales; family Ruminococcaceae; genus Ruminococcus. The sequence continues at coordinate 49,811 of CAJTWQ010000003.1, forward strand.
TAATAATATCGGAAATTTTAGGGGCAATATACGCTCTGAGCGAATTTTCAAAGCAGAATTTTATATAATCATTTCTTTGCTCCGCCGGAATATCGCATATAATAACGCCCTCGTACTTCAGAATAAGCTCCCTGATCCTGTCCGGATCTTCCCCTGCGCTGACCGATTCACAGATCATATACTTGTCCACACGCTGGCTCATTTTCATGACAAGCGCAGCCGCCTGACTGCTGCCGTAAAGAATTATCAGACGCCGGGGGGGATACATAATAAAATAAAGCTTTCCCGTGAAAATTGTCCACAGGGATATTACTCCGAAATCCGTAAATGTCAGCAGAACAATTGGAATCCCGTCCATGAAGCGGCGTCCTATAAGACTTATCAGAAAGTACGTTACCGCATTGGCACAGACCATAGAAATCAACTGGGAAAAAAGCATATCCGTCTTTTTGAGGTAGCCCAGCTTAAATCCGCCGTAAGCTTTGAGAAACAGGACTATCAGCAGGCAGTATATGCCAATGAGCACCCAGTTTCCGCGTCTGTAATATGGAAGAACGATAGCCTCGCTGTAATATCTGTACCAGACAAAGGCAAAGAGTCCGGTAAGCACAGCCATAAGTACCAGCGCAGTGCCGAAGGAGATAAATCGTTTGTATCTGTCTCTTTTACTGTTCATAACCAAAGCCCGAAAAACGGGCATGTCTCCTTTTGTTATAATACTAATATTATAGCAAATTACCAATATCCTGTCAATAGATTCGGTGTAATTTACAAGTTTTTTTGCACTTTTCCGTCGGATTGCACAATTATAAAATCCCCTCCCGCGAAAGGGGAGGGGAAAGTATTGCTCCGCCAATTAAAGCGTGAAGATTTTATGCATGAGATCAAAGACAAAAGCTTATAATACTGCCGTATTTCAAGGTTTTCTAACGACAAATCTCGCTTTTGAGGCAAGCAGAAAAATTCAAGAATCAATTGGCGCAGCAGTATCATTCATTCTTATATACACCCATTATCTCACAGATATAGGCTCTATGGTAAGGATCGCTGCCGAAAAATTTTTCCGGAATGCCTTCGCCGGTCAGAAATCCGGATTCCTCCAGGTCATAGCTGTAAAGCTTGCGGCAGACAAGCACGAGAGAAGCCTCGCTGAAAGCCACACATCCGTCAAGCTCCTCCGGAGTCAGGCCTGTTTCCTTTATTTTATCGCAGTCTCTTCCTGAATGAGAGCCGCAGAAAGTCAGAACGCTGCGGAATTCCTCCCCAAAAAACGATACCGCAAAGCTTTCGCCCTTTTCAACAAACTCATAGGTATAACGGTTAGGACGTATATAGCATGTAAGAACGTTCTTGTTCCAAAGCACGCCCATTTGTCCCCACGACGCTGTCATGGTATTAAAGCTGTCAATGTTTCCTCCGGTGATAAGCATCCATTCCTTTCCTATTTTGGTAAAGGGATTGAACTGAATATCGTTTATATCAATTTTCTTAAATGACATGATTATTCCTCTTTCCGGGCAAAGTATAATAAACGCTGAGAACTTGTTCTCAAAGGCTTGATCAATTTTTCACTCCGCTGCAATTATATCCGTATCTGCTTTTTAACGCCGATTTATAGCGCAGACGGAGCTTATCTGTAATAAGCGCGATAAACTCTGAATTAGTCGGCTTGCCCTTGCCGGTATCAACAGTATATCCGAAAAATGAATTGAGGGTATCTACGTTTCCTCTGTCCCATGCAATCTCAATAGCGTGGCGTATAGCACGCTCAACCCGTGAAGACGTTGTATCATAAATCTCTGCGACAGTAGGATAAAGAAGCTTTGTCACGCTGTCCAGAAGCGCCTTGTCCTCGATCGAGTAAAGAATAGCCGTTCTTAAATAGTGATAGCCTTTAATATGGGCAGGAACGCCGAGTTGATGAATTATATCAGTAACGACTATTTCCATATCGTCGCTGAGACTGTTTACCTTGTCTCCAAGCGCGGAATTTATAGCGGCACAAAGATCGTCGGCATCATAGGGCTTCAGCAGAAACTTTGAGGCTCCGTTGTCCATGACCTGACGCTCGATGAACTCGTTGTCGTAAGACGAGGTAATAATGAATACCGGAAACTTAACGCCAAGCTCACGCGTTCTTTTCATTATAGTTACAACATCGCCGTTTTGTGCATTGATGTCAAGGACTGCCACATCCGGCGGCTCCTTTCTGATGGATTCAATAATAACGCCGCAGTCCTTGCGTCTTGTATATGCATACATTCCGCGCTCGCGAAGCTTGTTTGCTATGCTTACTCCTGTTTCGGCGGAATCGTCTCCTATAAGTACCTTTACTTTACCATTCATTATCTTATACCTCCATGTTATACAAATATGTGCCAGAATTGCTTTTTTCTGGTTCCTTAATATAATATCATATGTAACAATGGCGGTGCAACGGATTATTTTATCAGAACATCTGATGTTATAAGTTTTCTTAGGGAAAAAATAATCCTGCTTCGGGTAAAGTAAATACATATACAAAAATGTAAAATAACGGTTATCGCTGTTTTTTATGTCCTTTTGCAAGTATACCCTCTGTTATATTGCGGACTTTTGTACCGGGAGGAAACATTTTGTCGGCAATCCTGTTAAGAGCGTTGTCCTTTTGTTTTTTTCCTGAAAAGGGTAAGATCTCCGGTTCTTTTACGGAAGCCGACCATTTTTTCAGCGAATCGGTCGAAAGATACGGTCTGAAAAGTTCTCTGTCGGCGGACGCGCAGCATTCCTCAAGAAAATCGAGAATTTCTCCGCAGCCTTCGCAGCCGTATTTTTCAAGACTGCATCCAAAATGATCGTCCAACATTTTTCTGAAGTCGTCAAGACCGTCCAGAATTTTTTCATCCCTTTTCAGTGCATCGATTATCAGCGGACGCATTTTTCCGCCTCCCGCTAAAGCCTTTTCATCAAGAGCCGCCGCCCCTGCACCGAGAAAACCCAGCATACAGCCGTCGCCGCAGAAATCGCTCAACGCTTTTTTATTCTGTGGAAAATCAAAGGCATAGGCGGCATACAGACCAAGAACACAGTGCAGAGCAAGATATTTTGAGCTGTCATAGTCGTAAAGATGTTTTTTACGAATATATCCCAATATCCTACCTGATTTTTCCATAAGCTGCATAGTTGGAACAAGAAGAAGAGATTTTGAACCTTTTATAATAGGAAGCTCCACGTCGAATGCAACACTGCCGCCTATATGAAGAAGTTTGCCGGCGGATGTTCCCGACTTTGAAAGAGCCGCCTCATACCAGCTTTCCGCTGTGCAGTTCTTTATTTCCGAAACAACAACAAGCTCGTCGTATGAACCGTAGCCGCAGTTTTCCAGTATACTCCTCACAGTCTCCGCCGGATAAATAGATTCGGAAATAATTACCGTACGCTTTTTTTCCGCTTTTGCCAGCCTGAACAGCGATTTTCCGCATTCTCTCGGAAATGAAAAATGTTCGATAAGCTCGCATTCCAGCCGTATCATCCGATCTCTGCCCTCCGGACTTATTCCGCTTAGCTTTGCGAAAATATCATATATAAGATCCAGGGTTACCCTGGGATATACCTCGCATTTTCTCAACGCAGCCTCCTGAGCCGCCAGACGAAGCTCCGTAAATGACTTTTTTCCTGTTTTAAACAGGGAATATTCTTTCTCCATGAAAAGAAAAAGGTCGCATTCCTCGGAAAACGGAGTAATAACAAGAACATCCTGCATTTTAAAGCTTACCGCGCCGCAGCGCGTACTGCGTATCTCAGCAGCCATTTTGTCAAACACTGCGCTTTGTTCCGCCGAAGGTCTGCGTTTGAAGCCGTTGTCACTATACATCTTTTCACTCCTTTTGTACCTGTATCTCCGGAATTGCCTTTTGGCTGCAGAACTCCCTATATTCATCCAAAGTTACAGCACCCTCGGAGTTATATGTCTTTATCAGATTTTCACGGCTTGTATATTTTTCGGAATATCCGCCGTTTTCATCCTCAATATACTCCCCGAACCACAATCCGAAAAATGACCAGAGGGCGTTGTCTCTGTATGCGCTGTCTACATCCGGAACGCTGCCGCATTCTATAAGAGCGATAGGCTTTTCACTGCCTGCAAATTTCTGCACTGCCGCAAAGCTCTCGTAATAGCTTCCGCCGTAATCCTTTTCGCCGCTGCGGTAAATATCCACGGCAGCAATATCGAATTTATTGACGTCTACCATAGTGCTTTCACTCTGACCGTTCCATACCCAGATAAGATTATCAAGCTCAAAATAGCCTGAAAGCCGGTCGTACAGCAGATTCCAGAGCCATTTATAGGCATCTGCGCCGTCAGCTCCCCACCAGTACCAGTCGCCGCTGCCCTCCGGCAGAGGCCTCCAGAGAACTGGGATGCCCTTATTTTTCAGAGATGTCAGCTGTCCCGCCATACTGTCAATATCAAGAATAAGACTGTAGCACTCCCCGGAAATATTTCCTTCGCCGTAAAGCCCCCGGATCTCCTCTTGAGATAGCATGGCAAGATCAATATCGGTAACAGCGTCGGCAAGCCTGAAATCCGTCTCAGCCGTTCTGAACGAACTTTTCTCCGATGGAGCGTCCCAGTACCAGCTTACGCAGGAAATCCCGCCGTTTTTGTACCAGTCGGCACAGGCTTCGACATTTTTGTAGCTGTCGTCAAATTCCCCCCGTGAAATAGAGAGATTTGCACAGCGCATAACAGGATATTTTCCAGTTATGCTGTAGATAAGGTCAAGCTCGGAATTATCCTCGTCCGCTGCATACTGTCCGGTGATTATATATTTTCCGTAGCATTCCGAAATAAAGCTCATAAGCTCCCTCGCCGCTTCGCCGGCGTTTTCATTGGACGGCTCGCCCTTTGAATCATAGCTTATAACCTCCGTAGCGGCGCTGTCGGTAAGCTTAAGATAATCAAGACAGATATTTCCTTTTACCGGACTAATACTGACTTCAGAACCGCCCTTTACAAGAAATACGCCGTGAACAGTTATCGTAGTGAATTTACCGTTCTTTTCGGTCTTAAACGATGTCAGAGGCTTTCCGTTCAAGCTTATGCGGCAGTCGGTCTCCTTTTCAGAAGCAATGTTAAAAGAAAAGTCATAATGCTGATTGCTCGGGGCGTTAACTTTGAAAGTCACCGAAACGTCTCCGCCGGAGGGAAATCCGGTAAGATAACCCTCGCCGCTGAAATTATCCTTCTTCTTTTCTACTCTGAGAGCCGAGGGAAATTCGGTATCCTCCGCCTCGTAGAAATCTCCGGTGTTTTGTTTTTTAATTTCCGGAACGGCAACGGGATATTCCGGATAGGTTGACGCTTCGATAACAGGATCCGTGACATTCTCAGTCGTGCTTTCTGCCTCTATAACAGGCACAGGCGGTTCGTCCACCACCCTCGGCTCTTTATTCTTGCTGCATCCGCAGACCGAAGCGGCGGTTATTGCCGCTGCCGCTGCAAAAGATATATACTTTTTAATATTCATTTATATATTCCCTCATGTTTTCACCATATAGGTATTTCCGGCTGAAACGCTGAAAATGACAACGCCGTTTTCGATTCTTGAATCAACGCTTTCACCGCGGCAGACAATGCTGACCACGCAGTTTGCACGCAGACGGCATTCGCCTCCAAAATCCGAGGTTATCTCCGCAGAGCTGAGCTTTCCGTTTCTCCATTCAATATCCACGCCGAAGCCGCCCTTCGCCCTCAGTCCCTTAACACTGCCGCTGCTCCATTCGTCGGGAAGAGCCGGCAGAAGATTTATCTCGCCGCCGCAGCTTTGCAGAAGAGCTTCGGCAATTGCCGAAACGCCGCCGAAATTCCCGTCTGTCTGAAAGGTCTGATGCATATTGAGCAGATTAGAACCTGTAAATTTCACCAGCATCCGCTTGATATTCTCATAAACCATTCGTCCGTCCCCAAGCCTTGCCCACATATTGGCTATCCATGCACAGCTCCAGCCCATGCCGCCTCCGCCGTGGATAAGACGTCTTATCAGCGCAGCTCTTGCGGCGTCTGCAAGCTTAGGCGTTTTGTGAGGAGTAATAATATCTGCCGGATGAAGAGCAAAAAGCTGTGAAATGTGGCGATGACCGATCTCTGCCTCGTCATGATCCTCTGCCCATTCCTTTATCTGACCGTATTTGCCGATTTCCGGCACGGGAATTTTTTTCAGCATGGATCTAAGCTTTTTTACAAGAGTTTTGTCGCGTCCGAGAATTTCGGCAGCCTTTATAACGTCCCCGAAAAGCACGGTAATGATCTGAGAATCCATTGACGGCCCCATGCAGAGACTTCCCCGGATACCCTTGTCGGTAAGATAGGTGTTTTCAGGTGAAACAGACGGACAGGTCACAAGACGTCCCTTGTCATCCTCGATGAGATACCGGACGAAAAATTCCGCCGCCTCTTTCAGTATATGGTATTTTTCCTCCAGAAAATCCCTGTCAAGAGTATATTCGTAATGCTCGAAAATATGCAGCGCAAGCCATGCGCCTCCCATTGGCCACAGAGCAGACTGCCTGCATAAACCGGCAGGTGCGGAATCTCCCCATATATCGGTGTTATGATGACATACGAAGCCCTTGTCTGCGCCGTACATTTCCTTTGCCGTTATTCTGCCGTTTTCGCAGACTCTCTCCATCAGCTCGAACAAGGGCAGGTGGCATTCCGAGAGATTGCAGCTCTCCGCACACCAGTAATTCATCTGTGTATTGACGTTTAACGTATAGCGGCCGCCCCATTCCGGCAGCATATTTTCATTCCAAATCCCCTGCAAATTCATAGGCTGAGTTCCGGGACGGCTGGCAGAGATCATCAGATAGCGTCCGTAGTTGAAATAAAGCTGAATAAGCTTATTGTCATGAATCAGCCGCTGACATTCCCGGCTGTCAAGTTCGTCGCCTTTAAGGCGTTCCAGCCGTTCGTCCGTGGTCATATCATCAATAGGCACGTCACTGTTGTCATTCAGTTCAAGATTTACTCTGCCAAAAAGCTCATGGTAGTCGCATACATGGCGATAAAAAAGCTCATCCCATTCGCACTGTAAAGCCATTTCGGCGTCCACTTCGGCGGATTCCACATAACTATCGCCGTAAAAGCTTGTTCTTACGGAAAGTATAAGCATTACCTCGCTGGAATTTTTAACGGAAATCTTTCCCCCGAGAGTCCTGAGAGTTCCTCCCAGCGCCTTTGCCCCCAGAACTGCCGCAAAGGATACTCCCTTATTTCCGCCGGTATAGAGCAGCATATTTTCTCCGCAGGGACGGTTGTCATCGTAATTGTCGCTGCGTCCCTCTATAAAGCATTCCAGATTCAGCGAACCTGGGGAATCGGCAGCCACCTTTATCACCATAACGTTATCGGGAGCGGAAACGAACACCGAACGGGTAATATTCAGCCCGTTTACGGTAAAGCCGACCTCGGCGCAGGCATCCTGCAAATCAAGGCTGCGGCGATACTCCTTTGCTCTGCCGCCAAGCTCCGTGCGTATTCTGAGATCTCCGAGAGGCAGATAGCTTCGCATATCCGGAGTAACGCCCTGAAGCTTTTCAAAGGCGGTCTTTTCCGCCTCGGAGATATTTCCCTCTTTAAGCAGGGCGCGGACCTCTTTAAGCCCCTCCTTTGCGTCAGGATTAATTCTGTGGCGGAGACCGCCGGACCAGAAAGAGTCCTCGTTAAGACGGATAAGTTCATCAGCAGCGCCGCCGAAAATCATTCCGCCGATCCTGCCGTTTCCAACCGGAAGAGCGCTGCTGAAGTCCTCCGCCGGAGCAGCATATCTGAGAATTGTTTCGCTGTTCATACATATGCTCCTTTCTCATTTATGTCTTAATATTATATCACATTTTTCTGCATATGTAAATACAGAAATAAGTTGCTGCCTCAAAAATCCTTTATTAAAATTTCGGTTATTTATACAGATAACTTTGTGCCTTGTGCTATTGTCAAGGTATAATTCTCTTGATTCCTTTTACACAAATATACCCCACAAATGGGGTATATTTGTGGGGTAATGGGTTTCAAAAGGGTGACTCCCCACAGTGTGGGGAGATGTCGGCTTGCCGACAGAGGGGACGGGCACCAGTAAGGTGTATTCTCCCTTTGGCAGGGGATAGCGTTCCCTGCATAAATTGACTACAATTTTCATAATTGATTTACGTGTTAAGTTGAATTTCCGTATTTACATATGCAGAAAAATGTGATATAATGTAAAAGATGAGCAATCATCCACAAATAGCAAAGGAGGTCGAAAAATGGATATTAAGGAAAAGCTCAGCGATATTACCAACAAGGTAAAAAACGACAAGGATTTTAAAAATGAGCTTAAAAAGGATCCTGTCAAGGCAGTTGAAAATCTCACGGGAATAGATATTCCCGATGATAAGGTTGACAAGGTAGTAGACGCTGCAAAGGATAAGCTTGGCGATGTTATCGACAAGTTCAAGAAGTGATCAATAATTATGAGGTGCTCCTCCGGAAGCGCCTCATTTTCGGAAAGGAGTATATTTTTGAATAAAATAACGGAAGCTCTCAGGGAAATAAAGCCCCTAAACATCATTATGCTTACTGCCGCCGGAATCATTAACGCTTTCGGAATAACCCTGTTCCTTATGCCCGTAAAGCTCTATGACAGCGGCATTTCCGGTACGTCCATGCTGCTGGCTCAGCGTACTCCGGAATGGCTCTCCCTTTCATTCTTTCTTATAGTCCTCAACATACCGCTTTTTATTTATGGTATGAAAAAACAGGGCACAGCCTTTACCGTAAACGCAGTATACACGGTTATAGTATATTCCGCTGTATCATGGCTTATAACCGACGTTCTCCCTGTCGATGTAAGTTTTGCTTCTCCTCTTGCCGGAACCGATCTGCTCCTCTGCGCTCTGTTCGGCGGCGTTATTTCAGGAATGGGAAGCGGTCTGGCTATAAGGTACGGAGGCGCAATGGACGGCATAGAGGTAATGGCTGTTATCTTTGCAAAAAAGCTTGGCCTTTCCGTTGGCTCATTTGTGATGATATACAATGTAATTCTGTATATCATCTGCGGATTTGCCATGAAAAGCTGGATCCTTCCCCTATATTCCATAGTGACCTATTACGCCGCCCTAAAAACTGTAGATTTTATAGTGGACGGACTCCAACGGTCAAAGGCCGCCATGATAATCACCTCAAAACCCGATAAGATAAGCGGCCGCCTTATGAAAGAATTCGGCTGCGGAGTTACTATTATAAAAGCAAAGGGCGGATTTTCAGATACTGACAGAAGCGTACTGTATTTCGTCGTAAACCGCTTTCAGGTCATGAAAATGAAAGATATTGTCCAGAAAGCCGATCCTCTCGCCTATGTCACCCTTACAGAAGTAGCCGATATTTTTTCAGTAAATCAGGAGCGATGATATTTATGCTTAAAAAAATACTTAATCCCGAATGCTGCGCAAAATGCCGTGTCTGCTGTGTTTTTGACAGCTCCGATATATGGGAAACCCCCGTTTTTTCACCTGAAACCGCTGAAATTATCCGCAGCGTCAGACCAGAAACGGAATTTGAAAGCCGAAAAGGCGGATTTATCATTAAAACTGGTGAACTAAAAGACGGCGAACTCTTTACATGTCCGGCTCTCACGGAAAAAGGATGTATGCTTGGGGACAGCAAGCCATTTGACTGCCGTATCTGGCCGTTCCGCATAATGAATATTGACGGATTCCGCGGAATTTCAATTGCCTCGGCGTGCAGTGAAATGTACGGCCGGCCGCTGTCCCAGCTTACGGAATTCCTGAAGGATGGACTAGCAGAAACCATATTCCGCTATGCAGACGAACATCCGGAAATCGTAAAGCCCTACGATGAGAGCTACCCCGTTCTGATAATTAGAACTGATTCTGAGAAAGGAAGATAAAAATGGCGTTTTTAACAGAAGAAAGAGAGTTTATATGCAGCGTATGCGGCGAAAAATCTATGCATACTGTGATAACCGAGACCGATCCGCCGGCGGGAATTCCCGATCTCGACCTGCGCCCGGGCGGAGATTCAAGAAAATACATGAAATATCAGGTAATGGAATGTCCCGGCTGCGGATACTGCAATTCTTCGCTGAATATTCCATTTTATCCGGAAAAGGAGTATCTCTGCTGCGAAGAATATAAAAACTGTACCGGCATTATTACAGCTGATGCCGACGCATCACGGCTGATAAAAAAAGCCCTTGTCCTTGCCGGAAATCACAGCTACAAGGAGTCCGTAAAAAGCTGGCTTTCCGCCGCATGGCTCCTTGACGACGCCAGCGACAGCCGGAACGCCGCAAACTGCCGCCGCCGTGCCGTAAAGCTTATGGACGGGCATCCGGCGGCCTTTAAAGGCGATGACAATTTTAAAATACTTATGGCTGATCTGCTGCGCCGTTCAGGAGATTTTGAACGTGTTATCCGTGAATACGAGGGCAAAGCGTTCAGATCGCAGCTTATGACGGCTATCGCATTTTTTGAGGTTCAGCTTGCCGCCCAGGGAGACTCCGACGCTCACCGGGCAGACGAGGTTCCGGGTGTATCGGCAAAGTAATGTATTATGTATATATTCTGAAATGTGCCGATAATACGCTGTATACAGGGATCACCGCCGATATAGGCAGACGCATGGCCGAACATTTTTGCAGAACGAAAAAATGTGCCAGATACACACGAAGTCATAAGGCGGAAAAGCTCGAAGCGCTCTGGAGCGCCGAAAACCGTAGTCTTGCCTCACGTCTTGAATGCAGGATAAAAAAGCTTACAAGAACTCAGAAGCTCCGGCTTATTTCAGAAGAGATCTGTCTCTCCTCCGTTATAGGTATGGATGACGCAAATTATGAAAGACTAGATCTGAACAATGCAGAGCCGCCCCATGAAGAATAAATATCCCCCTCACTGAAGGGGGATATTGTTTTTCTGCATAAAAAAATGCGTTTTTACATGATTATTTCAATTTCAACAAAAACAATATTTAACCAAAAAAATACAGCAATATAATCCTAATTTTTATCCACACTATGTGAAGAAGTTTTCAACAGGATGTTGAATGAGATGTGGATGATAAGTAAAAAATGTTGATAACTATGTGGAAATTGTGGAAATCAACGTGGAATCCAGTTTTTTACAGCATGGAAAAGTTGAAAACCATGTGGATAATCGGGGAAAATGTGTAAACAATAAAAACATGCTGTGGAAAAACAATTCACGGTAAATTAAAGCAGAGGATTTGATTGTATGAAAAAGCTTTTAGCAATATGTTCCATATTTCTAACGGTTTGTGCAACTTTCACAGGCTGTGGATCGGAAAATAATTCTGACGCAGATAATCGTGACAGTTCAGCAGTGACCGACGACAGAAAAGATGTGGACAGAGATGAAAAATCAATGGGCGATCATGTTGACGATGCAGTTAAAGGCGCAGGAAAAGCCGGAGATGACATTATCGAGGGCGCAACAAATGCAATCGGGGATGTGATCGACGGCTTAGACGGCGACGACAATCACGACAGCGATAAAAAATCAGATAAAACCACAACTGAAAAGAACAAAAGATAAGAAAAAACGGCTGCCGAATTTAACCGACAGCCGTTTTTCGCAAAATACTGAAATTTGTAAAAACAAAAACCGCAGCATTACTGCCGCGGTCTCTGCGCATATCCATGGGAAATGCAAAAGAAAAGATAAATATAAAAAGATGTCGTCAGTTAACGATAGCTTTTTCAGTTTCCTTGTCAAAGATATGAATTCTATTAGGATCAATAGCAACCTTAATATCATCACCGGATTTAGCCGTAGACTTGGGGCTTACTCTTGCTGTAAGCGGAATGCCCTCGCAGAGGAGATAGAGATAAGTCTCAGCACCCATCATTTCAGTAATTTCAACGTTACAGTCAATAACGCCTGTTGAAGCGTTTGCAAGATAAATATCTTCATCGTGAATGCTTTCAGGACGAACTCCAAGAATAATTTCCTTGCCTACATAGTTGCCCAGCTCAGGAGTAACCTTAGACTCGGGAACAATAATCTGATACTTTATGCCTTTCTGACCTCTTGAATCCTCCGAGCCAAATTCAACAATAAACTGACCGTACTCTTCTTTAAGAACAGCATCAATAAAATTCATCTGAGGAGAGCCAAGGAATCCTGCAACAAACTTGTTGATAGGTCTTTCGTAAAGGTTCTGGGGAGTATCTACCTGCTGAACGAAACCGTCTTTCATACAAACGATTCTGTCACCCATTGTCATAGCCTCGGTCTGGTCATGTGTTACATAGATGAACGTAGTACCGAGCTTTTTGTGAATCTTTGAAATCTCGGTTCTCATCTGAGCACGGAGCTTGGCGTCAAGGTTTGAGAGCGGCTCGTCAAGGAGGAATACCTTAGGAGAACGAACGATGCAACGGCCGAGAGCAACTCTCTGACGCTGACCGCCGGACATAGCCTTAGGCTTTCTGTCCAGGAGGTGTGAAAGGTCAAGGATCTTAGCAGCTTCATTTACCTTTCTCTCGATCTCGTCCTTGGGAACCTTGCGGAGCTTGAGTCCGAAAGCCATATTATCAAAAACAGTCATGTGGGGATACAGAGCGTAGTTCTGGAAAACCATTGCAATATCTCTGTCCTTGGGGGCAATATCATTTACAAGGCGGTCGCCGATATAAAGTTCACCCTCTGAAATTTCTTCAAGTCCGGCAATCATACGGAGAGTAGTTGACTTACCGCAGCCGGAAGGTCCTACGAGAACGATAAATTCCTTATCTCTTATCTCTAAATTAACATCTGTAACAGCAACAACGCCGCCCGGATATTTCTTATAAATGCCTTTAAGTGTTAAGCCTGCCATTTAATCCAGTCCTCCAGTTCAAAATTTCTTACCGATATACACTATCAGCTATAATAATATAATACCAAACTTTAAGGAATTTTTCAAGATGTTAAATGACCAAAGTTACAATTATTTGTTTATTAAAATTGCCGAAAAAAAGGGACTTAAACTTTGGCAAAAGAGGTCAAAATCGGGACGGATAAACAAGTTTTCAACATCTTTGTGCAATAATTCCATACACTGCCCGAATCCCAGTGTTTCGGGAAGAATCAAACCTCCGAGCGAAATTCTCATAAGAATGTCAACATGATTTCCAACTGCGGCAAACATTCTTTTAACTTGATGATATTTCCCTTCCAAAAGTTCAACAAACGCCAGTTTATCGCTATTTTCCGCCTTTCTCACCTTTGCCGGCAGGCATGTTTCGCCACCGGTCAATTTTAATTCGTTTTTGAATATATCAATATATTTACTTTGAAATGGTCTGTCAAGTTTCACAATATAGATTTTAGGAATATGGTTCTTCGGAGAGAGGATACGGTGTGCAAGCTCACCGTCGTCAGTGATGAGAAGAGCTCCCAGCGAATCCTTGTCAAGACGCCCGGCCGGAAAAAGCCCCTTTGTACGCAGCTCCGGCGGTATAAGCTCCAGAACGGATTTACCGTCGTTATCGCTTGTGGAGCAAACATATCCCTCCGGCTTATTGACGAGAAAGTATCTGAACCGCTGTGAACTTATTTCCTTTCCGCATACGGATACCCTGTCTTTATCGGAATCAATTTTTATATCGTTTTTCCTGACAGCGCAGCCGTTCAGCGTTATATTTCCCTTTGAAGCAAGCTGTTTTATCTGACTCCGGGAATATTCCGTACGCTCGGAAATGAATTTATCAAGTCGGATAAGCGTCATAATTTTTTCTCTCCTGTCATAATTTATACTGAACACAAAAGATTGCGAGGTCAACATATGAAAAAACGTACATTTATACTTATTTCTGCGGCAGTTGTAATGGGAGCGGCGATCATTCTTGTTCCAAACAGGGACGATGAAAAGGAATCTTCCCGAAGCGGCAGAGTGCCGGCGTCAACCGTAAGCGAGCGAATAGACTATTTTGCATCTCACGGATGGGAAGTAGAGGAAATCGCCGGAAAAGATATTACTATTCCAACAGATTTTTCTCAGGCCTATGAGGAATACGCACTGATCCAGGACAGACAGGGAATGCCTCTCCGTGAGTATGCCGGCAGAAACGGTCAGCTCTATGTTTATGAAGTAAAAAATTACAGCCCTGAAAGCAGAAAAATGCTGGCAGAGCTGCTTGTGTGCGACAATACCGCCGTTGCCTCAATGGTTTACAGCGACGACGGCGGAAGCATTCGCCTGTCCGTCTCATAACCGGCGTTAGTCTGGCATATTAAAATACGTTGAGAAGATTACCTATAAAAGGTATTCTTACAGCCATTCCTTCGTATGCTCCGTAGCCGAGAGCAACTAAAACTGCGATAAAGCAAAGACCGGCAATAACGCTGATAATGGCTCCAATTACAGGAATAATAGCCAGAATTCCCAAAACTACTCCCAAAGCAACTTCAAAAATAAACCATGTGAGTATCTGATTTGCATGGAAGCGGCAGTAGGATGAATTTGAATCAACGACTATCGGCAGAAAGAAAAGTATTGGCAGAACGTAGCATATGATTACAAGAATATTGTTTCTCCGTACGTCCTCCGGTTCAAATGTGCCCTGCGCACTCTTGTCGTTAAAGTTTTCAAGAATTTCTTTCATTTTTTGTTTCCTCCGTTTAATTTTTATTTTCTTTCTCCTGCGGACAACCGCAGATAGAACAGCGGGTTAAAAGGCAAGAGTGTGAACCGGATCCTGCGTCGCGCTGATCGAATTCGCTAATAACAGCCACAAAGCTTTCTATATCCGTAAAATCCTTGTATACAGAAGCAAATCTTATATATGAAATAGGATCCGTATCTCTGAGCTTACCCAGAACCATATCACCTATTTCACTGGATTTTACAGTATTCCGCATTTCATTTGCACATTGACTTTCCACATAATCGGCAATTTCTTCCACCTGATCTATGGTTACGGGACGCTTTTTTATAGCATTGAAAATGCCCTTTATAAGCTTGGAGCGATCAAAAGTCTCAAAGCCTCCGGCACGCTTTTCAACCATAAGCAGAGGAACTTCCACTACCTCGTAGGTAGTGAATCGTCCACGGCATTTAATGCATTCTCTCCTCCGTCTTATACGATCGTCCAGATGGCGTGAATCGGTGACTTTTGAATCGTCAAAGCCGCATAACGGACATTTCATGGCTGTTTCCTCTCAATCATTTTATTAAGTTTATTATAGCTTGAAATAAGCTCGCTTATTCCGACGAAATTTTTTCTGTAAAGCTCCAGAATGACGGAACAGTTCGGATTAAGTTCATAGAGTCTGTCAAAAAAGAGCCTGAAATCAAATCTGCCCCGTCCTATCGGCAGACAGTCTCCAAGTTCGCCGGAATCGCTTATATGTACATGCTTTACGGCTTTTCCGGCGGCGTCCAGGAATTTAAAAGGATTTTCTCCTGACCTCACCGCCTGCTTTGTATCGAGGACAAATGAGAATTCATTACCGAGCATAGAGGCAATATCCTTTATATAAGCGGAAGAACCGCTCTGACAGCGCGATACGTTCTCAACAGCCACAGTAATACCGAATTCTCTGCCAAGCCTGTAAAGTCTGCTGTAGCGTTCGCAAAAGAAATCTTTTGATTTAACCGATTTGCCGCTGTGAAATACAAAATATTCAGCGCCCACTATATTCATAAATCGAAAGTAATGTTTATAGTATTCAAGGGAGTCGGCAAGTCTGCGCTCATAGTCGGAAAAGAACATAAGCTGTTCCATTTCGCAAGTAAAAGGATGAAGGGAAACGCATTTTGCATCGAAACGTTTCAGCATGGCAGATACGCCGTGGGCAAAGCTTTTTTTCAGCTCCGAATGGGTATTGATAAATATCTCCACACAAGAGGCGCCGCTGACCAGAAGATCATAAAGACTTTCTTCAAGGGGCTTAGGAAAAAGACAAGCTGTAGAAATACCGGCAATCAAAATTTATCCCCCTTGCTTCAAATAATTAATTTAAAGCGCCTTGCACATTCGCTCACTTCGTTCGCTGCGTGCATATCGGCAAATAGTAAACGCGAAATAAATTTGTCGTTTACTATAAATGGTTATAAAAGTATTATATCATATCTTTTTGTAAAGTCAAGAGAAAATGGAAAAATTTCACATGAGGGCATATTCTAAAATCCGCTGTACCTAAAAATACAGCGGATTTTTTGTTTATTTATTTTCTTTAAGAAGATCTCTGATCTCAGTGAGAAGCAATTCTTCCTTTGTAGGCTCCGGAGGAGCGGCAGCAGCTTCTTCTTCTTTCTTTCTGCCCAGTGAGAGAAGCTTGTTTACGCCTTTCATCATAAGGAAAATACAGAACGCCATGATAAGGAAATTAATTATAGCCGTAATGAAATGTCCCCAGTTCAGATACTGTCCTGTACTGCCGATCTGAATTCTTCCGCCTACCTCGGCGCCGCCTATGCAGGCAATAAGGGGATTAATAAAGTCTTCAGTAAATGATGTAACTATGTCTCCGAATGCCGCGCCTATAATAACGCCGATTGCCAGATCCATTACGTTGCCTTTAAGCGCAAATGCTTTGAATTCTTCAAAGAACTTCTTCATTGTCTTTTTTCTCCTTTATTTTTTAATTCTGATATTATTCGGATTTAAGAAAGCGCTGATTAGATCCGGTGCGCAGATCGCGCAGTCAGATTTTTGTCAGATCGTATAGAAATTTTTTGACAGACTGCCGCCTGTCAAGGAACTCCTGTGCAAAATTACAGAAAATACGCAAGCAAGGTGCGTACCGAACCGTCAGATATGATTTATTCTGTGCTTCCTTAATATAAATTGTTTTCCGGCAGCTCCGGTATTTGCGGAGTATCGTCCCGGACGGTTTTTCTTGCCTGCATATATTCAGGCAGTTCTATGGCGTCGATCTCATCAACATAAGTCGTTTTTTTCTTAGGCAGGGCTTCAACGGCATGGTCGGCCTGCAGCATGATCGACTCTGTATGCTCCGGATTATATGCTTCAAGCTTGGAGGCATCGGCGGAATCCGTATATTCCATAGAAATTCTGGACTTATAGTGCTGATAAGCATTGAGCTTACCGGCGTCAACATCCTTTGTTACACCCATTATATCCTGTGTATGTACGTCTTTTTTAGCTTCCAAATCATTGGCGTTTACCGTTTCTGTCCGCCGCATATAGAGCTTATTGAATTTTGCTTCCGTATTTGCGGCAAGCTGCGAACCGTCCACAAGAGGAGTATCGCTCATGAAATCATTTTTTTTGTGTTCAAACCGCTTTAAACGGCTCACATCAAGACCGCTCGCTGAAACGCTGTCCATATCCCTGCTGCCGAAAAAATCATCGCTGTCATTGTGATCCGCAGATTTTCCTCCGTCAAAGAACTTCCAGAAATCGTCGGAAACCTCCACACGCTCCTTTTTAACCGGCTGCTTCTGCTGAGTCTGTCCGAAAGGCTGCATTGACGGCATACCGCCCATCTGCGGCATTCCGGGCATACCGTTCATGTTCTGCATTCCGGATATATCTCCCTGCACAGGAGGCTGGACCGGCTGCTGCGGATACATCACAGGCTGTGCCTGGCCGTAAACAGGCATTCCGTTCTGGTCGTACCCTATGATCTGTGGTTGGGCAAACATCACAGGCTGTGCCTGACCGTAAACGGGCATTCCATTCTGATCGTAACCTAT